>CAYTHB010000037.1:0-12833 GCA_964437515.1 uncultured Sterolibacterium sp.
GGAGCAGTGCTCCGTGAAACCCCGCCTGCGCCCCCTCAAGGGGCGGCTACTGATTGGCTCGCTACGCTCGAAACTTCAACCCGATTCTGATTTCTGTATTTCACGCTAAAAAAAACCGAGAATTGTTTTCTGGATGAACCGAAAACGACGGAATCCTTTGTATACCCGTTAAAATCGCAGCTTTGTGATTTTGGCCACGAGGTAAGTCGATGAGCACTACGCCATCGTTTCAGGAAATTATCCTGCGCTTGCAGAAATTCTGGAGTGAGCAGGGCTGCGCGTTGTTGCAGCCGTATGACATGGAAGTGGGGGCAGGCACCAGTCACACCGCTACCTTTTTGCGTTCGCTGGGGCCCGAGCCGTGGAAGGCTGCCTATGTGCAGCCCTCGCGCCGTCCCAAGGATGGACGTTACGGCGAGAACCCGAACCGTTTGCAGCACTACTACCAGTATCAGGTGGTGCTCAAGCCCGCGCCGGAAAACATCCTTGAACTGTATCTCGGCTCGCTTGAAGCCTTGGGCTTCGACTTGAAAAAAAATGACATCCGTTTTGTTGAGGATGACTGGGAAAATCCGACGCTGGGAGCTTGGGGGCTGGGCTGGGAAGTTTGGTTGAATGGCATGGAAGTTACCCAGTTCACCTATTTCCAGCAGGTCGGCGGCATCGACTGCAAGCCGATCACCGGTGAAATCACCTATGGTCTGGAGCGTCTGGCGATGTATCTGCAAGGGGTCGAAAATGTCTTCGATCTGCGCTGGACGGAGGGACTGACCTACCGTGACGTGTATCACCAGAATGAAGTCGAGCAATCGGCCTATAACTTCGAGCATTCGGATGCCGATTTTTTGTTTACTGCATTCAGCGCGTATGAAAAACAGGCGCAACATCTGATGACCGCCAAGCTTGCGCTACCGGCCTATGAACAGGTACTCAAGGCGGCGCACACCTTTAATTTGCTCGATGCGCGTGGAGCGATTTCGGTGACCGAACGTGCCGCTTATATCGGTCGCATTCGCAATCTGGCGCGCAGTGTGGCGCAAAGCTATGTCGATAGCCGGGCGCGTCTAGGCTTCCCCTTGGCGCCCAAGGCACACGCGGATGAAGTCCTGGCACAAATGGCACAACTGGCCGCAAAGAAGGAGGCCTGACATGAGCCATACGCATAAAAATCTGCTGGTCGAATTGTTTGTCGAAGAACTTCCGCCCAAGGCATTGGAACGGCTCGGGCAGGCGTTTGCCGAGGAAATTTTTACCCAGCTGGAAAAGCAGCAGCTCGTCGCAGCGACAGCCAAAACGGGACTGCAAATGTTTGCCAGCCCGCGCCGTCTGGCGGTGCACATCCCCGAGGTGCTGGCGCAGGCCGCCGCGCGGCAGGAAGCCCATAAGCTGATGCCCGTGGCGGTGGGCTTGGATGGCGCAGGGCAGGCGACACCGGCCTTGCTGAAAAAACTGGTCGCTTTGGGCGCAGAAGGTTTAGCTGTGAGCCAGTTGCGTCGTGAAGGCGAGGGCAAGGCGGAAACTCTGTTTCTTGATCGCACCCGTCCGGGGGCGACGCTCGTCGAAGGCTTGCAGGAGGCGGTGACGCTGGCCTTGAGCCGCTTGCCGATCCCCAAGGTGATGAGCTATCAGCTGGCGGACGGCTGGAGCAGCGTGAATTTCGTGCGTCCCGCCCATGGTCTGGTGGCACTGCATGGCGAGCAGATCGTGCCGATTAGCGTGTTGGGCTTGAGTGCGGGTCGTGAGACGCATGGTCATCGCTTTGAGGCCAGCGTCGATCCCATCGTGCTCAAGGATGCCGATAGTTATGCCACACAACTGGAGCGCGAAGGTGCGGTGATTCCGGGCTTTGCTGCACGTCGTGCTGAGATTGCCCGACAACTGGCCGCGGCTGCGGCACTGGCCGGCGCGCAGGCGATTGATGATGTCGCCCTGCTCGATGAGGTCACTGCACTGGTGGAACGCCCCAATGTGTTGCTCGGGCGTTTTGAGGAACGGTTTCTGGCTGTGCCGCAGGAATGTCTGATTCTGACGATGAAGGCCAATCAGAAATATTTTCCCTTGCTCGATGCGCAGGGCAAATTGACGCATCAATTCCTCATCGTCAGCAATATCCGCCCGGCGGATGCCTCCGCGGTGGTCGGTGGCAATGAGCGCGTCGTGCGTCCGCGTCTGGCGGATGCCCAGTTCTTTTTTGAGACGGATCGCAAAACGCCGTTGGCACAGCGCGTCGAAAAGCTCGGTCGCGTCGTCTATCACAACAAGCTGGGCACGCAGCGTGAGCGCATCGAACGGCTGATCGGCATCGCCCGTCAGGCGGCCACCATGCTCAACACGGATGCCGCGCAGGCCGAGCGCGCGGCCTTGCTGGCGAAGGCCGATCTGGTCACCGACATGGTCGGCGAATTCCCCGAGCTGCAAGGCATCATGGGGCGTTATTACGCCTTGCATGACGGTGAACCGGCGGCGGTGGCGGATGCCATCGAGTCACACTACAAGCCGCGTTTTGCCGGTGATACCTTGCCGCAAGGTAATGTCGCCTGTGCGGTCGCGCTGGCCGACAAGCTCGATGCACTGGCGGGCTTGTTCAGCATCGGCCAGATTCCCACGGGCGATAAGGATCCCTTCGGTCTGCGTCGTGCCGCATTGGGCGTGTTGCGGATCCTGATGGAAACGCCGCTGCCCTTGCCGCTGGATGTGCTCATCGCGACGGCTGTGGAGCTCAATCGTGGGCAGCCGGAGGCGCAAGCGCAGTTGTTTGAGTTTATGCTCGAGCGTCTGCGTGGCTTGCTGCGTGATGCGGGACATGCGCAAAGTGCTGTCGATGCGGTGCTGGCACAAAAGCCGACGCGGATTGATCTGGTGATCCCGAAGTTGGAAGCCGTGCGGGTGTTCATGGCATTGCCCGAAGCCGAGGCCTTGGCGGCCGCGAACAAGCGCATCGTCAATCTGCTCAAGAAGGCTGAAGGTGCGGTGCTGGGTCATGCCGCTGACATCGCTTTGCTGCAAGAGCCGGCAGAGAAAACCCTGTTTAACCAGGTAATCGCGATCACGCCACGGATACATTCGCTGGTGGCGGGCGAGGACTACACCGAGGCATTGACGGCATTGGCGGGCTTGCGGGGGGCGGTCGATGGCTTTTTTGAAGATGTCATGGTCATGGCCGAAGACCCGCTGACGCGGCAGAATCGTCTTGCCCTGCTCAATCAACTGGCGGGTTTGATGAATCAGGTGGCTGATATTTCCAGGCTATGAAACTCATCATTCTCGATCGTGACGGTGTCATCAATTACGACTCCGATCAGTTCATCAAGTCCCCCGAGGAATGGCGCGCCATTCCGGGCAGTATGGCGGCGATTGCGCGGCTGAACCAATGGGGCTATCGGGTGGTGGTGGCGACCAATCAATCGGGAATTGGCCGTGGTTTGTTTGAGATGGATACGCTCAACAGCATCCACGACAAGATGATGAAAGCGGCGATGCAAGCGGGGGCTCGTATCGATGCAGTGTTTTTTTGTCCGCATACCCAATCCGATCAATGCGCCTGTCGCAAACCCAAGCCGGGTATGCTGCATGAAATTGCCTCACGTTACAACATGGATTTGACGGGTGTGCCGCTGGTGGGAGATTCTTTGCGGGATTTGCAGGCAGCGGATGCGATTGGGGCGCAACCGATATTGGTGCTGACGGGCAAGGGGAAAAAGACCGTGGATGATCCGGAATTACCTCTCTCGACGCTGGTTTTTCCTGATCTGGCAGCGGTGGCCGCGAGTCTGACGGCATGAACACGCTGCGTTCCATCCTGTTTTTGCTGCTGATGCTGATCGTCACGCCGCCTTATGCCCTGTTGATGATTTTCTGCTTTCCCCTGCCGCATCGCGCCCGCCGCTATACCGCTGTGCCGTGGGTATCTCTGGCAAGTTGGCTCATCAAAAATTTACTGGGTATCAGCTATCGCGTCGTGGGCGCGGAAAACATTCCTGCACAACCGGCGGTGATCCTCGCCAAGCATCAATCCGCCTGGGAAACCGTGGTGCTCCAACAGATCTTTCCGCTGTGCCTGTTTGTCTGGAAGAAAGAGTTGCGCTGGCAGGTGCCTTTTTTTGGGTGGGCACTGGCCGTTATCCCCATGATTTCCGTTGATCGCAAGGCGGGCAAGCAGGCACTGCGCGATCTGGTGGCACAAGGAGGGTTGCGCCTGGGACAAGGCTATTCCATCGTTATTTTTCCTGAAGGCACACGCACTGAACCAGGACAACACCGTGATTTCAAAGTGGGCGGAGCTCATCTGGCGGTCAAGACAGACGCACCGGTGCTGCCGGTTGCGCTCAACTCAGGCGAGTTCTGGGGGCGTAATGCTTTCTTCAAAACGCCCGGTGTGATTACGGTCAGCATTGGTCCGGCTATCGAAACGGCGGGGCTGCGTGCCGATGAAGTGAATCGTCGCGTAGAGTCCTGGATACGAACGGAAATGGCGCGTATCAGCCCACATTTGTATGTGACGGAGCTGAATGTGCATCAGGGGGCTCAGGCGCTTCATGAAAAACCTGTCAGCTCATAAACATAAAGCCAAGGGGATGCGACCGCATTCTGGACAGCAGCTCGCCCTACGTCTGGAGACAAGAGAATCCGATAGGCCGGATCTTTGGCACAACGGAATGACGTTGACGTATCAGGGTAGCTCCGTAATTTTGTGTCTCGATACAGCCTTCCAGACCCCGCAGTTGCTTGAAGGAAGGTTGCATCTGTCGCTACCGCCCGGAGCCGTGGCGCGACAGATACAGGATGCGGTAGAAGCCTGGTTGCGTCAGGAAGCGCAACGGGTGATAGCAGAGACATTGACGATGACAGCACAGTATTTGAATTGTCGTGTGCCGGACTGGTCGCTTTCTTTTTCTGCACAAACAGATTGGGTGCAACGTCATTCCAATGGCTCATTACGTTTCAACTGGCACCTCGTTGAGCAGTCGCCGGATGTCATCCGCCAGAGCGTGGATATGGCTTTGAGGCGATTGGTGGAGTCGCCCGTGACGGCAGATTTGTGGAGCTCCATCGAATCATGAATCCGTGGCCTGTTTTTGAACAGCTCTCCTTGTTTGATTTCACTGCATCTCGCCTGAAAATACAAACACCGACGCCGCCGTCAACCTCAACATCAACAAGCTTGCGTCATGTGCAATTGGGCACGCGAGTGGTGTCTTACACACTGCGTCAGGGGCAAGGTCGGCGCCGCATGTCGCTGACGGTGGATGACCGGGGGCTGCTGGTGGGCGCTCCCGCGCGCACTCGCATCGCTCACATCGATGTCTTCATACAGACCCACACCGCATGGATACTGGAAAAGCTCGCGGAACATAACATTCGGAATGCAAATCGTCATTTCGTGATTCAGGATGGTGCGCGTCTGTCTTGGCTGGGAGGCGAGATTGAGCTTCGTCTTTCCAGGGTGCCAGATAAAGATCGTCGCCATGGTCATTGTCATTGGCATGACGATCATTTAATGGTCGTCGTGAGCATGGGCGCGACGCAGGCCGATTTGGGCAAGATAGTCCGTCGAGCCGTGCAGCATCGTGCACTTTCCCTGTTTGAAGCACGGTTACATCATTATGCGCAGCACATGGGGCTGAAGCCTCCTGTTTTGAGACTATCCAGCGCACGAACCCGATGGGGGAGCTGTAGTTTGAAAAGCGGCATACGCATCAACTGGCGACTCATCCACCTGCCTCAGCAACTCATCGACTATGTCATCGTGCATGAATTGGCGCATCTGCTTGAAATGAATCATAGCCCGAAGTTCTGGGCGGTGGTGTCACGGGTCTTCCCGGACTGGAACTGCGCACGCAACACCCTGAAAGTGCGTGGACGGGAAATCCCTTTGTTATGACTCTCTTCATGTTGATTTTCTTGCCTCATTCCTTGACCCTTTCCATTGCGACTCTGGTGAGGGTGTGTTAAAAGTTAGCTTTTACGGGAAGGTTGGAATAACAAGCCGCTTGCCAGCCTGACGACAATCTTACGGCCACTTTTTACATTTCGTGGGTTCTCCATCTTCAAATCCGATGTCTTCCTCATCACTTGCCCAAGGCACAGGTGATGAGGACGATTTTCTGTCGCTTGATTTTACGAAACCGGTCAAATCAGCTCCAGCTCCAGCCCCTGTTGTGCCTCCGCAGCCTGAAAGCAGGCCGGAGCTGATGCTGGAGCCTTTGGATTCACCGGATTTGCCAAAACTGCCAGAACAGCCAGGATGGACGGAGTCTTTCGAGCCTGTTGTCTCTTCAGACATTTCTGCGTCCACGGCCAATCCGCATGATGCAGATAGGGTCGCACCTGTTTCGCTGTCGTCCTTTTCACTGGAAGGAACGCCATCGGGCAGTCTCGTCTTGCAGGAGACTTTTCCTGTGGTCAGATTGGATATTGTCGTTGAACAGGTGGCACGCGCTTATGCCGATGGGCATACTGATGAGGCGCTCAAGATACTGGAAGAGCAGTTGATGGGCGATTTTCGCGATTCCCGTGATGCTGCCGCTGAAAGGCTTTGGTGGATGTTGTTTGATCTTTATCGTGTCACCGGGGCTCAGGAATGCTTTGATCGTCGTGCGCTGGCGTATGCAGAAAAATTTGAGAAATCGCCTCCGGCCTGGAATGCCCAGTCCGTGAATGCGAGTACCACGGCGACGGCGAGTGCGATGAACACCGGAGGGCGTGCCAGTGTGACCATCAATGGAAGCCTGAGTGCGCGAAGTGCTGCCCAGCTTGAAAAATTGCGAGAAGTGGCGCGTACACGTTCGTCATTGCGGATCGATGTTTCAAAAATCAAGAATGTCGATCAAGGAGGAAGCCAGTTGCTGCTGGATCTTGTTCATGCCCTGAAAAATGGCACTTGTGAACTGGATTTGAGCGGAGCAGAAGATCTGGCGAGCCTTGTCAAGAATAAGCTGGTGGTAGGGCAGCGTGCCGATGAAGCCATGTGGTTGTTGTTGCTGGAACTTTATCAAGGGCTGGGTTTGCTGGATTCATTTGAAGAAACTGCCGTCAATTATGCGGTCACTTTTGAAGTCTCTCCGCCTTCCTGGATTGCACTCAAACGCAAGGGAGCGTCGGCATTGTCTGAGCAGATGCTGGCTTCAGAAGCCCAGCGTGGCACGGATGACACCTTGAGTTTGTCCGGTGACTTACTAGACGCAGGCGTCGGCGAGTTTTCTGCCATAAGCCATCGCTTGGCTCATGCGCATCTTGCCGAACCGATGACCGTTGATCTGGCGCGTTTGCGTCGCATTGATGAAAAATCGGTGATGATGCTGAGGCAGACCTTGGCAGATGTGACTGAGCCACGCAGCGTGCATTTATTGAATTGCAGCCACTTGGTGGCCGCGATGCTTGAAATGGCGGGCATCGCCAAGCAGGCCGTCGTGGAGACAACCTGCCTCTGAATCACGTCACGTTTGACGTGGCTTAATGTTTTTCCTGCATCGTGTGTCCATACTGTGGCGCGCGGGTATTTGAAAGTTGAAAGACCTAATATGGAACAATATCGTGGTACGACCATCCTTTCGGTTCGACGTGGCTCGCATGTGGCACTGGGAGGCGATGGTCAGGTGACATTGGGTAACATCGTCATCAAGGCGAGCGCGCGCAAGGTGCGCCGTCTTTATAACGAGCGCATTCTTGCCGGCTTTGCCGGGGGAACCGCCGATGCCTTCACCCTGTTTGAACGCTTTGAGGCCAAACTGGAAAAGCATCAGGGAAACTTGTTGCGCTCTGCTGTGGAATTGGCAAAGGACTGGCGCACCGATCGTATGCTGCGCCGTCTGGAAGCCATGTTGGCGGTGGCTGATCGTGAAAACTCACTGGTCATTACAGGGAATGGCGATGTGCTGGAGCCGGAGTTGGGCATCGTTGCGATTGGCAGCGGAGGTGCTTATGCGCAATCGGCAGCGCGTGCACTGCTGGAAAATACTGAATTGTCACCTGCCGAAATCGTCAAGAAATCGCTCTCCATTGCAGGCGACCTGTGTATCTATACCAATCAGAACCATTTGATTGAAACGCTGGATTGATTTGTTGTGAATCTTTCACGGTCGCTGAGATTGTGATGTACACATTTGTTTTTTACATTTTTGATTTGCTGAATCCATGACCCACATGACCCCTGCCGAGATAGTCTCGGAACTCGACAAGCATATCGTTGGACAGGCCGCCGCCAAACGTGCGGTGGCCATCGCCTTGCGTAATCGCTGGCGACGCGCTCAGGTGGCTGAGCCCTTGCGTAATGAAATCACACCGAAAAACATTCTGATGATCGGGCCAACAGGCGTGGGCAAGACTGAAATTGCACGACGGCTGGCGCGGCTGGCGCATGCCCCGTTCATCAAGGTGGAAGCGACAAAATTTACGGAAGTCGGCTATGTGGGGCGGGATGTCGACACCATCATTCGCGATTTGATGGAAAACGCCATCAAGGAAGGGCGCGAAAAAGCCATGACTGCGCTGCGTAATCGTGCAGAAGATGCGGCGGAAGATCGTGTGCTGGATGTGCTCTTGCCTGCTGCACGTCCCGTGGGCTTTGATACGGAGCCTGATGAATCGAAAGCCAGTGAAGAGAACCCGACGCGCCAGAAATTCCGCAAGAAATTGCGTGAAGGTGAACTCGATGACAAGGAAATTGAAATCGAAGTTGCTGCTTCGGTAGCGCATATGGAAATTTTCGCGCCGCCCGGTATGGAAGACCTGACCCAGCAAATTCAGGGAATGTTTCAGAACATGGGAAATCACCAGCGCAAAACACGAAAACTGAAAATCAAGGATGCCTTGAAACTGCTTGCGGATGAAGAAGCTGCGCGGCTCATCAATGATGATGAAGTCAAGGCACAGGCATTGAAAAACGTGGAAGAAAACGGGATTGTCTTCCTCGATGAAATCGACAAAATTGCCACACGCCAGGATAGCCACGGTAGCGATGTTTCACGTCAGGGTGTACAGCGTGATTTGCTGCCATTGGTGGAGGGCACGACCGTGTCGACCAAGTATGGCATGGTCAAGACAGACCATATTCTGTTCATCGCCAGTGGTGCTTTTCATCTCTCCAAGCCCTCGGATCTGATCCCCGAAATGCAAGGACGATTCCCGATAAGGGTTGAATTGTCCTCGCTGTCGGTTGAGGATTTCGCCAGTATCCTGACCAGTACCGATGCCTGCCTCACGCGCCAGTATCAGGCATTGCTAGGTACGGAAGGTGTGCGTTTGCAATTTTCTGATGAGGGCATCACCCGTCTGGCCGAGATTGCTCATGCCGTCAATGAACGTGCTGAAAATATCGGTGCGCGCCGCCTGCATACGGTGATGGAAAAATTACTGGAAGAAATTTCCTTCGACACCGCCCGTCATCTTCAGGAAGAGGTTGTGATTGACGCCGCCTATGTCGATGGACGGCTCAAGGATCTCTCGCAACGTGAGGATCTGGCACGCTACGTTTTGTAAATAAGTAAATAAGTAAATAAGTAAATAAGTAAATAAACACGAAAGACGCAGCAGCTCCATCGCATTGTCATGGATGCTGCTGCGGTTGTGATGTTGCAAGGCAATCAGGATGCTCTGTCTTTCAGTGCAGAAAGCTTTGAAAAGGCAGCGGCCATGGCGCCCACGGGTTCGGGTTCGGATGAGCGCATGGAGGAACGTTGCGCAGGACGTGTCGCTCGCGCATCTTTTTCGGAGGGGTGTCGCCTCGTATTTCCAGAAGGTTGGCTTGAGTTTTCGCTGGGCTTTCCATTCGGTGTGCCTCGTGCCGCTTCATCCGACAGCCGCATGGTCAGCGCGATGCGTTGTCGTTTGATATCAACCTCAATGACCTTGACCTTGACCACATCGCCTGCCTTGACCACTTCGTGAGGGTCTTTCACGAAGCGATTGGCCAGCGCGGAAACATGCACCAGGCCATCTTGATGGACACCAATGTCGATAAATGCGCCAAAGTTGGCGACATTGGTCACGACGCCTTCCAGCAGCATCCCAGGCTGTAGATCCTTGATGTCTTCGATGCCATCGCGGAAGGTGGCACTCTTGAATTCAGGCCGCGGGTCGCGACCAGGTTTTTCGAGTTCCTTGAGAATGTCCTGTACGGTGGGCAGGCCAAATTTCTCGTCGGTGTATTTTCGGGCATCGAGTTTCTTGAGCACTGCGATATCGCCAATGATTTCGCGCACAGTTTTTTTGATGTCAGCAAGAATACGCTCGACGAGCGGATAGGCTTCCGGGTGCACGCTGGAGGCGTCGAGCGGGTTGGTATCGGTGCCATCCGCTTTGGCGTGATTGATTCGCAGAAAACCAGCGGCTTGTTCAAAAGTCTTTTCACCCAGACGAGGGACATTCAGTAAGGCCTTGCGGTTGGGGAAGGGGCCGTGGGCGTCGCGGTGGGTGACGATGTTGGCAGCCAGACCCGCATTGAGGCCGGATATGCGCGCTAACAAAGGAGCAGACGCCGTGTTGACATCCACCCCCACGGCATTGACGCAATCTTCGACCACGGCATCCAGTGTGCGCGCCAGATGGGTTTGTGAGACATCATGCTGATATTGCCCCACGCCGATGGATTTCGGATCAATCTTGACGAGTTCGGCCAAGGGGTCTTGAAGTCGTCGGGCGATGGAAACCGCCCCTCGCAAGCTGACATCCAGATCGGGGAACTCGCGTGCGGCCAGTTCGGAGGCGGAATACACCGAGGCACCCGCTTCGGAAACAACGATTTTGCTGATTTTTTGATCGGGGAGTTGTTTGATGAGGTCGGCTGCCAGCTTGTCGGTTTCACGCGAAGCCGTGCCATTGCCGATGCTGATGAGATCGACATGGTGTTTCTTCGCCAGTTGCATCAAGGTGTGTAAGGCGCCGTCCCAATCGCGACGTGGCTCATGAGGATAGATGGTTGCCGTATCCAGCAGCTTGCCCGTGGCATCGACAACGGCGACCTTGACGCCAGTACGAATACCGGGATCGAGCCCCATGGTGGCCCGAGGACCGGCAGGTGCTGCGAGTAGCAAGTCTTTCAGATTGCGTGCAAAGACGTGGATGGCTTCGGTCTCGGCACGTTCGCGCAGAGCATTCATCAGCTCAAGTTCGAGATGCAGCGAGATTTTTACCATCCATGCCCATCGGGCGGTTTCCAGCAGCCAGCGATCGGCTGGACGTTTTTCATCACGAATACCGAAGTGTGCTGCGACACGCCGTTCGCAGGGGCTGGATAGCGGTGGATCCTGCAATTCATCCGGCATTTTCAGGGCAAGACGGAGAAAGTCTTCATTGCGGCCACGGAACAAGGCAAGCGCACGATGCGAGGGAATATCACGCAGTGCTTCGGTGTAGTCGAAATAATCACGAAATTTTGCCCCGGCCTCCTCCTTGCCTTCCACGATCGTTGAAGTCACGATGCCTTCGTCATGCAGACGTTCACGTAGTTCACCGAGTAGCGCAGCATCTTCTGCAAAGCGTTCCATGAGAATTTGACGTGCGCCATCAAGGGCGACCTTGGTATCCGGAACCCCTTTTTCTGCATCGATATACGCTGTGGCTTCGGTTTCTGGTGTGCGTGTCGGGTCATTCAACAAGGCATCCGCCAAAGGTTCTAAGCCCGCCTCACGAGCAATTTGTGCTTTGGTGCGGCGTTTCTGTTTGTAGGGTAGATAGAGATCTTCAAGCCGCTGTTTGGTATCGGCCTCAAGAAGTTCGGTGTGGAGTGCATCTGTGAGTTTTCCTTGCTCCTCGATGCTGGCAATGACGCTGGTGCGTCGTTCTTCCAGTTCGCGCAGATAAGCGAGACGTTCTTCAAGGAATCGCATCTGGGTATCATCAAGCCCGCCGGTGGCTTCCTTACGGTAGCGTGAAATGAAGGGTACGGTCGCACCTTCATCAATGAGTTCGATGGCGGCAGCGACCTGCTGGGGGCGTGCGTTGAGTTCAGTGGCAATGCGTTCGTGTATCGGAGGCAACATGTCGAGGCGGTTCCTGCGGTTGTTCAAACAAGGGCGCGCACCTTACCGGAGCGCGATGCGAAGATCAAGAAATATCATTCTAAAAAATCTAATTCATGCGTAAAACCTCGTGCTCTTTGATCTTTCGACAGGTTCAGCACGAACGGAGTTTTCAAGATTATCTGTGCCGTATCAATAGAGCCAATTTCACCCAAATCACAGCGTATTTCAGAAATCTCTGTGACATCTGTCCTGTGACATCTGACCGTGCTTGGCATGATGGTTGATGCTACACTGACCATTTACATTTAATGCATATTGAATGACATCATGGTCGCTCGACCATGTTATCGCGCCATTGCATCGTGGTGATGGCTACGCTTTATGCAGCCCCTTATCTGTTTCAGGAGGTGTTGATATGGGCAAGCTTTATCTTGATGCAAACGAATCCTTCATTCTCTTAAATCCAGCCACGGTTTATGGGCGTCCGGGTGGAATGGAAAAAGTCATCATCAGCGAAGGCGTTCTGGGCGTCACGCTGGATCAGAATATTGAACGTATCGATCTGATCGGTAATGTGGCTGATTTCACATTCAAGCAGTCTGGTAACACCCTGAAAATTTACAAGGCTGGCGCTTTGGTGAGCACTTCTACAGTACAGGAAGATGTCGATGGCTCACAGCTTGCTTTTTCCGATGGCTCGGTCGCCGTCAAGTTTGCGACCGGCGGTACGATGACTCTGGGTGGCACGACACTCTCCTCGGTGACAGACACTGCGGTGGTTCCTGTGCCTAATGATGGTGGCACAACGGGTGGAACAACGGGTGGAACAACGGGTGGCACAACGGGTGGAACGACGGGTGGAACGACGGGTGG
>CAYTHB010000037.1:12933-26783 GCA_964437515.1 uncultured Sterolibacterium sp.
ACAACGGGTGGCACAACGGGTGGAACGACGGGTGGAACGACGGGTGGAACGACGGGTGGAACGACGGGTGGCTCCACCAACACCACCCTCAATGGAGGGGTGGGTGATGACACCATTCGTGCCCCTGGTGCCGGTAACTTCACCGTCAATGCTGGGGATGGCAACGACACCGTCTATATTGAAAATAGTGGCACCATCGGTGCCAAGTGGCTCGTGGGCACTGCCAATGCCACTCTTAACGCAGGCTTTATCTGGAAGGGCAAGCTAACGGTTGCGCTCGTGGGCCCGAATGCAGCGAGCAGCGTCACCTCCACCGCTGTCGCCGACAGCGTGGCCAACAACTATGACAACGGTTTTGAAGTCGTGGTCGATATTCCTGCCGAGACCAATAGTTCCGTGACACAGATCAACATCAATCAGGCCATCAAAAACGCGATCAACAGTGACCCGGTTCTCAGCAAGTTGGTTTCGGCTCAGGATGGTCTCACCAATACGCTGGACATCAACGCGCTGATTGATGGCGACTTCAGCGCAAGCGACCTGCGCATTACCGTCAGTGCCACCGATCTCACCACCCTCTTTGGAGCCGAACAAAACGCTGCGCTCACCGCGTACAAGGCCTATTCACAAAACGACCAGGCCACTATCCTCACGGCACAAATCGCCAATGCGATTACTGTGATGTCCGCCAATAGCACGAACGGTATGGATACCCGCCAGAATCTCACTGCCAACGGCACCAACAGTGCCACAAGCAGCGACAGCGTTATCGATCTGGGCACGGGTAACGACGTTCTCGTCATGGGGACGGGTACCAACAGCCACGACACACTGGTCTTTAAGAACTACGATCTGGGCAACAAAACCGTGGTGAACTTCTCCGATGCCTCCACCGCACTGGGCAACAACGGTGACCACCTGAACTTCTCCAGCTACCTCACCGGACAGTATCGTGCAGAAGACGCTGGCTTGCCCGCATCGCAAAACCTGATCCCCTTCACGGTCAATACGGATAACATCGTGGAAGCCAACTCAGTCACCCAACTCTCGGGTCTCTCCTTTAACACTCTCTTTGCTACCTTCGCTGGCCTCAACGCCGCCAAGCTGAAAGCTGCCATCAATAGCACCAACATCGGCTTCTCCAACTACGGCGGCATCACTAACTCCACCCTGAACGCCACAAATTTCTATACCGATGGCGTGGATGCTTCTCTGGTTGGCGGTGTGGGTAAGGCGGTGGTCATGGTTGAAAATAACCTTAATCGTGGCGAATACAAGGTGTTTGAACTGACTTTCAATGGCCTGGGCACCAATACAAAGGCTGACTTCACCGACGTCAAGCTGATTGCTAATGTCGATTTTGGCCACCAGATTATTCTTTCCGACAACATGTTCTAGAACGGCCAGCGGGTATTCCCGACGGTCGGTCTGTTCAGTCCCAGCGATACAAGCAGCTTCAATACCGCCTTCGATGCCCGTTCGTTGAACTATTTACATGGCAATAAAGCCTTGTATCTGGCGCATGGATTTTTCATGATGCCGCTTCCGGTGCATCGCGATCAGTGAATCCGCTCAGTTGTTCCAGTAGTTTGAGCATGGCGATGGAGTCTTCATCGCCTAGGCCGCTGCCCACCAAGGCATTGAACATTTGTGCGGTAACGGCAGAGACGGGTAACACCAGCCCCAGATGTTGTGCTTCTTCCATGACGATGCGCATATCCTTGCGGTGCATCCATGCCTTGAATCCGGGGGTGAAGTGCCTGTCCAGCATGCGTAATCCATGAGATTCAAGGATACGACTGTTGGCAAATCCACCCAGTAATGCGGCGCGAACAGCAGCAGGATCAACCCCATTGGCATGGGCGAAATTCAAGGATTCGGCAACGGCAGTGATGGTGATTCCGGTAAGGATTTGGTTGCAGGCTTTGGTGACTTGTCCGGCACCCGATGTACCCATATAAGTGATGGTGCGCCCCATGCACTCTAGCAATGGGCGTACTCGTTCAAATACCTCATGTTTTCCCCCAACCATGATGGTCAGGCTGGCATTGATCGCGCCGATCTCACCGCCTGAAACAGGGGCATCCAGAAAGTCGATGCCATGTTCGTTCAGTCGCATTGAAATATCACGTGCGGCTGTTGGGGCAATGGTGCTCATGTCGACAATCACCAATCCGGTATGAGCACCTGCACACAATCCCTGAGCACCGAGGGTGATTTGCTCGACATCGGGTGCATCGGCGACCATCGTAATGACGACTTCGGATTGCGCTGCGACGGCTGCTGCGGTTTCGTGTTGAGTGACAGCTGCTTTGTCCTGCCAGACATCCAGCGTGGCGGGACGACGTGCCCAGAGATGCAAGGAGTGACCTGCAGCCAAGAGATGCTCCGCCATCGGGCGACCCATCAGCCCCAGACCGATAAATCCGATTTGCATTTTTTGCTTTCTGTAATCCGTTGAACAGGAGACTATCGCATGAAATTCAGACATGCGGGGTTGGCGGTGATGGATTCGTTTGGACAGAAATGCCTGCTTGATAAGATGACTGTTTTACGTTGTATCCTCATATTTTCGCAACGTCACAACGTCATAACGTCATAACGTCAGATTGGGCAGCACATGACTTCCAAAATTGCCGCAGATGTACTTGTCGCCGGTGGGGGATTGTCGGGCATCGTGACAGCACTCGAAGTTTTGCGTGCGGGCAAATCCGTGGTGCTGGTGGATCGTGATACGCCCGAACGCTTGGGGGGCTTGGCCTTGTGGGCTTTTGGTGGCATGGCACTGGTGGATACGCCCTTGCAGAGACGCATGGGAATTGTCGATACGCCCGAGCGTGCCTTGAATGATTGGCTGCGTTTTGGCGAACTGGATACGACGGAAATATGGCCGCTGGAATGGGTGCGATATTACGTTGAGCATTCCCGAAGTGATGTATATGACTGGTTACGGAACGAAGGCATTCGATTCTTGCGTGCAGTCAATTGGGTGGAACGAGGTTTGCAAGGAGAAGGCAACAGTCTGCCTCGCTATCATGTGATCTGGGGGACTGCCCGCGAATTGATTCGCTGCCTGATTGCTGCACTTCATCGTGCTGATGTCGATGCGACTCGGCGGCAGGGACGGCCATGTTTGACCCTGCTTCATCGGCATTGCATCACTTCGCTTGAGCATACGGCGGGGCATATCTCTGGGGCTGTCGCCATCAATGAAGCGACAGGCGAGGAGCTACGTTTGGCCGCACCTGTCGTGGTGCTGGCAATGGGCGGCATCAACGGGAGTCATGAGGAATGTCGCGCAAACTGGCCCAGTGATCGCCCCATGCCCGAGCGCATGCTCAATGGTGCTCATCCCTTTTCCGATGGAAAGCTGCATCGTTGGGTTGCGGATCGTCAAGGGGGATGTCTTACCCATGTTGGTGAAATGTGGAACTATGCTGCGGGTATTCCTCATCCTTATCCGCATTTCGCGGGACATGGTTTATCTCTCATTCCCTGTAAATCGGCACTATGGCTAAATCATCGTGGCGAGCGCATCGGGCCGGAACCCTTGGTGACGGGCTTTGATACGCACTATTTGTGTCAGCGCGTTGCTGCACTGGAAAAACCCTGGACATGGCAACTGCTCAACTGGCGGATTGCCATCAAGGAATTCGCCATTTCGGGTGCTGAACATAATCCGACCATCCGCGACAAGAAACTTCTGTCGTTTCTGATGGGACTCTTGTTCGGCAATCGGAATCTGGTGCGACAGATGCAGGAAGAATCAGCGCATTTCATTGTGGATGACAGCCTTGCTGGCCTGGCGGAAAAAATGAATGCGCTGACCTGTTCGCTCGATGTTCAGCCTTCCGTCTTGCAAGCCACGGTTGACCAATTCGATGCCAACTTCAGTCGTGGTCTATCTTTGCACAATGACGATCAGATACGACGTATCTTGCATGCGCGTCAGTGGTTCCCGGATTGGCTACGTACCTGCAAGCCTGCCCCGATACAAATGCAAGGGGCAGGATCTTTCATCGCGATACAGATGCAACTCATTACCCGAAAAAGTCTGGGAGGCCTGCGTACTGATTTGCAGAGTCGTGTGTTGGATCAACAAGGGCGACCCATTGAAGGCTTGTATTGTGTGGGTGAAGCGGCGGGGTTTGGCGGGGGAGGTGTGCATGGGAAGCGATCTCTGGAAGGCACTTTCCTTCCTGGCTGTATTCTGACGGCAGGTGCCGCCTCGCGTTCCATCGTTGCGGGTCGAGCTTGAAACCGAGAAGGAAAATCGTATGTCCAATGGTGCCCAAGCGCTTGTAAAAACCCTGGTGGATGCCGGTATTGAAATCTGTTTCACCAATCCGGGTACGAGTGAAATGCATTTCGTGGCTGCACTGGATGGCGAACCCGGCTTGCGTGCCGTACTCACCCTTTTTGAAGGCGTTGCCACGGGCGCGGCTGATGGCTATGCGCGCATGGCAGACAAGCCGGCAGCCACCTTGCTGCATCTGGGTTGCGGTCTTGGAAATGGGCTGGCCAATCTGCATAACGCGCGCAAGGGCAGGGTGCCCGTACTCAATATCGTGGGCGATCATGCCACTTTTCATGTGCCCTACGATGCCCAGCTACAGTCCGATATCGAGACGGTTGCCCGTAATGTGTCGCCGGGCTTCGTGCGTACCTCCCGATATACACAGATGCTGTGTCAGGATGCAGCGGATGCCGTTGTGGCCGCGCGCAAGCGGCAAGTGGCAACCTTGATTCTTCCGGCAGATGTGTCGTGGAATGACGGCGGGCAGCCTTGTGTCGTTCCGCCTCCGGCACCGCTTCCTACCGTTGATGATGACACGCTTGCTCGTATCGTCGCCGCTTTTCACAGCGGCAAAAAAACGGCGTTACTGTTAGGCGGGTTTGCCCTTCGGGAATCCAGCTTGGGTGCGGCAGCCCGGATTGCTGCCCATACGGGGACTCGTTTGATGGCCGAAACTTTCCCGACGCGCATGACGCGAGGCGCAGGCTTACCTGTTGTGGAGCGTCTGGCCTATCTGGCAGAACTGGCGACGATGCAATTAGCAGATGTCGAACATCTCATTCTGGTGGATTGTAAAGTGCCGGTGTCGTTCTTTGCTTATCCCGGAAAGCCGAGTGAGTTGCTGCCAACGCATTGCACAATCCATACCTTGGCAAACGAAGAGCAGGAAGTTCATGCCAGTCTCGAAAAACTCGTGCAAGCATTGAGTGCAACTTCTGCCGCTCCTGTACTACAAGCCCCTCAACGCCCTACCTGTCCACGCGGGAAGCTGACTGCTGAGAAAGTCTGTAAGGCTATTGGCTATTGCTTGCCAGAGAATGCCATCATTGTTGATGAATCCATTACGTCGGGTTTGATGCTCGGTGCCATGACGGCAGGGGCACCACGACACGATCTGCTGACCCTCACGGGGGGTGCCATTGGTCAGGGGCTACCCAATGCCGTGGGGGCAGCGCTGGCTTGTCCGGATCGTCCTGTGTTGGCACTCGTGGGTGATGGCAGTGCCATGTACACCGTGCAATCGCTCTGGACGATGGCGCGTGAACATCTGGATGTCATTGTGATTGTCTTCAACAATGCCTCGTACTCCGTTCTTAATATTGAACTGGAGCGTGTGGGCGTCGAATCTGTGGGTGAAAAGGCGCGCTCACAGTTGAGCCTTGGTAATCCATCTCTCAATTTTGCACGCCTTGCACAGGGGATGGGTGTTCATGGTGTGCGCGTTTCATCGGCTGAAGCCTTGATGAAAGCACTCGAATACGCGATTCACCAGAAAGGCCCGCATCTGATCGAAGTCTTGATTCCCGAATCGCTCAGTGGCTTCAAGCGCAAGATGCTTCCCTGGCTGTTACGCACCTTGCCAAAGTTTCCTCTGTCCGTTGCCCGTGCGATCAAACACAAGATGGCGCCTTGAGTAAACTCATTCAATCTGCGGTATGAATAAGTGTGATCGTCTGTCATCAAGTACGATCAACCTTGCCTGCCGGGTATAATTTCCCCCTTTTCCTTTTATGTCGGAACGGTCTGTTTCGATTCCGGTTTTCCCATGTCCGAAATTCTTAAATTGCGCGGCAGTGCCGCTTTTTCAAACACTCGACTGGCGCGTTTGACCGAGCAGGCGCGGGGAGTTGCACCCAGCCTCAAGCACTTGGCCGCGGAACACTGGTATTTCATTGAGTTGAATGCGCCACTCAATGAGGCCGAGCGAGGCAGACTCTGTCAATTGCTGGATATTCCAGCGAAACAGCTTGCAGAACCTGCCGGCACTTTGTTGCTGGTGACGCCCCGTTTGGGGACTATTTCACCCTGGTCGAGCAAGGCAACGGATATTGCACGGCAATGCGGCTTTTCAGGTGTTAATCGAATTGAACGTGGTACGGCATTTCATGCCACGGTGGATCGCACGCAATACGACGCTTTATCCGCTTGTCTGCATGACCGGATGACGGAATCGGTGCTGGATCGTTTCGATGCTGCTGATGCCTTGTTTCGCCATGTGTCTCCGCAACCTTTGGTGACCGTGCCGTTACTCGAACAGGGACGCGCTGCGCTGGTGCTTGCCAATAGCGAGCTGGGGCTGGCCTTGTCTGAAGACGAAATAGACTATCTCGCAGAAAACTTCACGCGGCTTCAGCGTAATCCAACGGATGTCGAGCTGATGATGTTTGCCCAGGCAAACTCCGAGCATTGTCGGCACAAGATATTCAATGCCTCCTGGGTGATCGATGGTGAAGCGCGGAAGGAGTCTCTGTTCGGCATGATTCGTGAAACCCACAAGGCGCATCCCGAGGGGACAATCGTGGCTTATTCGGATAATGCTTCCGTTATTGAAGGTGCGCAGATCGGGCGGTTTTATCCGGATGCTGATGGGGGGTATCGCTATCACACCGAGATGACGCACATCCTCGCCAAGGTAGAGACACATAATCACCCTACGGCGATTTCTCCCTTTCCAGGAGCGTCGACGGGATCGGGTGGCGAGATTCGCGATGAAGGAGCAACGGGGCGAGGCTCAAAACCCAAGGCGGGGCTATGTGGTTTCTCGGTCTCCAATTTGCAGATTCCCGATTTCGTTCAGCCTTGGGAAATTTCCTATGGCAAGCCTGAACGTATCGCTTCGGCACTCGACATCATGCTCGAAGGCCCGATCGGTGCGGCGGCTTTCAATAATGAATTTGGTCGCCCCAATCTGACGGGGTATTTTCGTACTTATGAGCAGGCGTTTGCAGGTGAAGTGCGGGGCTATCACAAGCCCATCATGATTGCCGGTGGCTTGGGCAATATTGCCGAACGCGATGCTTTCAAGATCAGGTTTCCGCACGGCTCGCTGCTAATCCAGTTGGGGGGGCCGGGAATGCTGATTGGTTTGGGTGGGGGGGCTGCCTCATCCATGACCACGGGGACCAATACGGCTGATCTGGATTTTGCTTCGGTGCAGCGGGGGAATCCGGAAATTCAGCGACGCGCCCAAGAGGTGATCGATCGTTGCTGGCAGTTGGGTGAGCGCAATCCGATATTGGCGATTCATGATGTAGGGGCGGGCGGCATCTCCAATGCCTTGCCCGAACTGGCGCATGATGCGGGCTGTGGAGCGCGTTTTGAATTGCGGGCGGTGCCGACGGAAGAGTCCGGGATGTCTCCGCGTGAAATCTGGTCGAATGAAGCGCAGGAACGCTATGTTCTGGCGATTGCGCCCGAACGGCTTTCCGAGTTTGAAGCCTTGTGTGTGCGTGAGCGTTGTCCGTTTGCGGTGCTGGGCAAGGCGACCAGTGATGGTCATCTGACGGTGTATGACGAACACTTTGGCAATAATGCCGTCGATATGCCGATGGATGTGCTGCTGGGCAAGCCGCCCCGCATGTTGCGCGATGTTCAGCGGAAACAGGCTGAGGCGCAGCCTTTCGTCATGGATGATATCGATGTCGATGAGGCGGCGTTGCGTGTGCTGAGGCTGCCCACCGTGGCATCAAAGAGCTTTCTCATCACCATTGGTGATCGCAGTGTGGGCGGCATGACGGCGCGTGATCAGATGGTGGGGCCATGGCAGGTACCGGTCGCCGATTGCGCTGTGACGACCTTGGGCTTTGATACGACGCTGGGTGAAGCCTTTGCCATGGGGGAGCGCACGCCGCTGGCATTGCTGGATGCCCCGGCTTCAGGGCGTATGGCGGTGGGCGAAGCCATTACCAATATTGCCGCCGCTGCGATCGGCAAGCTCGCTGACATCAAACTCTCGGCGAACTGGATGGCGGCAGCAGGACATGGGGGTGAGGATGCCGCCTTGTTTGATACGGTTGAGGCGGTGGCACTGGATTTTTGTCGCCAGCTCAAACTTTCTATTCCTGTTGGAAAGGACTCGCTGTCCATGAAAACATCATGGACAGAGGGTGTGAATGAGGCAGAAAAGAAACAGGTCGTCGCGCCCTTATCCTTGATTGTGACCGCATTCGCACCCAGTCGGGATGTACGCCGAACCCTGACCCCTCAACTCGTGACGGATGCGGGTGAAACGGAACTGTTGTTGATTGACCTCGGGGCAGGCCAGAATCGCTTGGGCGGTTCGGCTTTGGCGCAGGTGTATGGGGTGACGGGCAACGTGGCACCCGATGCGGATGTAGAGTTGCTGCGTGCTTTCTTTGCAGCTATTCAACAACTGGCGAACGAAGATTTGTTGCTGGCGTATCACGACCGTTCCGATGGTGGGCTGTTTGCCACCGTGTGCGAGATGGCGTTTGCCGGTCATGTGGGGGTGTCGCTGAATCTCGATGGGTTGTGCTACGACCCGCTCATGAATGATGTTGATGGCATGGAGCGTGCACCTGATGCCGTGGATGGCCGCTTGTTCGACCGGATTTTGGCCACGCTGTTTTCAGAAGAACTCGGTGCGGTGGTTCAGATACGTCGCGAGCATCGCGAGCGTGTCATGGCATGTTTGCGCGCTGCTGGACTGGGGCGGCAATCTCATCTGATTGGCACACTGAATGATGCCGATGAAGTTCGTATCTGGCGCAATGCACGTCGCGTCCTTAGCCGTAGCAGAAGCGAGTTGCAGCGTGCTTGGGCTGAAACCAGCTATCACATGGCGCGCTTGCGGGATGATCCCACCTGCGCTCAGGAAGAGTACGACACCCTGCTGGATATCAGAGATCCAGGATTGTCTGTGCATCTGACTTTTACACCCGCAGCGCCTTTTGTCGCCACGGGTGCTGCACCCAAAATTGCCATCCTGCGTGAGCAGGGGGTGAATGGCCATGTCGAAATGGCCGCAGCATTCACTCGTGCCGGTTTCGAGGCGCATGACGTTCACATGAGCGACCTTCAGTCTGGGCGGGTACAGCTTGCGGATTTCAAGGGGCTGGCAGCATGTGGTGGATTTTCTTATGGTGATGTGCTGGGTGCAGGGCAGGGGTGGGCTAAGTCCATCCTGTTCAATCATCGCTTGCATGATGAGTTTTCAGCCTTTTTTGCGCGCACGGACAGCTTTGCGCTGGGCGTCTGCAATGGCTGTCAGATGATGAGCCATCTGGCCAGTATCATTCCTGGCGCTGAAGACTGGCCGACTTTTCAACGTAACCGCAGCGAACAGTTCGAAGCACGCCTTGTTATGGTCGATATTCCTGAATCCCCCTCGATATTTTTGAAGGGTATGGAGGGAAGCCGCTTGCCTGTCATCGTGTCACATGGTGAAGGGCGTGCCGAATTTACGGAAGGCAAGCATCAGGAACGGGTCAATAGGGCGCTTCGGTATATTGATCATCACGGTGAGGTGGCGACCTCTTATCCTTGCAATCCGAACGGTTCTCCCGGCGGCTTGGCGGGAGTGACGACGGCTGATGGACGCTTTACCATCATGATGCCGCATCCTGAGCGTATTTTTAGGACATTACAGATGTCATGGCATCCCGCTGATTGGGGCGAGAATAGTCCTTGGCTGTCCATGTTCAATAATGCACGGCGTGGGTTGGGTTGATACTTGAGTTTTGATGCTGTTGCCCCCTTATAATGAGACGACATATCTTCGGGTAACTAAAACGACATGGGTCAGATTTCGGTTGAACTGAGCAAGCGCTTGAGCAGCGCGGTTGAGCGCATGCCTGCATTCCCTAAAAGTGTTCAGACCATCATTGAGCTGACCCGGGATATCAATTGCCTTCCCAAGGAATTGGTGGCTGTGATTGAGAAAGACCCGGTCATTACGCTGAAAGTGCTCAAGATTATTAACTCGGCGTATTACGGTTTGCCGAAAAAAATTACATCCATCAACCAGTCGGTCGTTTATCTGGGTATCAATACACTCAAGAATCTGGCACTTTCATTTTCGACCATGGGCATGCTGACTTCAAAAAATGCAGCTGGTTTCGATGTGCAGAATTATCTGGTGTCTTCCCTGCTTACCGCTAACCTGACACGTTTGCTGGCTGCAAAATATGCACCAGAAAATGATGCGACGGATTGCTATATTGCCGGTTTGTTACATGATTTTGGCAAGGTGGTTTTCGCGCTCTATATGGCGGAGGAATTCCGGCAGGCGATGGATGTTTCTACCAACGAAGGTATTTCCCTGCATCAGGCGGAAGAGCGGGTCATTGGTGCGGATCATACGGTCGTGGGAGCCATGTTGGTTAAGCGCTGGCAGTTTCCGGAGAGCATGGTTGAATGTATTGCACATCACCATGATGTACCGCAGGTTTCGTCATTGGGAGAGTGCCTGTTTGTGGCCGACTTAATCGCTGAAAAACTTGGTTATGATTCGATGGGCTGTATTTCCGCAGATGGTGTGCCCATTATCCCTGCGCGTTTTGGATCAGAGGGTGCAGAGGCTGACATCGAAAACATAATGAAATCGCTGGGGGATATGACCAAGCTGGTTGAGGATGCTCATATGTTTGCACAAGCGGGGAGCGCGTCATGAAAATCAGATTCTGGGGTGTGCGGGGTTCCATTCCATCCCCAGGGCCGCAGACGGTTCGTTATGGGGGGAACACCACATGTATCGAGATACGGGGTGATCAGGGCGAATTGCTGATTCTGGATGCGGGAACAGGCATTTTCCCGCTCGCCCAGAAACTGTTGCGTGAACTTCCCGTCGATGCACATATTTTCATTACGCACAGCCATTGGGATCATATCCACGGCTTGCCTTTTTTTACCCCCTTGTTTATTCCAGGTAACAAGGTTCATATATATGGTTCCTTGGACCCTGTTTCAGGTAACGGGGTGGAGCAGGTCATGGCGGTTCAGCTGCAATACAGCTATTTTCCTGTGCGTGAAGCCGAGATGAAGGCAGCCATCGATTACACGACCCTCTCGATCGGTGAAACACTACAGGTCGGTGGCGTGTCAGTGACCGCATCCCTGTTGAGTCATCCAGTGATTGACTTTGGTTATCGGATCGAATGTAACGGTAAGTCGGTTTTCTTCACAGGAGATCATGAGCCTTTCTACAATATTTACGAACCGAACGATGAGTCTTATGAGGCGTATCAAGTCATGCTGGAAGAGCGGCAACGAGAGATCGATGAGGCCATGAAAGATGTCGATGTCCTGATTCTGGATACATCCTATACGCGTGAGGAATATGCCGCCAAGAAAGGTTGGGGACACGGATATTACGATGCATCCATTGCGATGGCACGACGTGTGGGAGCTCGACATTTGTACTGCACACATCATGAACCCACGCGCAGTGATGATGACCTCGAAACCGTTTTTTCGGATGTCATGAAACGGCACGAGGGGCATCTTGAAGGGCTCTGCGTCCATCTGGCACGCGAAGGTCTGGAAATCGAACTTTGATGGATCGAGAACACGGTGAATAAGCTAGAAATGCGCATCGATCCTGAAGAATTTGAGCAGCATTATTTCAGAGCGGCTTACCTGTTTTCCCGCTTTACCGTTCCTTATATGCGTAGTATTTATCGGGAATTCGGTGGCGACATGCTGCTCAACCTCGTTCTGGGTGAAATTGGTACCCGTAATGTGGGTTATTTCTTTGATGCGGAAAAAGATACGCATGCCTCTGAAAACGTATTGAATGATGTTTCCGAGCATCAACGGCTGATGCGTCCTTGCAATGCGCTTTCGATCAGCGAGGCGACGGGCATTCCCCGTGAAACGGTTCGCCGCAAAATCGACATGCTCATCAAAAAAGGTTGGGTGTACAAAAATGAGCGGGGACATATTTATCTGACCCCCGAAGTCGCTCAACATTTTGAGCACTTCCTGTTCAATTCCATCGAATCCCTGCTGCCCTCAGCACAGGCGCTTATTGATGTCTTATCCAAACTGCCTCAACCGGAAGAAGGCAAAAGTCGCTGACAGCATCAACCCGATACCAACGCAGGATATCATCCGTACCCAATATGGGGAACCGTTCCATATTGCTGGAAATGTGCGTGTTAACATGATGCGCGTCTTTTCAGCACTTTGAATTTTGTACCAAGCGGCTGAGCAAGAAATATTCAAATAATCGGGCTGCGGGCAGTAGCAGTAGTCCTTGCACCGGCCATCTCGTCTAACCACGAACAGGGGAGTCCTCCAGTGAAAGTAAACTATACAGCCGCAGCGACGGTGGAACAGCTGCTGAACGCGCAGGATGCGGTCTGGCAACAAGCGGAAGCGGTTGCACTACCGCTACACGGCACACCGGCCGCCATGCAACCCACTGCCGCCATCCGCAACACCTGGGAAAAGAAACCCATCGGCGCCACCTCCAAGGTTGATATGCGCGCCCTGCACAACGGCGAAGTCCTCGCCTTTCACATGAGCTGGGCTGATGCCACCCAAAACCTCAATCACGGCGACAACAGCGTCTGGCCCGATGCCGCCGCCATCGCCCTCCCGCTCCACCAAGATGCCCCCCTCATGACCATGGGTGCCCAAGGGCTCCCCATCGCCATCTGGTACTGGCGCGCCGACGACAAAGACCTCGGCTACCAAGTCATCGGCCAAGGTCCCGGCACCAGTCAAATCATCGACAAAACTGTCCGCACCTCCGCCAGCTGGAAAGACGGCCGCTGGACCATCATCATCGCTCGCACCTTCAAAAGTGCCGACTCCCCCAACATCATCCAACTCGAACCCGGCCAAGCCAGCCGCTTTGGTGTTGCCATCTGGGACGGCGCCAAACAAGAACGCGGCGGCCTCAAATCCTTCTCCGGCGACTGGGCACCCCTCGACATCGCCGCCAAGCAATAACCCGCCTCCGAACAACCGAGATAGGAAACCCCAATGAGTACAGCAAAACGACAAATGGCGATGGTCCTCGACCTCAACAAATGTATCGGCTGCCACACCTGCTCCGTCGCCTGCAAAACCCTCTGGACGCGCGACGAAGGCCAAGAATACATGCTCTTCAACACCGTCAACACCATGCCGGGTCTAGGCACCCCGAAAAACTGGGAAGCCATGGGGGGTGGTTTTCCCAAAGGCGAAGCCCAGTTGGGCGAAATGCCCACCACCAAAGCCTTCGGTGAAGCTTGGGAATACAACCACAACGAAGTCTTCTACGGCGGCAAAGGCCAAAGCGTCCACCTGCAAATCCAAGGCGACCAACCCGAATGGGGCCCCAACTGGGACGAAGACCAAGGCGGTGGCGAATTCCCCAACAGCTACTTCTTCTACCTCCCACGTATCTGCAACCACTGCACCCACCCCGCCTGCGTCGAAGCCTGCCCTCGGCAAGCCATCGTCAAACGCGAAGAAGACGGTGTCGTGGTGGTTAATGAAGACCGCTGCCGCGGCTTCCGCTTCTGCATGGAAGCCTGCCCGTACAAGAAAATCTACTTCAACCACGTCAAGAAAGTCAGCCAGAAGTGCATCTTCTGCTACCCGC
>CAYTHB010000038.1:0-26737 GCA_964437515.1 uncultured Sterolibacterium sp.
CCTCCGGGGCTGTAGATCTGGATGTTGCCGAGGTTCGCGGTGTGGTTCAGGCGAACGGGGACTAGGGTCAAGGGCGGTTCTGTATTCTGGTGCGCGTCCAGTTGCCGACGCCAGCGTCCAAACAAAAACCAGACTTGTTCAAAAATCAGATTGAAAACGCTGATAATCAGCCGGGTCTGATAATCAGCCGGGTCTTGACATGCCCACCAACACATCAACATGATTGAGATATTCGCCTCATGTTTTTACTTGTTCGTGCTCATCCAACGCACCAGAAAACAGGCTGGCGGCAATAATCATCGCACCACCCACCCATTCACGCAGTTCCATCACCTCACTGGCCAGCAGCCATGAAGACAACGCTGCCACCACTAATTCAAAAAGAAAAATGACAATCGCCTGATTGGCGGGGGTGTGACTCAAACCATGCTGCACAACCAGATTGACCACCATCAGCACCACGCCCACCAGCACCAGCATCAACCAATGCCAGGACTGCATGGCACCCGACCACGCATCCTTGCTTGAGGCATCGACAGACGGCAGCACCAGCAAGCACAAAAAACCCAGCACGACCACGCCCAGATAAACCGCTAGTGATTTGACCTGTACCGGAAGCTGGCTCACTTGCCGCACCATGACATTGGAAAACGCAAACAAGAAACCCGCCACCAGCCCCAGCCATTCAGCCCCCGTCGTCGGCCAGGGCGCGCCCAGTTCAGGATGCCAGAGCATGGTCACCGCACCCGTCACCGACAAGGCCACCACGGTAAAACCCGAACGGTTCAGACGCTCTCCTAGCAGCCAGTAAGACCAAAAGACCGTCCACAAAGGCGCCAGATAAAACAGTAATAACACCCGCATGACCTCGCCTTGCAGGGTAGCCAGCACATAACCCAGATTACAGCCCCCTGCGGCCAGACCGATCAAAACAAGGCGCCATGTAAAGCTACCCTCTCGCCACATGGCGACAACATGCTGGCGTAGCGTGACTGTACCCAGCAACAGTGCCACCAGATAAGTCAATATCGTCGCTTGCAAACCTTGCAAGCCGGCCTGTTCAAAGACCCGGTAGGGATACCAAGCCAACCCCCACACCACCGCCCCACTCAGCAAGGAAACGATCGCTACTGTCTTGTCTTTGCCTGCTGCCATATAATCGTGCGTTCTCCAGAAAACAACTCTTCAACCCCGTGAACCCTGAACTTTCCCGGCTTCAGCCCTATCCTTTTGAAAAGCTACGCCGTCTTTTTGCCCAGTCTCCGGCACAGACGTGCACGCTCAAGGAAATCAAGCTCTCGATCGGTGAGCCTCAACACGCAACGCCGGTGTTCATCCAGCGGGCGCTGATCGACAATCTCAACGGATTGGCTGCATATCCTAGCACGCAAGGGAGTGATGCCCTGCGCGAAGGCATTGCTGCATGGGTCAGCCGTCGTTACAACATTCCCGCACCCGATGCGGCGACCCAAGTACTCCCCGTCAATGGCTCCCGTGAAGCCTTGTTTGCTTTCGCGCAAACCCTCATAGACTCACGCACGCAGGCTCAAGGGCAACCTTCTCCCCTAGTGCTCTGCCCCAACCCTTTCTATCAAATCTACGAAGGCGCGGCGATACTGGCAGGGGCAGAGCCGCGCTTTCTCAACACCTTGCCCGGCAACGACTTCGCCATGGATTTCGCGCACCTCAGCGCGGCTGACTGGCAGCGCGTGCAACTGGTGTATGTATGCTCCCCCGGCAATCCCACAGGCAAAGTCATGGGGCTGGATGCGTGGAAAACGCTGTTTGAACTGGCGGATCGTCATCATTTTGTAATTGCCTCTGACGAGTGCTATTCGGAAATTTATGACGAAACCCAAACGCCTCCCTTGGGCGGGCTGGAAGCCGCGCAGCGACTGGGACGGCATGATTACCGCAATCTGGTGATGTTCTCCAGCCTCTCCAAACGCTCCAACGTCCCCGGTCTGCGCTCAGGCTTTGTCGCCGGCGATGCCGACATCATTCGCCAGTTTCTGCTCTATCGCACCTATCACGGCAGTGCCATGAGCCCGGTGGTGCAGGCCGCCAGCCTGATCGCCTGGAACGACGAAGAACATGTGCGTGAAAACCGGCGGCTGTATCGTGAAAAATTTGAGCGCATCACCCCGCTGCTCGCGCCTCATCTGGATGTCAGCCGCCCCGATGCTGGCTTCTACCTCTGGGCTTCAGTGCAACGTTACGCGGGCATGAGTGACACCGAGTTTGCCCGTCGCCTGCAACATGAACAAAACGTCGTCGTTTTGCCCGGCAGTTTCCTCGCGCGCGAGGCGGATGGCATCAATCCGGGCGCAGGCTTTATCCGCATTGCCCTCGTGGCGGGGCTCGATGAATGTCTCGAAGCTGCAGAGCGCATTGCCAATTTCTGTCAAAGCATCTCACACTAAATCTCTATTTTTTACAGGATCACATCATGAGCGAACTTCAGCAAATCATCGAACAAGCCTGGGAAACCCGCACCGAACTGCAACCCGGCACCGCACCTGCGCGTGTGGGTGAGGCGGTGGCTCACATTCTTGAAGAACTCAATCAGGGTACTTTGCGTGTCGCCGAAAAAATCAATGGCGAATGGATTACCCATCAGTGGATAAAAAAAGCTGTTCTGCTCTCCTTCCGCCTTGAAGACAATCAGGTCATGGATGGCGGTGCGACCAAGTATTTCGACAAAGTGCCGTCCAAGTTTGCCAATTACGATCAGCACACCTTCGCCAAAGGCGGCTTTCGCGTCGTCCCGCCCGCCGTGGCGCGGCGCGGTAGTTTCATTGGCCGCAACGTGGTGCTGATGCCCAGCTATGTGAATATCGGCGCGTATGTCGATGAAGGCACGATGGTCGACACCTGGGCCACCGTCGGCTCTTGCGCACAGATCGGCAAGAACGTACACCTTTCCGGCGGCGTTGGTATCGGCGGCGTGCTGGAGCCGATCCAGGCCAACCCAACCATCATTGAAGACAACTGCTTCATCGGTGCGCGCTCCGAAGTCGTCGAGGGCGTGATCGTGGGTGAAAACTCAGTCATTTCGATGGGCGTTTATATTGGCCAAAGCACCAAGATCTATGATCGCACCACAGGCGAAATTCACTACGGCAAAGTACCGCCCGGATCGGTAGTCGTCTCCGGCAACCTGCCGTCTGCCGATGGCAAATACAGCCTGTATTGCGCAGTGATCGTCAAGCGTGTCGATGCCCAAACGCGCGCCAAAACCGGCATCAACGAACTGCTACGCGCCGACTGAAGATTCAGGCGCATACTAACGTCAAATAATTCGTGAGGGTACGACGATGGGAGCAATGCAGCGACTGTTTCAGTTGATGTCTGACAAAAAGGCGTCGGATATTTTTATTTCAACCGGTGCGCCCATCAATATCAAAATCAACGGTACGGCCATGCCGATCAACCAGCAGCTCATGACCCCCGAGATTATCAACGGCTTGCTGCATGAAGTACTCGATGCAGGTCAATTCAGCGAGTTCGAACAGTCGCTGGAGCTCAACTGCAACCATGGCATTGAAGGTGTTGGAAATTACCGTCTTTCTGTTTTCCGGCAAAAGCATTCCCCCGCGCTGGTCGTGCGCTACATTCCTGCCGAAATCCCCAAACTGGAAACCCTCAATGTTCCTGCCGTGCTAGCTGACATCATCATGGAAAAGCATGGCTTAATCCTGATGGTGGGTGCCACCGGCTCAGGGAAAACGACCACGCTCACCTCCATGCTTGACTACCGCAACGAGCGCAGAAGCGGGCATATCCTGACGCTGGAAGATCCGATCGAATTCATTTTCAAGAACAAGAAATCCATCATCAACCAGCGTGAAATTGGCACCGACACGCTCGACTTCAAACTCGCATTGAAAAACGCTTTGCGACAAGCCCCTGATTGTATTTTCATCGGCGAAATCCGTGACAAGGACACCATGTCGCAAGCCATCGCCTATGCGCAATCCGGCCACCTGTGTCTCGCCACGCTACACGCCAACAACAGCTATCACGCCTTGTCACGCATCATCAATCTTTATCCGCTGGAAAATCGACCGGCTCTCTTGGCCGATTTGTCCGTCACGCTCACTGCCATTATTTCCCAACGCCTCATCAAGAAACCGGATGGCAGCCGCACCCCCGCCGTTGAAGTCATGCGCAACTCCCGTCATATCGGTGAATTGATCGAAAAAGGCGATATGGATGGCATACGCGATGCCATGGACAAGAGCATGACACCCGGCTCACAAACCTTTGAGCAGGCACTCTTTCACCTTTACAGAACGGGCACGATCACACTGGATGCCGCCACAGCCGCAGCAGATTCGGCAAACAACCTGCTGTTCCTTGTTCACAACGATCAAGGCACCCCCATTCAGACGCCTGAAAATGTAGGTGCCACTGCGGATGCCGCCAATCCACTGAGCATGGCCTCGACCAGTTTCAGCGAATTCAATCTCAAGATGGATTAACGCGTATGACGCGAGGTGAAACCGCTGACTGCCCTCTCCTCTTGTAGGAAGGAAATTGAGGGAGAGGGATATTCCTTCACCTTAACCACCCAGTTCTTCTAAACGAATTCCGCAATCCCAATGAATGTGAATGACAACATCCCCGTTCTCGATCTGACACGCACTCTGATCGCTTGCCCCTCCATCACGCCAGACGATGCCGGCTGCCTTGATCTCATCGAGAAGCGACTTCTCGCACAGGGCTTCACCCTCGAACGGATGGATCAAGGTGGGGTATCCAACCTCTGGGCACGGAGAGGAACTTCGGCTCCACTCTTCTGTTTTGCAGGCCATACGGATGTCGTCCCGACAGGAGATCGAACCTTGTGGCAAAGCGACCCGTTCCAACCAGAAATCCGCAATGGCTTTCTCTATGGACGCGGTGCAGCCGACATGAAATCTTCGCTGGCCGCTTTTATCGTGGCAACCGAACGCTTTCTCGCCACACAACAACCCCAAGGCTCCATCGCACTGCTGCTCACCTCCGACGAAGAAGGTGATGCCGTGAATGGCACGGTACGCGTGGTCGAAGCACTCAAGGCACGGCAGGAACGCATGGACTGGTGCATCGTCGGTGAACCCACATCGACGCAACAACTGGGCGATACCATCAAAAATGGACGACGTGGTTCGCTCTCCGGCAAGCTGCTCGTCAAAGGCATACAAGGCCATGTCGCTTATCCGCATCTGGCGCGCAATCCAATCCATCAAGCTGCTGCCGCCTTGGCGGAACTGGCTGCTGAAAAATGGGATGAAGGCAACGAATATTTTCCGCCCACCACCTTTCAAATCTCCAATATCCACGCGGGAAATGGTGCAAGCAATGTCATTCCAGGCGCGTTGGAAGTGCTGTTCAATTTCCGTTTTTCCACGGCCAGCACACCCGAAAACCTGAAAAACCGCGTGCACGCCCTACTCGACCGTCACGGACTGGAATACGATCTCGTATGGAATTACTCAGGCAAGCCCTTTCTCACCCCTCGGGGTACACTGGTTGATGCGCTCACTGCCTCCATCAAGGCAACGACCGGTGTTCATGCAGAGCTTTCCACCACCGGCGGCACATCCGATGGACGTTTCATTGCTGACATCTGTACTGAAGTCGCTGAATTCGGCCCGATCAATGCCACCATCCATAAAGTCAATGAATGCGTCTGCGTCACCGATCTTGAGCCGCTTGCCCAGTGCTACGAAGGGGTTTTGCATCGGTTGCTGGGTCAATAGACAGACACATATAAATACAGACATATATCATGAGCCTCCTCTGCGACGAACTCATCACCCTGCGCGACTGGCTGCGTTGGGCAGTCAGCCGCTTTACCGAAGCGGAACTCTACTTTGGTCATGGTTGCGACAATGCCTATGACGAAGCCATCTGGCTCATCCTCCATACCCTGCATCTGCCGCATGATCGTCTGGAACCTTTTCTGGATGCCCGGCTGACTCAGGAAGAACGTCGCAATGTGCATGACATCCTTCATCAGCGCATTGCCAAACGTCTGCCCGCTGCCTACCTTACGAAAGAGGCTTGGCTTGGCCATTACCGCTTTCATGTCGATGACCGCGTCATCGTACCGCGCTCCTACTTCGCCAATGTACTGGAAGAAAATTTCGCACCCTGGATCGAAGACCCCGATCAAATCGGAAGCGCACTCGACATGTGCACAGGCTCAGGCTGTCTAGCCATCCTCATGGCAATAACCTTTCCCAACGCCACGATCGATGCCGTCGATCTCTCACCCGACGCGCTCGCCGTCGCACGTCAAAACATTACCGAATACGGTTTGGAAAACCGTGTGACACCCATAGAGTCCAATCTGTTCGACACCTTGAAAACACCAGCCAAGCGATACGATCTCATCATTTCCAACCCGCCCTATGTGACCCAGGAATCCATGACGAATCTACCTGCCGAATATCGCCATGAGCCTGCCATGGCACTGGCCGCCGGTGATGATGGGCTCGACATCGTGCATCGCCTCATCGCAGAAGCCGGTCGTCATCTCAATCCCGGCGGCTTGCTCGCTGTTGAAGTGGGGCATAACCGTCACCTCGTGGAAGCTGCCTATCCAGAGCTTCCCCTGACCTGGATCGACACCGCCGACGGAGAAGAAAAAATATTCATCATCCATCGCGAGCAACTCCCTTTGCCTCATTGAATTTCACGATCACAACATCGCCTCGCCGACATTCCATTCCCCAACAAGGAGAACATCATGCGCCCCCTGCTTCTGATCATGACCGCCTTAGTGCTCTTGTCGGCCTGTTCGCGTCAGCAACAGCCCATCGTCGACGCGGTGAAACCCATGCAGGAAAGCGTTGAAAAAGCAAAAGGTGTCGAACAAACCTTACAAAATGCAGCAGAATCACAACAAAAAGATGCACTGAAGGCAACACAAGAATAAGCCTCCTCTTTTCATGTCCATGCGGGTGCCTCCACACCGTGACATGAACACTGAACAACTTGCGCGACAACCGGTCAAATCGCACAGATGAACGGTATTCAAGTATCAGTTCAAATTTGACGATGATGCAATTGGTCGTATGATGTAATCGAAAAGACTGAATTTGTTTCAGCCTGTTCAAGCAAGCACCCACAAGGAAGGAGGCGCATCATGACGATCTTCGCCCGCTACCAGGGACGCTACGAAGCCGCACATGAAGAGGACATGTCCATCCAGGAGTATCTGGATCTGTGCCGGCAAGACCCCAATGCTTACGCCAGTGTTGCCGAACGGCTGCTTGCAGCCATCGGCGAGCCCGAGCTGGTCGATACCCGCTTGGATCCGCGTCTTTCACGTCTTTTCGCCAACAAGATCATCAAGATCTATCCGGCCTTCCGTGATTTTTACGGCATGGAAGATGCCGTTGAGAGCATCGTGGCTTATATCCGCCATGCGGCTCAAGGGCTAGAAGAAAAGAAGCAAATCCTCTATCTGCTAGGGCCTGTTGGTGGTGGCAAATCGTCACTGGCTGAAAAGCTCAAATCCCTGATGGAAAAAATGCCTTTCTACGCCATCAAGGATTCGCCGGTACATGAATCACCCTTGAGCCTGTTCAAGCCTGAAGAGGACGGCCCCATTCTCGAAGAGGATTACGGCATTCCGCGTCGTTACATCAGCTCCATCATGTCCCCTTGGGCTGTCAAACGTCTGCATGAGTTTAACGGTGACATCACCCGTTTTCGTGTCGTCAAACTCTACCCATCGGTACTCAAGCAGGTTGCTGTTTCAAAAACAGAACCGGGTGACGAAAACAATCAAGATATTTCCTCGCTCGTCGGCAAGATTGACATCCGCAAGCTGGAGGAATACTCGCAGAATGACCCGGATGCCTACAGCTACTCGGGCGGCTTGTGCCTGTCGAATCGTGGCTTGCTGGAATTCGTTGAAATGTTCAAAGCACCTATCAAGGTGCTGCACCCTCTGCTCACCGCCACGCAGGAAGGCAACTACAAGGGAACCGAGGGCTTTGGCGCCATTCCTTTTGACGGCATGATACTCGCGCATTCCAATGAGGCTGAATGGCAGAGTTTCAAGAACAACCGTAACAACGAAGCCTTTCTCGACCGTATCTACATCGTCAAAGTTCCTTACTGCCTGCGCGTTTCCGACGAAGTCAAAATCTACGAGAAACTGTTGCAAGGTTCATCCCTCTTCAAAGCGCCCTGCGCTCCGGATACCTTGCGCATGATGGCGCAGTTTGCCGTGCTCTCGCGCCTCAAGGAGCCGGAAAATTCCTCCATCTTTTCGAAAATGCGCGTCTATGATGGTGAAAACCTCAAGGACACCGATCCCAAGGCCAAGTCCTATCAGGAATATCGCGACTATGCCGGTGTCGATGAAGGCATGACTGGGCTTTCCACCCGCTTTGCTTTCAAGATATTGTCCAAGATCTTCAATTTCGATCATCGCGAAATTGCGGCCAATCCGGTACACCTGATGTATGTACTGGAACAACAAATTGCACAGGAGCAGTTTCCGGCCGAAGTCGAGCAGCGTTATCTGGGATATATCAAGGAATACCTTGCACCGCGCTATGCCGAATTCATTGGCAAGGAAATCCAGACTGCCTACCTGGAGTCCTATTCGGAATACGGACAGAACATCTTCGATCGTTACGTCACCTATGCCGACTTCTGGATTCAGGATCAGGAATTCCGCGATCCCAATACCGGCGAAATTCTCGATCGCAGCGCGCTTAATGATGAACTGGAAAAAATCGAGAAACCGGCCGGCATTAGCAATCCAAAAGACTTCCGCAACGAGGTGGTGAACTTTGTTCTGCGGGCTCGTGCCAAGAATGATGGCAAGAATCCTGCATGGACTTCTTACGAAAAACTGCGTGCGGTCATCGAAAAGAAAATGTTCTCCAATACGGAAGAACTGCTGCCCGTCATTTCCTTCAACAGCAAGGCAACCGCCGACGACATGAAGAAGCATCAGGATTTCGTCAATCGCATGGTGGCCAAAGGCTATACGGAAAAGCAGGTGCGCCTGCTGGCCGAATGGTATTTACGCGTCCGCAAATCATCCTGAATGTGTTGAGCTGACAAAGTATTCAAACTCAGGCTCAGACGCAGACATTCAGGCAGCAGACCCGCCGATATTTCGCGAAGTAGCAACACGGTCGGTCTGCGCAAATCGCGGGAGGGGACATGCTACGCATCATCGACCGACGAACGGACAGCAAGAACAAAAGTGCGGTGAACCGCAATCGTTTCTTGCGTCGCTTCAAAGGTCAGATTCGCAAGGCCGTTCAAGATGCCATCTCCAAACGGAGCATTGAGGACATCGACAACGGTGAAAAAATTGGCATTCCGGCCAAGGATATTGCGGAACCCCAATTCCATCACGGACGGGGTGGACGATGGAGTGTGGTGCAACCGGGAAACGATCGTTTTCTCAGTGGTGATGAGGTTGAACGCCCGGATGAAAGTGGCGGTGGGGGTGGCGGAAACAAGGCCAGCAATGAAGGCGAAAGCATGGACGACTTTGCTTTCACCTTGTCACGCGAGGAGTTTCTCGATATTTTCTTTGATGATCTGGCTTTGCCTCATCTCATCAAGACGCAGCTCTCCCGCATCAACGAATACAAAAACGTTCGTGCTGGCTACACACAAACCGGCGTGCCCACCAATATCAATGTCGTCCGCTCTCTGCGCGGCGCAACAGGGCGACGTATCGCCGTCGGAGCTCCCTATCGCAAGAGCTTGCGCATCGCGAGAGAACGTCTGGCAGAACTTGAAGCGCGTGGTGAAGGCAACACGCCTGAAGCCATCGAACTGCGTCAGGAAATCGCCCGTCTGCTCCGTCGTATCGATAGCCTGCCCTTCATCGACACCATTGATCTACGCTACAACAATCGCGTCAAGATTCCTGCCCCCTCCACTCAAGCCGTCATGTTCTGTCTGATGGATGTTTCGGGTTCGATGGATGAAGAAAAGAAGCAGGTCGCCAAACGATTTTTCATGTTGCTCTATCTGTTTCTCACACGCACTTACGAACATATCGATCTGGTGTTCATCCGCCACCATACACAAGCCGCTGAAGTCAATGAGGAGGATTTCTTTCACTCCCGCGAATCCGGTGGAACCGTGGTTTCCAGCGCACTGGAACTGATGCAGGAAATCATCACCGCACGTTATACCCGTGGAAACTGGAATATCTATGGCGCCCAAGCCTCCGATGGCGATAACTGGGATGCGGACTCTCCCAAGTGTCGCGCCCTGCTCGACGAAAAAATTCTGCCCCTGCTCCAGTACTATGCTTACATCGAAATTGGGGGCGCAGAGCCTCAGAATCTGTGGCATGAATACGCCAAGATCAAGGAAAACCATCCGCATCATTTCGCCATGCAGCCCATCAAGGATCTCGCCGACATTTACCCTGTGTTTCGCGAACTCTTCCGGAAGAAACTGGCATGAGCACGAAAACAGCCAACGGCACCTCTCGCCGTAAGAAAATCCGTCTCTCGCAGGATTCAGAATGGACGTTTGAATCCATCGAACGATACGAGCACGAAATTGCCCGTATCGCCAAACATTACAAACTGGACACCTATCGCAACCAGATCGAAATCATCACCGCCGAACAGATGATGGATGCCTACGCCTCTATCGGTATGCCGGTGTATTACCATCACTGGTCATTCGGCAAACATTTTCTTTCAACCGAAAAGGGTTACAAACGCGGCCAGATGGGGCTGGCCTACGAGATTGTCATCAACTCAGACCCCTGCATCGTGTATCTGATGGAAGAAAACACGATGACCATGCAGGCTTTGGTCATCGCTCATGCGGCTTACGGCCACAACTCGTTCTTCAAGGGCAATTACATGTTCCGGACATGGACGGCGGCTGATGCCATCGTCGACTATCTGGTCTTTGCCCGAAATGTCATCCAGGAATGCGAAGAACGCTACGGAGAAGAAGAAGTTGAACGGCTGCTCGACGCCTGTCACGCCTTGCAAAATGTGGGGGTTGATCGTTACAAGCGGCCACCGCGCCTGTCGCTCCTCAAGGAACGGGAACGCCAGAAAGAACGCGAAGCCTATATCCAGTCACAGATCAACGATTTATGGCGCACATTGCCGCCCCGTCCCGGCAAGGAAGAAGAAAAACACGCCCCACGATTCCCCGCAGAACCTGAAGAAAACCTGCTTTATTTCATTGAGAAAAACGCCCCCCTACTGGAACCATGGCAGCGTGAAATCATTCGTATCGTCCGAAAAATTGGCCAGTATTTTTATCCTCAACGTCAGACTCAACTCATGAATGAAGGTTGGGCCTGTTTCTGGCATTACACCATCCTGAACCATCTGTATGACGAAGGCTTGGTCGGTGAAGGCTTCATGCTTGAGTTTCTGCAAAGCCACACCAATGTCGTCGCGCAACCCGCCTACAACAGCCGCTATTTCAGCGGAATCAATCCGTATGCCTTGGGCTTTGCCATGTGGCGCGACATCCAGCGTATCTGCCAGACCCCGACCGACGAAGACCGGGTATGGTTTCCGGAAATTGCCGGAAGCGACTGGCTAACGACCATGGATTTTGCCATGCGCAACTTCAAGGACGAGAGCTTTGTCGCTCAGTATCTTTCCCCAAAACTGATGCGTGAATTTCGCCTGTTCAACATCATCGACGACGAAACTGAATCCACCTTGAAAATCCATGCCATCCACGACGAACAAGGCTACCGCACCGTGCGTCAGCGTTTGGCCGATCAATACAACCTAGGTAGCCGTGAACCCAATATTCAGGTCTGGGATGTCGACCTGCGTGGCGAACGCTCCCTGACGCTGCGTCATTTCAAATACGAAAATCGCCCATTGAGTGATAACAGTGAAACCATGCTCAAACATATCGCCCTGCTCTGGGGCTTTCCGGTCAAACTGGAAGAGCAGGACAAGGAAGGCAATGTGCGCATCATCGCTGAGGCGCGTATCGAGCGACGGCATGGAGACTAATCTTCACTCTTAAGCCTCAAGCAGCATCAGATCTCAAGCCAATGCAGCAATCACTTCCTGACCCCGCTTCCAGATGGCATCGAGTTCCAGCGCAGCAGAACTGATCGCTGGCTTGATGGGAATCAGACTTTCGATTCTTGAACGACGTATTTGCATTTGTTCATCCTGCGCAGGCTGCCAACGGTTCAACAACTCCCCGACCGCATCGGGTGAATTGCAAACCAGCAACATATCGCAACCGGCATTCCAGGCAGCTTCTGCCCGCGCCACGATATCACCCGCGACACTTGCACCTTCCATCGACAGGTCGTCACTGAAGATCACGCCTTTGAATTCGAAATCCTCACGCAAGATGCTCAACCATCGTGACGAAAACCCAGCCGGCTGACTATCGACACACGGATAAATCACATGAGCCGGCATGACGCCATCCAGTGACAGATGATGATAAGGCATCATGTCTTCCGCCAGTTCATCAAAGCTGCGATCGTCCACGGGAATCGCGATATGCGAATCCGCAGCAACAAAGCCGTGACCGGGAAAATGCTTGCCGCACACCACCATGCCTGCCTGTCGCAAACCTTCGATTAACGCACCTGCTAGTTCAATGACCGCCTGCGGATTACGATGAAATGCGCGATTACCGATGACGCTGCTATGACCATAATCCAGATCGAGAACGGGAGCGAATGAAAAATCGACCCCACACGCACGCAATTCAGCCGCCAATACATAGCCCAGATCCCGCGCCGCCCATTGTGCTGCTTGAGGCTCGCGATCCCACCACTCTCCCAGACCTCGCATGGCAGGCAATACGGTAAAGCCCTCACGAAAACGCTGCACCCGCCCACCTTCATGGTCAACGGCAATTGGCAAAGCCGGGCTGCGCAAGGCATGAATCTCCGCACACAAGCGAGTGAGTTGCTCAGGACTCTCGTAGTTGCGAGAAAAAAGTATCATGCCGCCCACCAAGGGATGGCACAGTCGTTCACGATCGAGCGGACTCAATGCCGTCCCCTCGATATCAATCATCAACGGACCCAGAGCTTGAGCCTGCGCATCTGTGGGGGGATTAGGAACAAACACGTTCATCCTTTTGACTCCAGAGTAAGTGCTGCAGTACGCGCGGCCAGCATGACGCGCTTCATTTCACGAATGGCATTTTCCCAGCCCATAAAAATGGCATCGGCGACCAGGGCATGACCTATGTTTAACTCCGTAATCTGTGGAATCGCAGCGACCACGGCCACATTACCAAAATGCAGGCCATGACCCGCATTGACCTTGAGCCCCAACTTCGCCCCATAAGCTGCGGCTTGCACGATACGTTGCAGTTCGTGTTGCTGCGCATCGGGATTGGTTGCATCGGCAAAGCGTCCGGTATGTAGCTCCACCACGGGTGCACCGACCGAGCGTGCAGCATCCAACTGTGCAGGCTCAGGATCGATGAAGAGTGACACACGACAACCCACCGAAGCCAACTGATCACATGCAGCCATCACCTCGGCATGATGTCCTCTCACATCCAACCCACCCTCGGTCGTCAACTCTTCACGCTTTTCCGGTACCAGACAAACATCATGCGGTTTGATGCGACAGGCAAAGCTGATCATCTCATCGGTGATCGCCGCTTCCAGATTCATGCGGGTCGTCAGCTTTTCGCGCAGAATCTCGACATCACGATCCTGAATATGACGACGGTCTTCACGCAAATGCAACGTAATGGCATCGGCACCACAGGCTTCGGCCAGCAATGCTGCACGAACGGGATCAGGATACGCCGTGCCGCGTGCTTGGCGCAAAGTGGCGACATGATCGATATTCACGCCAAGATCAAGGGGAAGCAACCTCTTATTCACAATGCCTGCAACTCCATATAAATCCGCCGTGACTGCAAAGGCTTTCCGGCCAGATGATGATTGATGAGCAGACGCATGAGCAATTTGCTCTCCATCAAGGTCTGAGGATCGCTGTAATCATCAGAGGCCAGATCAAGGAGTGTTTTCCCTCGAATCGCCTGCACACGCCGGGTTTCTGTGACATCCGAAAGACCGATATTTTCTTCATCGGCATCCAACTGCACGGGACCACATTCAAGCCGGTAATGGTAACGCCCTTCGGCGTCGATCGGCTTATCGTTCAATGCATCGCGTTCCAGCATCAAGCCGTAGCCCAGTTCTTTCAACATGTTTTTTTCGAATCGACGTAGCAATGCTGAAAAAACAGGTGAACTCACTCTTGGCCGCCGCCCTCCCTCAGGCAAACTCAGCGAGCGAAGCGCGGCAACATAATTGTCGAACAAAGCGGGGTGGGCATCGTCACGTGGCAACAGTTTCAGAATCAATTCATTGAGGTAATAGCCCAGCATCAACGACGATCCAGTCAGCAAGGGGATGCCCCCCATCCATTCCGCCTTGGCCAGAGTGCGGACTTCACCACGACCGAACCAGCCCAGTTCCAGCGGTTGAAATGCCATCAGCACCCCACGCAATGCAGAACGCGGCCTCCGTGCGCCACGTGCCAGCAAAGGCAGACGACCATATTGACGCGAAAACACATCGAGGATCAAGCTGGTCTCGCTATAGGGATAGCTATGCAGGATGTATGCCTGCTGCCCATCGATACGCTGCTTTCCAACACTCATGCACGATTATCCGTCTGTCACTACCGACCATCGACCACCGACCATCGACCATCAGCTACTCGTAACCCAGACTCTTCAAGGCGCGCTCGTCATCTGCCCAGCCGCTTTTAACCTTGACCCAGGTTTCCAGATACACCTTGCTTCCAAAAAGCTGCTCCATATCACGCCGGGCATCCGATGAAATACGCTTGAGCTTCTCGCCTGCCTTGCCGATGACAATGGCCTTGTGTTGGGGCTGATCAATGATGATGGCGGCAAAAATCCTTCGCAGATTGCCCTCCTGCTCAAAACGCTCGATTTCAACAGTCATGCCATACGGCAGTTCATCTCCCAGATTGCGAAACAGTTTTTCACGCAACAATTCAGACGCCAGAAAACGCTCACTGCGATCCGTGATGTCATCTTCGTCAAAAAAGGGCGACTGGATCGGCAAATAGGATTCTGCTGCCTGCAATAGCACATCACTCCCAGCACCCGACATGGCCGACAGCGGAAGAATCTCCGCAAAGTCATATTCTTTGCTGACCTTTTCAATGAAAGGCAGGAGTGCCTCCCGCGCAGGCAGTTGATCGATTTTGTTGATGACCAGCAACACCGGTTGATTCGCAGGGAGCAATTTGAACACCGCACGATCGGCAGAGCCCATGCGCTCTGCCTCGATGACGCAGAGAATGACATCCACCTCGGCGAGTGCTTGAGTCACATTACGGTTCATGGTCCGGTTGAGCGCGCCCTGATGACGCGTCTGAAAACCCGGCGTATCCACAAAAATGAACTGGCATGTTTCCGTGGTTCGGATACCTGTCACGCGATGCCGGGTCGTCTGGGGCTTTTTCGAAGTAATGCTGATTTTCTGCCCCACCAGTTGGTTGAGCAAAGTGGACTTACCCACATTCGGACGCCCTACGATGGCGAGAGTGCCACAACGAAATGCAGGCTCCTGTGCCTTGATTTCAGATTTGCCTTCGTGATTCTCGTGATTCATTTGCCATCCAGCGTCTGACAGATGCGACGCGCCGCATCCTGCTCGGCAGCACGTCGACTACTGCCTGTGCCATAGACAACGATATCCAGTGCAGGAATACGGCATTCCACCTCAAATTCCTGGGCATGGGCATCCCCTCTTGTTGCACGCAATGTGTATTGCGGCAGCGCCATACGCCGCCCTTGCAGCAATTCCTGAAGAGATGTTTTCGGATCTTTGAACGCCTGTTTCGGATCAATGGCCATCAACTGCGGTTCGAAAAGATGGCTGACAACAGCAAAAGCCGCCTCAAATCCGGCATCCAGATAAACCGATCCAAAAATGGCTTCCAATGCATCCGCCAATATGGAAGGACGACGAAAACCACCGCTTTTCAATTCACCCTCCCCCAGACGCATGTAGTCCCCCAAGGAAAGTTCTTGCGCAATCATCGCCAACGTTTCCTGGCGTACAAGCGCGGCTCGCAAGCGCGAGAGTTCCCCCTCACGCAAGGCAGGAAAGAGTGCGAACAATCTGGCGGCAACGACACAATTCAGAATACTATCCCCGAGGAATTCAATGCGTTCGTTATGCCCCGAGCCGTAACTGCGATGCGTCAACGCCTGTTGAAGCAGCTCGCGAGACACAAATTGATATCCGAGCGCCCGCTCAAGTCGATCCAGACGCTCGGATTGCATTGTTAGTTTCCAGAAGAAGGAGCGGTACTATTTTCAAAATCGAGGAGCAAGCTGACATTACCAAACAAGCGAACTTTCTTGGAATAAGAAAAGGAAATGACAATATCGCTCCCCTCCTTGCTGATATCCAAGTCCTCTGGCAACACATCCGTTGCACCAGAAACCTGCATCCGCTTGAGATAAGCACCTCGTATCTGCGCAACACCCGCCTCGCGCAAACTGGTGTCATTGGTCACGGCTTTGACATTGCCAACGATCGTGTAGTAATCGACGACGACAGGAAACACTTTCATGGCCAGCAGTGCCACAAAAATCAGCACGATGCTGACAAAAATCAACCCCGTCAAAGTCATCCCTTTTTGCTTGCGCATTGTCGCTGTCGCTGCCGCTGTCATCACCTGCTCCATACAACCCCCTGATTTAACAAAGCCTTTTAATGGAAGGACCCAAATCGCTTCAGATCGCTGAAATTGAGCCAGATAAAGAATGCTCGACCCACAATGTTTTCGTCCGGCACAAAGCCCCAAAAACGACTATCGCGTGAATTATCACGGTTATCGCCCATCATGAAGTAATGTCCCGGTGGCACTTCGCAAATAACGCCATCGGCATTGTAATGACAATTATCACGAAACGGGAATTGCGAAATCTGGCGAACGAACGCAGGAGACTCTTCACTTTCCGGTTCAATCAGAATCTGATGTTCAGCATTTCCAAAACGCTCCAGGTACTTCGGTGTGTAAGTCAAATGATTCTTGTCTAGAAAATCGCCCTCTGCCTTGACGGGAACGGGAGTGCCATTGATGATCAGCCGCTTGTTGAGATAAGCCACCTTATCACCGGGAAGCCCCACGACACGTTTGATGTAATCGAGTGAGGGATCCTCGGGATAACGAAACACCATGACATCGCCTCGTTGAGGCTGACCCACTTCGACAATTTTCTTGTTGATCACTGGCAAACGGACACCGTAAGCATATTTATTCACCAGAATGAAATCACCGACCAGCAAGGTCGGAATCATCGAACCCGAAGGAATCTTGAAAGGCTCAACAAGAAAAGAACGCAAACTGAATACAACCAGCAAAACAGGAAAGAAGCTGGCACCGTATTCAACCCACCAAGGATCATGTGCATCCTTTGCACGCTGCTTCTTCAACCAGAAATGATCGAGAAACCAGATGATGCCCGTCACGAGCGTCAGCAAAAACAGGATCAATGCAAAATTCATGAAATATTTACAGACTCACAGATTTACTTCTCGTCCACACGCAAAACAGCCAAGAAGGCCTCCTGCGGAATCTCGACCGTCCCCACCTGCTTCATGCGTTTCTTGCCGGCCTTCTGCTTCTCAAGCAGCTTTCTCTTGCGTGAGACATCGCCGCCATAACACTTGGCCAGCACATTCTTGCGCATGGCCTTGATATTTTCACGTGCCACGATATTGGAGCCAATGGCAGCCTGAATCGCTACGTCATACATTTGTCGCGGAATCAGCTCACGCATCTTGGCGGCCAGCGCCCGACCACGGAAAGGGGCATTGGCACGATGAACGATGGCAGACAGCGCATCGACCTTGTCGCCGTTAATCAGCACATCCAGTTTGACCACATCGGCCGAACGGTATTCCTTGAACTCATAATCCAGCGAAGCATAGCCTCGCGACACCGATTTGAGCTTGTCGAAGAAATCCATCACTACTTCGGCCATCGGCATATCGTAGGTCAGTTGCACCTGACGTCCGCGGTACTGCATGTTGACCTGGTTTCCGCGTTTTTGCTCGCACAGGGTAATGACTGCTCCCAGATATTCTTCCGGCACAAATATCGTCGTGGTGATGATCGGTTCGCGCGTTTCTTCAATCTTTGAAGGCTCGGGAAGGCGCGACGGATTCTCGACGAAGAGTTCCGTGCCATCACGCATGACGACTTGATAAACAACGGTCGGCGCCGTAGTAATGAGATCCTGATCGAACTCACGCTCCAGACGTTCCTGGATGATTTCCATGTGCAGCAATCCGAGAAAGCCACAACGAAAACCAAAACCCAAGGCTTGCGAAACTTCCGGCTCGTAATGCAGCGAAGCATCATTCAACTTGAGCTTTTCCAGTGAGTCACGCAGATTTTCATATTCATTCGGCTCAACAGGATAAAGCCCCGCAAACACCTGTGACTTGATTTCCTTGAAACCGGGCAGCGGCGTCGCAGCAGCAACATCCACGCGCGTGACCGTATCGCCCACCTTGGCCGCCTTGATTTCCTTGATGCCGGAAATGATAAAACCCACCTCACCTGCCGATAAGCGGTCTCGCGTTTGTGATTTGGGCGTAAACACACCTACCTGCTCACACAAATGTGTGGTTCCCCCCGCCATCAATCGTATCTTGTCTTTGGGACGCAACACACCATCGACCACACGCACCAGCATGACTACACCCACATAGTTATCGAACCATGAGTCGATAATCAAGGCCTTCAGAGGGGCTTCAGGATCCCCTTGTGGGGATGGAATGCGCGCAATCACGGCTTCGAGAATATCCTCAACACCCAATCCCGTCTTGGCGCTGGCAAGGATGGCCTCCGTCGCATCAATTCCAATAACATCCTCGATCTCCTGACGCGCACCATCCGGATTAGCTGCAGGTAGATCAATCTTGTTGAGAACGGGCACAACCTCAACACCCAGTTCAATGGCCGTATAACAATTGGCCACCGTTTGCGCTTCTACACCTTGTGAAGCATCCACCACCAGCAAAGCCCCTTCACAGGCTGATAGCGAGCGGCTGACTTCGTAAGAAAAATCGACGTGCCCCGGTGTATCGATCAAATTCAGGTTATAGACCCGCCCATCGCGTGCCTTGTAGCTGAGTGCGGCTGTCTGCGCCTTGATGGTGATACCCCGTTCACGTTCGATATCCATCGAATCGAGAACCTGCGCCTCCATTTCGCGTGACGACAAGCCACCACAAAGATGAATGATTCGGTCGGCCAGTGTGGATTTACCGTGGTCGATATGGGCGATGATGGAGAAGTTACGGATATGCTGCATTGTTCAAGCCAGGTTGATTTCTGTAGAGCCACGCAAAATCAAGCGTCGCAACGTGCGGGATGTAGGTGTTGATAATGGCAAAGAGTTGATGCGCGACATCCAATATCGGTAACGATAGCAATAAGACGTTTGCATCAAACCGGAATTTCAGAGCATCTCGCAAAACGTGCGATTATAGTCTCTTTGATCTGCTGCCATAAAGGTTTGCGTAATTGTTGTATTGTCTTTTGAACCTAGAAACCGTAGTTGGACGCCTTCGAGTGTGCATTTTACGGGTTGTCTGGCAAGGCGCGATGAGGCGCATGGCCACTCCCTGCAACGAAGAGCAACGCGGACAGGCGACCCGTAAAATGTGCAATCGACGGCGTAGCGATCTCACCCACAAGGTGAAGTAAATCGATAATGAAAAACATACAGCATGAGTAGAGTTTGCGATGATGATAAGCGGTCAACTGCGGTTTCTAGGTTGATAGACCATCCCGTCTCAAGGAACCAGATCAGCGGTTTTTTGCACAAGAACAAGGAGCATCCGTATGCAGATATCCCGCCGTCACTTCATTGTCGGTTCAACCGTTGCCGCCGCAGGGCTGGGGCTGTACAGTCTGCGCCCGAAGCATTACGAACCCGCTGCACCGCGTCCAGCAGACGCGCCGGGCAAGCCTGCCAAGAAAGTTCAGTACAACGATTATTCGGATATCTGGCGTGCCAAATGGCGTTGGGACAAGGTGGTCAAAGGGACACATACTCGTGCCAACTGTATTGCTGCCTGTTCCTGGGATGTCTATGTGCGCGACGGCATTGCCTGGCGTGAAGAACAAGCTGCGATCTATGAGCCGCATCGTCCGGATATTCCCGACTTCAACCCACGCGGCTGCCAGAAGGGCGCGTGCTATACCCAGTTACAGGTTTCAGAAGCACGCATCAAGTATCCGCTGAAACGGGTGGGTGAGCGCGGCGAGGGCAAGTGGAAGCGCATCACCTGGGACGAAGCCCTGACTGAAATCGCTGACAAGCTAATTGACGCTGCCGTGGCACAAGGCACCGAATCCATCATTTTCGACGACGGCACGACGAATAGTGGCTACGGTCCTGAAACCTCCGGTGACTGGCGTTTTGCAGATGCCATCGAAGCCACCAAGATTGACTCTTGGGCGGGCGTTTCGGACATGCCCATGGGAGCAGTGCAGACTTGGGGGATGTACAACTGCGAAGGCACGTCGGATGACTGGTTCCGTTCTGACTTCATCGTGATCTGGGTCGGTAATCCGATCTATACGCGAATCCCGGAAGCTCACTTCCTGCACGAAGCCCGTTATCGCGGTGCCAAGCTGGTGGTGGTCGCCCCTGACTTGAATCCTTCGACGGTGCATGCCGATATGTGGATCAATGTGATCCCCGAGACGGATGCGGCTTTGGGTCTGGCCGCAGCACAGGTGATGATTTCTGAAAATCTGTACAAGAAGGATTACGTTCTCGAACAGACCGATTTCCCCTTCCTCGTGCGTAAGGACGATCATCGTTTCCTGCGGGCTTCCGACATGGTCAAGAGTGGCGCGGATAATGCCCTTTACGTTTGGGATGAGGCAAAGAAACAGGCGGTGATTGCGCCGGGTTGTGAAGGCGATGGCGAAGGCGGTCGCAGTCTCAAATTCGGTAGCATCAAGCCAGCGCTCTCTGGCACCTTCCAAGTCAAACTGGCAGATGGCAAGACGGTGGAAGTACAGACCGTGTTTGACATGATCAAGGCGAAACTCGACAAGGAGTACACGCCGGAACAGGCAGCCAAGGTGACGGGGCTGAACGAGAATGTCATCCGTACCTTTGCGCGTGAAATGGCAGCGGCACCGCGTGCCATGATTTATATGTCTTGGGGTGCTTGCAAGAGCTATCACAGTGATTTGTATCAGCGCGCCATGATTCTCTTGATGAACCTCACCGGGAATCAGGGTCATGCCGGTAGCGGCGTGCGGATTGCAGCGTGGTGGGGAATGGACGGACTGGATTCAATGGTGAGCGACGCCTTCAGCCCGATGGAAAAACTGCGTTTGGCCTCAAAAGCCATCAAGGGATTCACGCCGCGTGACTATGAAGACATTTTCATTCAATTGGGTTCGAAAAACCCCAATATGCCGATGATTCCCTTCTTGTACATCCACGGCGGATACAAAGAAATGTGGGACAAGCCGCATCTGCAAGACCCCGCTTTGCCGCGCAACATCGCAGCCTATATGCGCGAATCGATTGACAAAGGCTGGATCCCCTGCCATCCACCGGAGAATCGCACGCCAAAAGCCTACATCTTCACCGGCTGTAATCCCCTGCGGCGTTGGCCGAGCCCCCAGATTGCCAAAAAAGTATTGTGGCCGAAGTTCGATGTCGTTGTTTCGGTGAACTTCCGCATGAGTACATCAACGATGTTTGCCGACTATGTACTACCGGTGGCGGCTTACTATGAAAAATACGGCATCAAGTATGGTCAGACCTATGTGCCTTACATCATCACCTCCGACAAGGCGACCGAGCCAATGGGCGAATCCAAGTCGGACTGGGAAACCTTTGGCCTGCTTTCAAAATATGTGGCAGAACGCGCCAAAGTGCGAAATATCAGCCCGGTTCGCGGCTTTAACGACAAACCGCTTGATTTGTCGCAGATTTATGCACGTCACACCGAACACGGCAAATACGATCCGACGCATCCGGATGATCCCGTCAAAATGATGGATGCCATTTTTCAAGGCAGCCCCAGCGTAGGTGCGCGATCAGGGCGCGAAGCACTCGCGATGGGGGCTGTACCCGTCATTGGTAATGCGCGACCTTCGCTCATTTATCAAGCCTACAGCGACTACGACCCCAAAGACACCTTCTGGCCACACCGCGATTTCGTCGAGAAAAAAGTGGCTTGGCCGACACTGACCGGTCGCCAGCAGTTCTACATCGATCACCCTTGGTTCATCGAAGGGGGCGAGGCATTACCAACACACAAGCCCGCGCCTCATGCCGGCAGCAAGTATCCGCTGCGCATGTATGGTGGTCACAACCGCTGGTCGATTCATGCCATCTGGCGCGATGTGAAGCTACTCCTCCGCCTGCAACGCGGTCAGCCTGCTTGCTGGTTGAATCCCAGTGAAGCTGAAAAGCGCGGCATCAAGGATGGCGACATGGTGCGCGTCTACAACCATCATGGCGAATTCGAATGCATGGTAAAAGTCTCGGCGATTACCGCACCGGGCGAAATCATCGTCTACCACGCATGGGAACCCTATCAACACAAGGACTGGAAAGGTCAGCAGGAACCCGCTGAAGCTCCGTGGAAGGCGCTGCATCTGGCGGGGGGCTATCATCAGATTCACTACCGCATTTTTTATGGTGCGCCCAGCCATGCTCCTCGGGGTACGCCTGTTGAAATCGAAAAGGCACAAAAAGCCCTCCACAGAGGGACATAAAAACGCGCCGCATCAAAATGAAAAAGTGCTCAATTTGGGCTACTTTCGCGTTTTTTCATCGGTGTAGCGCATAACATCCCTATTTCGAAAATCATTTAATCGATGCGGCCTCGCCAGCCTCTCCCAAAAGACGGACGAGACTGAACACTGAACGCAACGGTTTTTGTACAAGAATAAGGAGCATCCGTATGCAGATATCCCGCCGTCACTTCATTGTCGGTTCAACCGTTGCCGCCGCAGGGCTGGGGCTGTACAGTCTGCGCCCGAAGCATTACGAACCCGCTGCACCGCGTCCAGCAGACGCGCCGGGCAAGCCTGCCAAGAAAGTTCAGTACAACGATTATTCGGATATCTGGCGTGCCAAATGGCGTTGGGACAAGGTGGTCAAAGGGACACATACTCGTGCCAACTGTATTGCTGCCTGTTCCTGGGATGTCTATGTGCGCGACGGCATTGCCTGGCGTGAAGAACAAGCTGCGATCTATGAGCCGCATCGCCCGGATATTCCCGACTTCAACCCACGCGGCTGCCAGAAGGGCGCGTGCTACACCCAGTTGCAGGTTTCAGAAGCACGTATCAAGTATCCGCTGAAGCGCGTCGGCGAACGCGGCGACGGCAAGTGGAAGCGCATCACCTGGGACGAAGCCCTGACTGAAGTCGCTGACAAGCTGATTGATACGGCAGTGGCACACGGGACAGAATGCATCATCTTTGACGACGGCACGACCAATGCCGGTTATGGCCCGGAAACCGCAGGCGATGTACGATTCTCGGATGCCATCGAAGCCACCAAGATCGACTCTTGGGCGGGCGTTTCGGACATGCCCATGGGAGCAGTGCAGACTTGGGGGATGTACAACTGCGAAGGCACGTCGGATGACTGGTTCCGTTCTGACTTCATCGTGATCTGGGTCGGTAATCCGATCTATACGCGAATCCCGGAAGCTCACTTCCTGCACGAAGCCCGTTATCGCGGTGCCAAGCTGGTGGTGGTCGCCCCTGACTTGAATCCTTCGACGGTGCATGCCGATATGTGGATCAATGTGATCCCCGAGACGGATGCGGCTTTGGGTCTGGCCGCAGCACAGGTGATGATTTCTGAAAATCTGTACAAGAAGGATTACGTTCTCGAACAGACCGATTTCCCCTTCCTCGTGCGCAAGGACGATCATCGTTTCCTGCGGGCTTCCGACATGGTCAAGGGCGGTGCGGATAATGCCCTTTATGTCTGGGATGAGGCAAAGAAACAGGCGGTGATTGCCCCGGGGTGTGAAGGCGATGGTGATGGCGGTCGTAGTCTCAAGTTTGGTAGCATCAAGCCAGCACTCTCTGGCACTTTCCAGGTCAAACTGGCCGATGGCAAGACGGTGGAAGTGCAGACCGTCTTCGACATGATCAAGGCCAAGCTGGACAAGGAGTACACGCCGGAACAGGCAGCCAAGGTGACGGGGCTGAACGCGAATGTCATCCGTACCTTCGCGCGTGAAATGGCGGCTGCACCACGTGCCATGATTTATATGTCTTGGGGGGCTTGCAAGAGCTATCACAGCGATTTGTATCAGCGCGCCATGATTCTCTTGATGAACCTCACCGGGAATCAGGGTCATGCCGGGAGTGGTGTGCGGATTGCAGCGTGGTGGGGTGCCGATGGGCTGGAAGCCATGATCGGTTCGGTGTTCTCGACCATGGAACAGATCCGCCTGATTCCCAAGGCGATCAAGGGGCTGACTCCGCGTGACTACGAAGACATTTATGTTCAGGTCAGCAACAAATCCGCCAATATGCCGATGATTCCCTTCCTGTACATCCACGGCGGATACAAGGAAATGTGGGACAAGCCGCATCTGCAAGATCCCGCTTTGCCGCGCAATATGGCGGCCTATATGCGCGAGTCGATCGACAAAGGCTGGATCCCTTGCCATCCACCGGAAAATCGTTCGCCCAAGGCCTACATTTTTACCGGCTGTAACCCCCTGCGTCGCTGGCCGAGCCCCCAGATTGCCAAGAAGGTGCTGTGGCCAAAATTTGATATCGTCGTCTCGGTCAATTTTCGTATGAGCACCTCTACGCTGTTTGCCGACTATGTACTACCGGTGGCTGCTTACTATGAAAAATACGGCATCAAGTACGGCCAGACCTATGTGCCTTACATCATCACCTCCGACAAGGCGACCGAGCCGATGGGCGAATCCAAGTCGGACTGGGAGCTGTTCGGCCTGCTGTCGAAGCGGATTAGCGAGCGCGCCAAGGAACGTAATGTCGGGCCGGTGCGCGGTTTCAAGGATCAACCTCTTGATCTGAAGACCACTTACGACCGTCACACCGACAATGGGTTGTACGACCCCACGCACCCGGAAGATCCGGTCAAACTGATGGATGTCATCTTCAAGAACAGCCCCAGCCTGGGTGCCAAAGATGGTCGCGAAGCCTTGGCGATGGGTGCGGTTCCGGTGGTCGGTACGGCACGTCCATCCATGATTTATCAGAACTACAGCGACTACGATCCCAAGGATACGCACTGGCCACACCGCGATTTCGTCGAGAAAAAAGTGGCTTGGCCGACACTGACCGGTCGCCAGCAGTTCTACATCGATCACCCTTGGTTCATCGAAGGGGGCGAGGCATTACCAACACACAAGCCCGCGCCTCATGCCGGCAGCAAGTATCCGCTGCGCATGTATGGCGGTCACAACCGCTGGTCGATTCATGCCATCTGGCGCGATGTGAAGTTGCTCCTTCGCCTACAACGCGGCCAGCCCGCTTGCTGGTTGAATCCCAGTGAAGCGGAAAAGCGCGGCATCAAGGATGGCGATATGGTGCGCGTCTACAACCATCATGGCGACTTCGAGTGCATGGTGAAAGTCTCGGCCATCACGGCACCCGGTGAAATCATCATTTATCACGCTTGGGAGCCTTACCAGCACAAAGACTGGAAGGGTCAGCAGGAACCCGCTGAAGCTCCGTGGAAGGCGCTGCATCTGGCGGGAGGCTATCACCAGATTCACTACCGCATGTACTACGGTGCCCCCAGCCACGCCCCGCGTGGTGCGCCGGTCGAAGTCGAAAAGGCCAAAGCATAAGTCTGGCCTGCCGACAGCGCAACGAACAAAAGGTTCTCTCCCTCTCCCCCGATCCGGCACCGCCGTTTCGGGGGCTTTTTTTATTCGCTTTTTTTATCCGCGAAATCTACTGTATGGCGTAGCGAGTTGCCGATAATCTCGTCGTTAAAATACAAAGACTACTCACTGCCGGAGCCAGAGCGTCCACCTTGTCCGCCAGCTTGTCCGCCGCCGCCCGTGCCACCGCCCCCTTGGGGAGGTCTACCGCCCCCCTGCTGCCCACTGGTGTTTTTGTTATTACGCTTGCGCATGTGTTTGTTGCCACTCGGCGCACCCGCGCTACCGCCTCCGTGTTTTTTCTCGGAGCGATCCGTGCGATCGCCGCGATGATCATTCTGCCGAAAGGCAGGCTGATGCTGTGGACGCATATTGGAGGGGGGCTTGCGAGGACCAATACTGATTTCGATATCGATGATCTCATCCCACTGGGCATCGGTGCGCACACGTTCGGGAATCGACAACAATTCCCGCAAACGCACATTGGGATTCTGTTGCTGCTGCTTGCTGTGATGTGTTGCTTGGGGCTGCGCCACAGGTTCAGCCACAGGCTCAACCGGAGATTCAGTATCCCCTGCACCCTCTGCACCCCTTGCACCCTTTGCACCTCGCGTTGGTACCTGATTTATTTCCTGCATCTCAGGCTGCTGATTTTGTTGTTCGTCATTACTCATGTCCATATCCTCAACAGGTCGCGTGTTGCCTGCAGTATGCACGCTTCTCGCTCGCTGATAACTGTTTAACCCGATACTCCGCCTTTTGTGCCGATGATCTATCCTCAAATGCCAGACTCATCAGCAATCGCACGGGTGGATGCGAACGGGTATAGCGTGC
>CAYTHB010000039.1:0-24676 GCA_964437515.1 uncultured Sterolibacterium sp.
AAAAAGAGGACATTACAGCTTGGCAGAAAGCGGACATTACAGGTTGGGGCTAACATTATTTGAAACCGTTCGGGCTGATGGTGAGCAAAGTCGAACCATCGAAGCCCTTGTATTTCCAAGGAATGTCCTTTGACAAGTCTGTCCTGAGGTCATTCGAAGGGCTCAGGGCGAACGGATTTAATCTGTGTTTCCTTAACAACCACGGATTCTTAATTGCCTTCAAAACGCGGTTTTTCTTTGGCAACAAAGGCGCGGTAAGCCCGACGAAAATCTTCCGTTTGCATACAGATTGCTTGTGCATCGGCTTCTGCATCGATGGCATCATCCAGACTCATATTCCATTCACGATGCAGCATGCGTTTGGTCATGGCATGGGCAAAACGAGGGCCTCTGGCGAGTTCGAGCGCACAGGCCTGCGCATCCTCCAGCAGGGTTTCAACAGGATATAAGCGGTTCAGGAAGCCCCAGCGTTCGGCTTCTTCACCCATCAAGGTTCGACCGGTGTAGAGCAATTCGGCAGCACGCCCTTGTCCGATCACGCGCGGCAAGAGGCTGCATGCACCCATGTCCGCGCCTGTCAGTCCGACGCGGGTAAACAGGAAGGCGATTCGGCTGCGTTCCGTGCCTAGTCGCAAATCGCTGGCCAATGCCATCATCGCACCCGCACCGGCACAAACGCCATCGATGGCGGCAATGATGGGTTGTGGGCAGGCACGCATGGCTTTGACCAGCGCACCCGTCAGCCGTGTGAAGGCGAGTAATTCGGGCATGGTCATACGGGTCAGGGGGCCAATGATGTCGTGCACATCGCCTCCCGAACAAAAATTATTGGCAGCCCCGGTCAATACGATGGCATGAATATCCTCTGCCTCAGATAGCAGACAAAAAAGTGTATGAAGCTCTTGATAGGCTTCAAAACTCAATGCGTTTTTTCGTTCAGGTCGATGGAGGGTGAGTGTCGCGACGTGTGACGCTGCATCAATTTGCCAGAGAAAATTTTGAGCTTCATGCAGGGCGGCACGAGAAGAAAATGAAGGGTTTTGCATGCAGTTCATGATGTTTCTTGATGTCTCTTAATCTTGGTGGAAGGAGGAGTGACTACTTTCGTGGCGTGAGTTTTGAATTGAGCCAGCAAACCATGAAGCTGGCTGCGTTGCTCCTGCGACAAGCCACCAAACAGTTCAACGATCCACTGTTCATGCGCCTTTGCCATTTCGGTAAAGACCTTGCGACCCTTGGCGGTCAGCTTGACGATATAAGCCCGCCGATCCGTCGGGTTATCCATACGTTTGACCAGGCCTTCTTCGACCAGTTGATCGGTGATGCCGGTGACATTACCGCCCGTCACCATCATGCGTTTCGAGAGTTCGCCCATCTTCATGCCTTGCGGCGCACGTTCGAGTTGTGCCATCAGATCAAAGCGCGGCAAGGTGATATCAAAGTCCTGGCGCAACCGTGTGCGGACATGACCTTCCACCAGATTGGTGCAGGCCAGCATACGCAACCATAATCGCAGCTCATCGGCATGTTCGCTGTGGGCGCGTGTTTCGCTATCACTTTGTTTGGAGTATTTAGGCATGATGGGAATCCCTTGATAGACGTTCAAGCTGTTGTTGGCCCCCGATATACTGAGGAGGGCATGATGAAAGGTGATAGCCCTGTTGGGCAGCTGCGCGCAGCGTCCATGCGGCATCCGTCAGGTGAGGGCGGCCAATCGCACAAAGATCGGCACGACCGGCCGCAATGATGGTGTTGACATGGTCGGCTTCAAAAATATTGCCCACTGCCATGGTGGGTATCCCTGTTTCATTGCGGATGCGATCGGCAAAGGGGGTTTGGTACATGCGTCCATAAACAGGGCGTGCTGCACGCGTTGTCTGGCCGGAGGACACGTCGATGAGATCTGCACCGGCATCACGAAACTGTTGGGCGATCGTTACGGCATCGTCAGGCGTGGTTCCACCTATCACCCAATCGTGTGCCGAAATACGCACGGCCAAGGGTTTGGAGTTCGGCCAGATGACACGGAGAGCGCGACAGACCTCCAAGGGGAAACGAAGGCGATTTTCCAGTGTGCCACCGTATTCATCCGTGCGGTGATTGGTGAGCGGGCTGATGAAACTCGATAACAGATAGCCATGAGCACAATGTAATTCGAGCATGTCGAAACCAATGCGACATGCCCGCTCGGTTGCCTGCTGGAAGGCTGCAAGGATGAAATCCATATCCTGTCGCGTCACGGCGCGGGGTGTTTGATTTTGTGCGCCATAAGGAATGGCGGAGGCTGCCAGTAAGGGCCAGTTGCCCTCTGCCAGCGGTTCGTCCATCGCTTGCCAGCCTCGTTGTGTCGAGCCTTTGGGGCCGGCATGACCCAGTTGCAAGCCGATGTGCGCATCACTGTGGTCATGGACAAAATTGACGATCCGTTGCCAAGCGTATTCCTGTTCGTCATTCCAGAGCCCAGCACATCCGGGTGTGATGCGCGCATCGCGGCTAATCGCGGTCATTTCCGTCATGACGAGAGCAGCCCCCCCGAGTGCGCGGCTGCCCAGATGCGTCAGATGGAAGTCAGCAACCACCCCTTCGATGCAGGAATACATCGCCATCGGTGAGACGACGACACGATTTTTGAGGATGAGATCACGCAGACGAAATGGCGTGAACATTGGTGGAGGCACCGGCTCGTCCGGTATTTTGGCACTGCGAGCGCTACGTCTGGCCAGCCAGGATTCCATGCGTTCAATATAGTCTGCATCACGCAAACGCAGATTGGCATGACCCAGACGTTGACTGCTGGTCAGCAATGAGTAAGCAAATTGCTCGGGTTCGAGATCGGCGTAGCGAGCGATATTCTCAAACCAGTCCATTCGATTCGTAGCGGCATTCTGCAAACGTTGTATATCAATCTTGCGAATATCCTGATAACGCTGGAGTGCCTGTTGAAGTACATTTGGAGTATGAATTTTGAACTGGCTTAGCTCACGGCTCAGAACGATGGCATCTTCCATGGCCAGACGTGTTCCTGAGCCAACTGAGAAATGGAGGGTGTGTGCGGCGTCCCCCAAGAGCACCTGGTTTTCATGAAACCAGTGTTGGCACGTTAGGCTGTTGAAGCGCAACCATTCATGGCCACGCGGATGGTGTGCGTTAAAAAGCAGCTGCTGGCCTTGTAGATGGGGAGCAAAGAGTTGTTCACAGAAGCGCGCGGATTGGGCAGCTTCCATCTTATCGAGCCCTGCGGCTTGCCATGTTTCTTCACGACATTCAACGATAAATGTGCTGGTGTGTGCATCAAATGGGTAGGCATGTGCCTGAAACCAGCCCCATTCACTCGACTCGGTGATGAAGGTGAAGCTTTGCAGTGGCAAGCCTAGTCCAAACCAGAAATATCGGCACTTTCCTGTTCGGGTCGTAGGTTGGAAATGAGGCGCATTGTGTTCGCGCAGTAGGCTATTCGCGCCATCGGCAAGGACGATGAGATCGGCAGGTGGGGCTTCAGAATGAGGGTTGTACGGGGTATTGAAGTGCAAATGCACATCCAGTTCGCGGGCACGTTCCTGAAGAATGGCCAGCAATTTGTGCCGACCGATCGCGCTGAAACCGTGTCCTCCCGAAACAATATGCTGTCCCTTGAAAAGAACGGCACATTCATCCCAGTGAAGTAAATGTTGCTGGATCCGGGCATAAGTTACGCTGTCAGCCGCCGATAGCGTGTCCAGCATGGCATCCGAGAAGACGATGCCCCAGCCGAAGGTGTCGTCTGAGGCATTGCGTTCATAAACGCTGATCTCATGCGATGGCTGCGCCTGCTTTAGCAGCAAGGAAAAATACAGACCGGCAGGACCGCCACCGATGCAGGTGATGTGCATTGTTTTAAGAAGAATGGAGATATTTATATCTAAATATTTATTTTAACAGTTATTCGAAGTTGCCCGATGTCAGGCGGGAGATGCGCTGCGGCATAATGCGTGTTTCGATGAATGCTGGAGCCGAGTCATGCAACGATGGGGAAAACAGAATTTGAGAATGCTCATGACGGTCTGGGGCGCGCTGCTTGTAACGATGGTAACGATGATGTCCGCACCGTCAGCATGGGCTGCGCGCAAAGCCCTCGTCAAGCCGACACCTGCTCACGGCGCTGCACAAGATGTCGTTTTTCGTCATATGCTCTCGGGCATGTCTCAGGACACATTGGCAACGTTGGTCTTACGTTTCAATGACGAGCAAAAGGGGCGGGGGCGGGTCATTCTCCAGAATGCCCATGATCTTGATGACGCCGAGCGACGCAATCTGCCGACGATGGCCTTGCTGGAGCCGGATGATGCGCCTTCATTTTTCCATGGAATGCCCCGCTTCAAGCCTTTGTATCAAGTGATGGCCGCAGCAAAGGAAAAAGTGGATGCCAAGCAGTTTTTCCCGCTGATTGCCGATGCCGTGGATGATGGCGCAGGTCGTATTCAGGCGCTCCCCTTGGGGCTTTCCCTGCCCATTCTGTTCTGGAACAAGAAAAGTTTTCAGCAAGCAGGACTGAACCCTGATGAAGCACCCAAAACATGGTTTGATGTGCAGACTCGTGCGGGTAGCCTGTACGATGCGGGCAGCAAATGTCCGATGACTTCTTCGCGCTTTGCCTGGGTTCATCTTGAAAATGTGTCAGTACAACATGGAGAGCCTTTGGCCGTCGCCGAAAAAGGTGGACGTTCACGCATTCATCTCAACAGCATGGTGGATGTCAAACATCTGGCTTTGCTGTCGAGTTGGTACAAGGCACACTATTTCCGTTATTTCGGCCCGGGAAACGAGGCAGACCGTCGTTTTCTTTCAGGCGAATGTGCCATGATGACTGGTGAATCCTCGCTTTATCCGGAAGCGGTACGAGCCGGGTTGGATGTGGGCGTGTCACAAATGCCCTTCTATGATGATTTATATGGTGCCAATCAGGAAAAAATCCTGCCCGGTGGACAAGGACTATGGATGCTGGCCGGTCGCAAGAAAGAGGAATACCTGACGGCTGCCCGTTTCGCTCAATTCATGATGCGGCCGGAGATTCAGTCCGAATGGTTGCGAGGAACGGGTTTTCTTCCCATGACACCGGGGGCATTGAATGCCATGAAAGCACGCGGTGCGCCACAGCCGCTGCTTACTTTGGCCACGCGTCGTTTGGCACAGGCCAGTCCAGCAAAAACGCGTATCAAATACAACTTGGGATTGTCACGTTTGAGAGCGATCCTTGGTGAGGAAGTTGCGACGGTATGGGCGAATCTCAAGCCGGCCAAAGAAGCACTGGATACGGCCATGCGGCGTGCCAACAGCGCGCCACTGACGGACGAAGCGTCATTCGTGCGTACAAACTGAAATCTGATTGTTGCGAATCAGGAAAAATTGGAGTGAATGCGCTTTATACAAGACAGGCTGACTGGACGTGATGGGGTGTGCTTTATTTCATCCTCTGCGGGTGGCAGTGTGGAGATGGCTACCATGTACGTTAGGAGCAACAATGTTTCTCGATGCCAATGTTGATGCCTTTATTTTGTCTTTGAGGATGTTTGCATGTCCACACGACTAAAATTGAAAGCAATTTTCTTTCTTGTTTTCTTGCTGCCAGGGGTCGCAGTTATTGGTTATGCTATTGATTTAGCAGTGAATACGATGAAATTGACTCGGTCTGGCTTACATCAGACGGGAACCCTCGTCAAATATGAACGACCCAAAAATCAAGGAAAGAAAGCAAAAATAGGGAGTTCATTGTGCTCAGTCGTTCAGTTTTCCTATGATGACAAGATTCATGAATTTACGGATGAATGGTGCAGCCAGTCACCTGAAGATTTTCCTCCTGGGGCGGTTATGCCTGTTGTATTTGATCCAGCATCTCCAGAAAAAGCACGGCTAGACATGTTCTGGGTGCTTTATGGGCCAAGCCTGCTGCCTTTCATCATCGGTGCTCCGTGGTTATTGATTGGCCTTGCGCTGCTTATTCGCACACCGAGAGTGTGAAACTGAGGAAACGTTTCGGTGGGCGCGCTGGCTATGTAAGTGATGCTCGGAAGAAGAAGCATCCGGAAGAAATGCTCGGAAGAAGCATGATGGCACTCAGATGGTGCTTTGAGTCATGTGTTTTGGGATGAGGACTTTGTCCGTCCTTCGGATAATAAAGTGGGCTGTTCCAATACTTCGGCCAGATCGCGCACAGCAGGCAGGAGTTCTTCGATCAGTGGAAAAAGAAACCCCTGGAAATGCTGCGCTGCTTCAGGCGTCAGGTAAAGGTGGCCGCGTTCATTCTGACTCACCCAGCCTCGTTGTATTAGTGCATTGACTTTGCGCCGAACGGTTTCACGTGGAATTCCTGTCGCATCGCTGATTGAAAGTGCATTGCAAGGCCGCAATACGCGCTGATGTTCGTTGACATCATCGAGTCTGCTCTCGAAGTTTTCACTGTTATGGCTGGCTTCGTAGAATTGCCCGAGATTACGTGTACCAATTTCACCAATGACGATATTGAGCAAAACATCGCCATCAAATTCTCGATACACACTCCGCATATAAGGAACTGTGAACCGTGATAGCAGATAGCTTACACGATAGAAATGCTGGTTGAATAGTTTGCGATCGATCGCCATGATCATTTCAGAAATGAATTCATATTCAGCCGATTATACTGTTCCATCCTGTACTACAGGCGCACATACCGGACACATCGTTACGTGTTATGTGCCAGTTCATCAACCTCATTGAACAACTCACATCGACCCATGAAAAAAACAGCTCTCATTGCGGGTGCCAGCGGTCTTGTTGGAGGGCAGCTTCTTGATGCGCTATTGGATGATGCTGAATATCATCAGGTCATCGCCCTTTTGCGTCGTCCAATCAATAACGTGCATCCTCGTCTGGAGCAGCATATCGTTGACTTTGAAACCTATGAGTTCAACCAGTTGCCTGAAGTTGATACCGTATTTTGCTGTCTTGGGACGACACTCAAACAAGCGGGATCAAAAGCTGCATTTCGTCGTGTAGATCATGATTATGTGCTCGATCTTGCTCGAGGTGCCCGACTCAAGGGAGCGGGTCAGTTTTTATTGGTTGGTTCCATGGGAGCCAATGAACATTCACCGTTTTTCTATATGAGAACCAAGGGTGAGATTGAAAAAGTCCTGTCGCGTCTGGCTTATCCATCCTGCAGTGTTTTTCGTCCTGCCTATCTTGTGGGAAAACGGAGTCAACCACGGTTTGCCGAAGATTTTTATGGTGCCTGCATGGAAAGGCTGGCATTCATGATGCCTAATGCCTTTCGTCCTATTCATGCAAAAACAGTCGCTCTGGCCATGTTGAAACAGTCACATCAAGCGCCTTCCGGGTTTCACATTATTGATTCGGGTGAAATGCAAATGCTGAAAGCATTGCCGATCAAGTAGTTTCAGCAGAAACCCACAAGCATTTTCCTTTGCTTTCTTTGTTGATTTCCTCCAGTACGCGCGCATGTTCTGCACTTTCGTCTTCTGTGGCACGAACGATCATGAGGGGTAATCGTGGCGTATCTCGTGTACCAGCTTCATTATGGGTTGGCGTAATGTCGATATCCATCAAGAGGTTTTCTTGCCCGCGCGTCATGGCTAGATAGACTTCAGCCAGTAACTCTGAATCCAGCAGCGCACCGTGCAACTGGCGGCCTGAGTTATCGACGGAAAATTCCTTGCACAAGACATCCAGCGTATTGCGTCGACCAGGGCGCATGTCGCGTGCCATTTTCAAAGTGTCGACGATGCCAGAAACGATCTCTAACAGCGGTGGCTTACCGATCAACGCTAATTCATTATCAAGAAATCCACGGTCAAAATCCGCGTTATGGATCAGTAGTTCTGCCCCCTGAATGAACTCGATAAAGGCATTGGCAACATCCGCAAACCGTGGTTTGTCGGCCAAATCCTCATTGCTCAAACCATGGATGGCCTGTGCGGCGGCATCAATCTGGAAATCAGGGTTCAGATAGGTGTGATAGCGGTTTTGTGTCACTTTGCGATTCAGAAGCTCAACGCAGCCAATTTCGATGACACGATGCCCTTTTCTGAATTCAAGGCCCGTTGTTTCAGTATCCAGTACAACCTGACGCATTTCTATTTTCCCTTGGTTTTTTATGCTTTTTGAGTGCGTATATTGTCGATACCCTGACGTGCCAGTGCATCGGCTCGCTCATTTTCGACGTGTCCATTGTGACCGCGAACCCATAGCCATTGAATCTGATGACGCGATGCCTCTGCATCTAGTTGCTGCCAAAGGTCGACATTCTTGACAGGTTGTCGGTCAGCCGTGCGCCAGCCGCGTTTTTTCCAGCCGTGTATCCATTCAACAATGCCTTTTTGCACATACTGCGAATCGGTATGTACGCGTGCGCACACGGGTCGTTTGAGCAACTTCAATGCTTCGATTACGGCGGTGAGCTCCATGCGATTATTGGTCGTTTCTGCAACCCCCCCAAATATCTCTTTCTCAACCTGCCCGTGTTCCGTCTGCGTTCGCAACAAGGCACCCCATCCACCCGGCCCCGGATTACCGCTACAGGCGCCGTCAGTAAAAATGTCCACGTGAGGGGTCGTGGCGTCGATGATTGAAGATGATGGCATGGATGCGGTCGTTTCTCTATTCATGATTCCGGATGTGAGGCTTGCATAAGGCTTTTATGATGATGGATCGGCGTACGAGAGTGAGGCTGTGGTTGAATCTTGCCTTGCGCCAATGCCAGCGTCTTGGCTTGCGCCATGCGCTCGCGCCATCCGGGGCCGACCCAGCGCGGCCCATGCACGCGCTTGATGGCTTGGATGATGTATACGCCCCCCCCATAAGGCCACCAGCGATCGCCTGCCAATTCCATGAAACGCCAACGATGCAAACGGTTTTCCTGACTGAAGGGCGGTGCATAGCAACCAAAACTGCCACTTTGTGGTTCCAGATTCAGGAGTGCAAACCAGTCCTTGAGACGAAGGACGCTCAGATACTGGCCTCGCCAAGGTGGCGTTGCTATAGCGGATCGTGTAAACCAGCGGCGCATGCCCCAAAGACTGAAAGGGTTGAACCCCGTAATGACGAGGCTGCCTTCCGGTACAAGGATGCGTTCTATTTCTCGCAGGATGGCATGCGGCGATGAATGAAACTCCAGTAAATGGGGTAGAACGACCAGATCCATACTGGCATTTTCAAACGGCAAGTCATGAGGGTTTGCCAGAATATCGACCGAATATGCTTCCATGCCGGTTTTTTTTGCCCCTACGCCTACCCCCGAAGGTTCATCACATCGCAGGTGCAAGGGCATACGGTTGGCACGAAGGAAATCATGTTGGGTCATGCCAATCTGCAAGGCATTAAAGCCAAAAATATCGGCGAGCAGACGATCGTATTTGTCCCGTTCCCAATGCAGAATATATTGCCCTTGAGGGGAAGCTAACCAGTCATCGAATCCCTGTACGGGCATTGTTTTTCACCAATCCTTGCCACTTGAACCTGGAAACCGAAGTTGACCGCAGGCCGTGATTGCAAACATCAATACCGCTGCCAGTTTCGAACCATCTACAAACATCATCTTGTGGGTAAGATCGTAATGAAACGCAGGAAACACCTTTGGGGAACATCGCTGCTTGCACACTTTCACAGCGATTTGGCAGCTTTGCTCCTTCCACAAAGTTGTTCTGTGGTCATCGTTGCAGAGGGCGGCCATATGCTTCGCTGAATTTCTCAACACCTTGTCAGACAAGCTGGAAGGCGCAGATTCGAAGGTATCCAACTATAGTTTTTAGGTTAGCGTGAAATACAAAAATCAGAGTCGAGTTGAAGTTTCGAGCGTAGCGAGCCAATCAGTAGCCGCCCCTTGAGGGGCGGATGGGTGGGGTAGGCGTATCTGTTATCGGGTAACGATTATTTCATCCTCTGCGGGTGGAGTGGGCCACCATGATCGTTAAACACACATAAAATCATCATTATGAACATTCCGCCTAAAGTGAGCCAGCTATCTTACCGTATCCTTCCGCTTCTCGCGTTCAAAGATAACTATATCTGGGTGCTACAGAGCGATCAGCAAGGCGAAGTCATTGTTATCGATCCTGGAGAGGCGCAAGTGGTGCTGGATTATCTGGCACAAGAAAATCTAAAGCTGGTCGCGATGCTTATCACCCACCATCATGCGGATCACACAGGAGGGATTGTCCGATTATGCGAGGCTTATCCTGATGTTCACGTCTATGGCGCATCGCAGGAAAACATTCCAAAAATCAATTTTCCAGTTGCCCAGGATGATCAGATCCAGCTTCCTGGATGGGCGTCCCAGATCCCTTCCATCTTTGTTATGGAGACCTCCGGCCATACGCGTCATCACCTTGTTTATCATGTGCAAAGCCCTGATCCTCCGGATCATGGGGTGCTATTTTGTGGTGATACGCTATTTTCAGCCGGATGCGGACGATTATTTGAAGGAACGCCGGCCCAGATGCAGGCATCATTGGCTCGTCTGCGCAGTTTGCCTGCGGGTCTCTCAATTTACTGTGCCCATGAATACACAGAGCGTAATCTTGAGTTTGCATTGAAGGTGGAGCCTGAAAATCAGGACATCGTGCGCTATGTCAGTGATGTACGGCAACGACGTGCATCAAACCATCCCACCCTGCCCACCACCCTGCAACGAGAATGTGCGATCAATCCATTCTTACGATGGGATGTCCCTGCTGTACAACAAGCGGCTGCTCGCTTTCTTGGCCTGCCATTGAACACCTTCATGGAAAACCGCGATGATGTTGCTGTGTTCGCAGCGATTCGATCGTGGCGAAATGAGTTTTGAAAATGGATTTGCATCAAGCACGGAAAGGGTTGGGTCATTTGCGTGAAGACGGTTTTCGATACGAATTGGGTGTGTTTCCATTCGCTTGTGAAATCAAAGGAGCGCAAATTGTTGGAGCGAAAGCGAGTGGTGGATGATGTATTTTTTATATGCCTTTATATGATGCAGGTCGGTTGATAGGGGCATCGGTTGATAGTGTGTTTGTCTGTGTCAACTTCATATGGCATATTTCGTTGTTTGTTAGAATTTGAAATTCAATTTGGCGATATTGGAGAAAAAATGGCTATGGTTCGATATATTCGATACAAACAGGCCTCTGCGCTGTTGTTGTCCGTTCTTTTTGCTTCAACTTCAGCCTTGGCGCGTAATGATGATGACGTGGCTGTTGCAGTGGATGCCAATCGGCAAAAGAACGCACCAGTCAAAACCATCACCAGTTTTTCTCAGGCTTTGCGATGCATGGATGAGCTTTTCATGGCATTTGGCAAGCAGGGCATCATTATTACATCCGCAGGGATGCCCGATGAAACCGGCAAGGTCAATACCGGTACCAAAGAAATGCTGATCAGCACCATCTCGAAGATGACATTGAGGAGCGGTGCTTTCGAATTTATCGATTTCCATAGCAAAAACGATGATTTGGCGACGCTGTTTGCCTCAACGGGAGACGCAGGGCGCAAGGTGCCTGACTACTATATTCGCGGCTCCATTACCCAAATGGATGACAATGCAGTACGCACGAACAAGGGGGCAGGGTTCTCTTTGCCCTTCCTTGATTTCGGGGTATCCAAAGACGACTCTTTCGATGTCGTCAGCATGGACATGAGTGTGGGTGAGGTGAATTCACGCCGAATTTTGCCCAGTACCAGCACGTCGAACACAATGGTCATCAAAAAATCCGGGCGTTCAGGTGAGGCGGGAGGCAAGCTGTTCAAGCTGGGTATGAGCTTCAACGTGGATATCAGCCGTTCTGAAGGGGTCGGCGCAACAACGCGTGCCTTGGTCGAGCTGGGTTTGATCGAAACCTTGGGTAAGTTCACTCAGGTGCCCTACTGGAAGTGTCTGGATACCGATTTGACCAATCCTGCCATCCGCTCTCAGGCGCTGGAGGATTTTGAGTCCATGAAGGACAAGGATCGCATTCTCTTCGTTCAACGTAAGCTGGGGGGAAGCATGAACCGTTATCACGGCCCCATGAACGGTGTTATGAATGATCAGTTGAAAAATGCTGTCTCGGAGTATCAGGCCGCTGTGGGGCTGGTTGCCGATGGCAAGATCAACTTTGATGTTTATGCCAGCTTGATCGACGATGTGCAAAACCAGCTGGCTGCGGTATCAAAGGTTCCAGAACAGGCGGCTTATATTCCACCACCTCAGCAGACAGTCGCATCGACACCCTCTGCCATGGGAGGCGGCGTAGCATCAAGTGCGGCTCCTTTCATGCTGAATTTACAGACGGACCGAGGCGGTCGCCCCACATTCAAAGTGGGTGAATTTTTGAATATGAGCATGTCCATGAACGGTAATGGTACGGCTTATTGTTATTACGAAGATGTCACCAAAACGACGGCGCGCATTTTCCCGAACCAGTTTCAGGCTGATGCTTGGATGAAGTCGGGCAGTATCGTGCGTCTGGCAGGTGGAGGGTTCAAGATTCGTTTTGATCAACCCGGCCGTGAACGTATTGCCTGTATTGCTGCTGATCGTGAATTGTTGGTTCCGTCGCAACTGGTTGGGGCTCGTGACTTGACACCACTCAAGGTGAGGTCTGTCGATGATATTGTGGGTATGTTCAAGCAAAACAATCCCTCGGCCGTGTCGAGCGTGGTTGATATCACCGTAACGAACTGAGTCGTTACAGATCATGAGGCATAAAACCTTAATTCCGATTTCATGGCGCAGCTTTGTAGCGGTTTACTTTGCTTTGGCAGGTACAGGCACGTTTGCTGAGAATCTGGAAAAACCAACGCAAGATACGATCTTGCTGGCAGGTGAAATCATCTTGGGTCCAGTCAAGGCCGGTGGATCCAGCACGTCGTCTACTGCGGATGTGAAATCAAACGCCAGTCGTCAAAAAAAGGCAGCACGCGATTATCGCAAAGAGCAGGATTCGGTCACAACGGAGTTGCTTGTAGTTCCGGAGGAGGAAGAGGGGATATTGTCTCCTCGTCAAGCGCCTGGTGGTAATGGAGCCAGTGATAGTGTGACACGTGCGCGAACCATGCGTCAGGGTGAAACCGGTGGTACTGTTGTGCTCCCACCCACGGGTGGGGATGCTGCCTCTCATGCCGAGGAATCAACTGCGACGACTTCGGCTCGACGTAATCGCACCAAGGCTGCGGAATATCGTGCAGGTGATCGCGGCGGTTCTGGTGTTGCAGTCAAGGGCAGCGACGGCATGCCGATTGTGGATTGCTCGAATGTCGACAATGTATCGGGACGTATTGGTGATGACACACGCTCGGGTAGCGTGATTACCTTGATTCAGGGGAGTAATCAGATCAAGGTGCGTTGCCGTTAAGGAGTCTCTGCATGGCTTCCTTAATGTCAAATTGTTAAAATTTTTGTCATCTTTCAGATTGATAATGCGTTATTTCAGTGCGAGACTAGGGAGTTCGATTCGTGATCCCAATGATTTTCAAATGCTTTGCCACACTTTCGTTGATGATTGCCGTGCCTGCATTGATGGCCGTTGAGACGAAACCGAAACAAACATTGAAATTACAATCGGAAAAATCAGTGATGCAAAGTGCCCGTGTGGGAACGAACGAAGCGAAGAATGAGGTCGGCGTGATTGATGAAGATGCAGAAATCGAAGGCATCACCATCATTAACGGCAATGTCAGTATTGATGGAGTTAAGGTTGCACATGGTGTCCGGATGTTTCGTTCGACAAAAACGGGTAGGAGCTACCGGATTGACTGGGGGAAAGGCGGCAATGTCAGCGTTATTGAGCAGTAGTCTGCGATCTGTATTGGTTAGCGTTCTGCTCTCGTTTTCCCTGTCTGCAGGCGCAACCATCGTGATGGAGGGAAACGTGATTCATTCGCGAACAGGTGTTGTGGGTGGTGTCGTGCTTCATTCCATCCCCGCATCAATGGCGATATCGACACCGGCATCGTATCCCGTTATGCGTAGTCGTTCTTGGGCGAATTATCAGTCAGGCAATGTCATGACAAGTCGCAATCTGGTAGGGGTGCCGCTTGCCGGAACTTGGATGTCTTCATCTTCAACACAAATGAATGCACGTAATCACGTGGCACGTGCGCAAGCATATCGGCTGGGAAGGGGAGAGTAATGGCTTTCAGAAAAACCACCTTGGCTGTTCGTAAGCTGACAGGTGTTTTGGTTGGTTTGAGCTTGGCGATGACAGCAATGTCGGCAACGGCACTGGATGTTGTTCCTGCGGATGCTGAAACCATTTTGAATACCCGCACCGGCAACTTGGCCGTCTGGCGTTTGGCCAGTAATCCCAATATTATCCTGTTCGATTTTCCGAGTTTATCTCTTCAAGGGCGGAGTTTTAATCGTGTAACGCAGCTTGTCGAACAATATAACGAGCCTTACAAGCGCGTTTTGAGCAACGATGAATTTGCAAAATACCTTGAGGCAGTTCGTCGCAGCCAGGCAGATTTTGCCTTTGGTCATGATTTTTTGTTGAGCGAATTGGTCTTGTTTTACAGCCTTGCTGATCGCGACAAGATCGAATTGTCTCCTGAAGAAACGTCAGTACGCGATTTTCTGCTAGAGCAGGGTGCCATTAAGCTGTGGCGTGGTATTTATCAGGTGGATCGTTCCAGGGCTAATCTGGTCGTTCTGTCCATTCCCCAGGTTCAGGAGCGTCGCGACAACGAACCTGCGATTACGCCCTTTGCACGTCGCGCTATTGTCTTGCATGAACTGGCGCATGGCGAGTTTTATACAAATAAGTATTACGCTGATTATTGTCGCAAGTTTTGGAATACGGTGCTGACAGAAGATCAGCGTGCAGCTTTTAAACGATTTTTGTCGAATTACAATTATTCACTCAATGTAGATGAGCTGCTGATTAACGAGATGCAGGCTTATTTGATTTTTACACCTGATCCAGCTTCTTTCAGCGCAAGAAAGCTGGGCATCACTCAGGCCGATCTTGAAGCCATGCGGGACGCCTTCGTCAACGGGCGTCCTCCCACACGCCTCCCGATTTACACACCGGAAAAGGTGCGCAAATGAGTAACAACCGTAACCTCTTAAACACCAAGCTGTCGATATTTGTGTTGGCTCCCTTGTTTGTTTCAATGACCTCTTTGGCGACGGCTCAAGTCCGTCAAGGGCAGACGACACGGATACAGGGCAATACCGAAATCAATGTGCAGACGACGGATGTCACCGCCGTTGCCACGGGTGAAAACAATGTGGCCAAGAACAGGATCGGTGTCATCAAGGGCGACAAGAAGGGCGACACAAAAATTACTGTGAATGCCGCAAAAGTCACGACGATCGTGGGCGGCAGAAACAAAAAGGCTTGTACCAATATTGGAGGTATTGTCAGCGATGAGTGCAATTAACATGAAAACTCAAATCAACAGGCTTGCTGCGGCTCTCATAGCGGGGGTGGTGGTGTTTGCTCCGGTGTCCGTTCTGGCAGAGCAGAATCTGGGTGCATCTTCACAAACGAAGGTCAATAAGGCCAAAGCGCAGGCTTGGACGCATCAGAATCAAAAGAAAGACGGTTACCAGATACAGAATGAAAAGACACTAGTCAATATGGGAAGCAAGCGTGGAGGTGACTGTAACGTGAATGTCGGTACAGTCAAGCCTGGAGAAAAGGCTCCCAAGGAAATCGTGGTAACGACGAAAGAAGTCATCAATATCTGTAAGTGAGCACAATGATGAATAAGATAACTACACATCGGTTGCATACCCTTCTTGTTTCCATGTTTGTGGCGGGTGGGTTGCTGGCTTCGCTGAATACACCAGCTTTGGCGGGTGATAGTGATCAGGCGAAACTCAAAGAACTCCAGCGTGCTTTGTCCGCGCCTCAAGAGCAGGATGAGTTTGCGCCCAAAGCCATCGTGTTTGACCGTGACGAGAAGCCTGCGGCACCTACATCCAGTGCGGCGAGTGCTCAGTTGTCTGCTGCGGCAGGAAACGATTGCAGTTTGTTGCCACCGGATACCAAATCGACCGTGGTCGACTTTGAAATCCAATTCAAGGTAGGGAGTGCCGATCTTTCTCCTGTTTCCGAAAATACCTTGAGAGAAATCGCCAAGATATTAGCTTTGACTCCGGATCGTTGCGTGTTTGTTGAAGGGCATACTGATTCTTCGGGTAATGCAGATCGCAATCTTCGTTTGTCACGCGAACGTGCGGAGTCCGTGGTGAAATTTATCGTTTCAAAGGCAGGCGTACTGCGTAGCCGTCTAGTGACTGCTGGTAAAGGATCCAATGAACCCGTTAAGGGGTTGGACGCGCGCGATCCAAAAAACCGTCGTGTCTCGTTCAAGGTGGCAGGTTGATTGTGGCTTGCGTTATCACTACGAACCCCTATCGAAATATGCATCTGAGCGATGAAGGAGATTCCCATGTTCCGTCGTGAAGTTCTGTTGGTGACGAGTGCGTTCCTGATGGCTACGTATACATGGGCACAGGGTGTCGATCGTTCAAGTTTTCCGCAAGGCATGCGGGTTCAAGCCGATGCAGAACCTATGGGGTATCAGGAGAGTGCTTCATCTCCAGCAGTAACGGTATCGAGCGATAAAAATATCGGCAGGAATCCATCGACAGCAACGGGCAATAATGTGGGTGTTGCCGGTGCTACTGCAAGTGGCGCCGGAGTTCAGATTCAAGGCAAAACCAGATTGACGGCTGAACAGAAAAACGCTGCAGCTACGGCAGTTGGCAAGGACAATGCTGTCAAAAATGAAGTAGGTGTCATTGGTGGCAAGTGAAAGCAAACCACCTTTTTTTGTTGTACTTTCTTGTAGCACTTTTTAACTAAGGAGAAGTCAAAATGCGTACGCAACTCGCTATCATTACCCTCGTTTCCGCTGTTCTGTCGACCGGTGCTTTTGCTCAAGCTCAAGCGGGCAAGTCGGGTGCTCAAGTGGGTGGCCAGGTTCAGATCCAAGGCAACACCGAGATCAAGGCTGACCAGAAGAACACCACCGCTGTTGCTGTCGGCGAAGGTAACGTCGCCAAGAACACGGCTGGCGCCATCAAGGGCGGCACCCAGATTCAAGGCAACACCAAGATTCACGCTTCGCAAAAGAACACCACTGCAGTGGCTGTTGGCAAGAACAACAAGGCTGCTAACGAAGCTGGCGTGATCGGCGGCAACTGATTCTGTGCGACTGCTTGAAGCGGTCTAACGGATGAAATTGAAAGCGACTCGTTGCCATCATGTGACGGGTCGCTTTTTAAATACTCAGTAATGAGACGAAACAGAATAACCTGGTAAGGCTCATTACATCATTTGGTTACAAGGAGAAAATTATGCGTATTCAAACTCAAATCGCTATTGCCGTACTGGCTTCCGCTGCTCTGACAACTTCGGCTTTTGCACAAAAAGTGCAAAGTGCTCCGGCAGGTACTGTCCAGATCCAGGGTAACACCGAGATCAAGGCTGAGCAGAAGAACACCACCGCTGTTGCTGTCGGCGAAGGTAACGTCGCCAAGAACACGGCTGGCGCCATCAAGGGCGGCACCCAGATTCAAGGCAACACCAAGATCCACGCTTCGCAAAAGAACACCACTGCAGTGGCTGTTGGCAAGAACAATACGGCCGCAAACGAAGCTGGCGTGATTGGCGGCAAGTAATTTATTGCTGTTGATTCATTTCAGAAAAGCAGGTGACCTCAACGGGGTTGCCTGCTTTTTTGTTTTTACACGTCTGCTTCAACAATACTGCCTTTTTGTTCCATCCATGCGCGTCGGCCGGATGATTCCCCTTTGGCCATGAGCAATGAAAACAGACGGCGCGTTTCGTCATGGGCACCGGGGCGAAGTGTCGCGCGTAGCATGCGGCGCGTGGCAGGATCCATGGATGTTTCGCGCAGTTGCTGAGGATTCATCTCGCCCAAGCCCTTGAACCGTCCCACTTCGATGTGGTTTGCCGATACTTTTTCCTTACCCAGTCGTTCCTGTATTGCTTCGAGCTCTCCCTCATCCAGGGCATAAAGGCGTTTGGCAGGTTTCCCTTTGCCTTGCGCCGCCACATCCACACGAAACAGCGGTGGTTGTGCTATCCAGACGTGGCCGTTATCGATGAGCTTTGGAAAATGGCGATAGAACAGTGTGAGTAACAAGGTTTGAATATGGCTGCCATCCACATCGGCATCAGCCATGATGATGACTTTGCCATAACGCAGATTGCTCAGTACGCCATCGGGTGCATCGGGAGTATGGGGTTCGACACCCAACGCCACGGCGATATCATGGATTTCCCGATTGGCATAAAGCTGATTGGCATCGATTTCAAAAGCATTTTGCACCTTGCCGCGTAAGGGCAAAATGGCTTGGGTTTCACGATCACGTCCTTGTTTTGCCGAGCCCCCTGCAGAGTCACCTTCCACAAGAAAGAGTTCATTGACTGCAATATCTTCTGATTCACAATCGGAAAGTTTTCCGGGGAGAACAGCGACACCGGAGGACTTCTTTTTTTCGATTTTTTGTGCGGACTTTTGACGCGCCAGAGCTTGCTTGATGGCGAGTTCGGCAATGATCTTGCCATATTCGATATGGCCATTGAGCCAGTTTTCCAGCAGATCGCGCACGATGCCTGAAACTAATTTGACGGCTTCGCGGCTATTCAGTTTTTCCTTGATCTGACCTTGAAACTGCGGATCGAGTAGCCGTACCGAGAGGATAAAGGCCATACGACCACAAGCATCTTCTTGCTGCATCTTGACACCGCGCGGTAGCAGGGCGTGATGCTCGGCAAAGGATTTGATCGCTTCAAAGACTCCCGCACGCAGTCCCGATTCGTGTGTTCCCCCCAAGGGCGTGGGAATGAGATTGACATAAGACTCGGAGGAGGGGGCGCCTTCGGCATACCAGCCCAGTGCCCAAGCTGCCCCTTCGCCAATGGCGTAATCGCCATCTTCGCTAATGTGTCGTTCACCTGTGAACAATGGAGTAACGGCTTCGGCATCCCCCGCAATATCTGCGAGATAACCACGAATTCCGTCTGCATAGTGCCAGGATTTGGTGATCAGATTGCCATCCGCTTGCTCAATATCCAGACGTACCGCTACACCGGGAAGCAAGACGGCTTTGGAGCGCAAGACACGCTCCAGCGTGGCGAGATTGAACTTGGCCGTGTCGAAGTAGCGTGATTCAGGCCAGACACGAACGCGTGTTCCGGTTTGTTTTTTGGCGTCACCCCGTATTTCTATGGGGGAGGTTTGTTCTCCGCCCTGGGAAAAGGATAGCGCATGAATTTTGCCATCGCGTCGGATTTCAACTTCGATGCGTGAACACAAGGCATTCGTTACGGCGACCCCGACGCCATGCAAGCCGCCAGAAAACGCATACGCGCTATTGCCAGCCTTTTTATCGAACTTTCCACCCGCATGGAGACGAGTAAAGGCAAGCACAACCACCGGAATTTTTTCTTCGGGATGCAAGCCGACGGGGATACCTCGACCGTCATCCGTTACGGAAGCCGATCCATCGGCATGCAGGAGCACATGAATATTGCGCGCGTGTCCGGCGAGCGCTTCATCCGCTGCGTTGTCGATGACTTCCTGCAGAATATGGGTCGGGGAGGAAGTTTCGGTATACATCCCCGGACGTTCGCGTACCGGTTCCAGACCCTTCAATACGCGGAAGGAGGATTCGTCGTAACTGTTGGATGAGGCGGGCTGTTTAGCCATTTTCGCTCCCGGGTGATGATCGGTGCTGTATGAAAAATCCAGCGTCGTCAGTAGCACATGCCATCAAGTGTGTGAGATGAATGTCGAAGCCGAATAATAAAAAGGAGTCGAGCCAATAAAAAAGGAGCCTTTTTGGGCTCCTTCGCGGGATATTTGGGGTGGCTGATGGGGCTCGAACCCACGACAACTGGAATCACAATCCAGGGCTCTACCAACTGAGCTACAGCCACCACTAAACTGACGACACTCATGCAATTCAGACTGCTCATGAACGCCAGAAACCGTGCATTCTATTGGTTTCTGACGATGGCTGTCAATAAAAATCCGTTGTTTTCCTGATGGGGAGGGATCACATGCCCGGATAAACCGGTCCTTCGCCTCCTTGAGGCACGACCCAGTTGATATTCTGGGTAGGATCCTTGATATCACAGGTTTTGCAGTGAACGCAGTTTTGTGCATTGATTTGCAAACGTGGATTACCGGCATCGTCCTTGAGGATTTCATACACGCCGGCCGGACAGTAACGCTGTTCGGGGGCATCGTATTGCGGCAGATTAATTTTAATGGGAACGGAAGGATCTTTCAGTTGGAGATGGCAAGGTTCATCTTCCTCATGATTGGTATTTGAGAGAAATACCGAAGAAAGGCGATCAAAGCTGACGATGTTGTCAGGCTTTGGATAGTTGATTGGCGCGCATTCAGAAGCTTTTTTGAGCTTGAGATGATCCGGCGTGTGATGCAGCGTCCATGGTGCTTTGCCACGGAACACGACCTGATCGAGGCCGACCATGAGCGTGCCCATATAAAGCCCCTTGCTCATCCAGGGCTTGAAGTTGCGCGCCTTGTGTAGTTCTTCGTAGAGCCAGCTTTCACGGAATTTCTGCGGATAGCTGGTGAGTTCATCAGACGCACGCCCCGCAGCGAGTGCATCGGCTACCGCTTCGGCGGCCATCATGCCGCTTTTGAGTGCCGCGTGGCTACCCTTGATGCGCGACACGTTGAGGAAACCAGCATCGTCACCCAGCAAAGCCCCGCCCGGGAATATCAGCTTGGGCAATGCCTGCAAGCCGCCTGCTGCGATGGCTCGTGCGCCGTAAGCAATGCGCTTGCCGCCTTCGAGCATGGAGCGAATCTTCGGATGGGTTTTGTAACGCTGGAATTCTTCGAATGGCGAAAGATGCGGATTGCTGTAGCCCAGTCCGACGACATAACCGATGGCAACGAGATTGTCGCCATAGTGATAGCAGAACGAGCCGCCATAAGTGTCATTTTCCAGCGGCCAGCCAGCGGTGTGCATGACCATGCCTTTGACGTGTTGTTCGGGCTTGATTTCCCACAACTCCTTGATGCCGATGCCATACACTTGCGGATCGGCACCGTTGCGCAGATTGAATTTCTGCTCCAGTTGCTTGCCCAGATGACCACGGCAGCCTTCGGCAAACAAGGTGTATTTGGCATGCAGTTCCATCCCAGGCTGGAAAGCCGGGCCGGGCTGGCCGTCGCGTCCGACACCCATGTCACCCGTGACAACGCCTTTGACACTGCCATTTTCGTTATAGAGGATGCCCGCACCGGCAAAGCCCGGATAAATCTCCACGCCCAGTGCTTCGGCCTGCTGCCCTAGCCAGCGGCAGACATTGCCAAGACTGATGATGTAATTGCCATGATTCTGGAAACACTCAGGCAACAGAAAGTTGGGAAGTTGCCATGCGCCTGTTTCCGAGAGGAATACAAAACGATCCTCATGCACAGGATTGTCGAGAGGAGCCCCTTGAGCCTGCCAATCGGGAATCAATTCGTTGATCGCCCGCGGATCCATGATGGCACCGGAAAGAATATGCGCACCGATTTCAGAGCCTTTTTCAATCAGGCAGACGTTGAGCTCGGCGTTAATCTGCTTGAGTTTAATGGCGGCCGCCAATCCTGCGGGGCCACCGCCGACAATTAGCACATCAAATTCCATGACATCGCGTTCCATGAACTTCCCCTTTTTCTTTGTAACACCGACACAAGCCACTTCAATCCTTTGAATGCTTGCATAAGTTTCGTGAGTCTGCATGACGATGATGTTTAATCAGTGTCATGAGGCGAAAGCGAGTCATTATAAGTGTTTTATAAGTGTTTTCTATTGGAACCTTCTCGCTTTCATCGCTTATCATCGTGTTTCAAGCATGTTTTCAACGAGGTCGAGATGATATTGGTGACGGGTGGAGCGGGATACATTGGTTCGCATACTGTGGTGGAACTACTCGCTAACGGGCATGAAGTACTTGTTGTGGATAACCATTCAAACAGCAAGCCTTCAGTGATTGAACGTATTCATCAGATTACCGGGAAAAAACCCCACTATGTCAGCGCCGATATCCGCGATCGGGCAGCGATGCGTGGTTTGTTTGCACAATACACAATTTCAGCGGTCATCCATTTTGCCGGACTCAAAGCCGTTGGCGAATCTGTCACGCAGCCTCTGCGCTATTACGACAATAACGTCGTGGGAAGTTTGGTGTTATTTGAATGTATGGCGGAAGCCGGGGTCAAAACATTGGTATTTTCTTCATCTGCCACGGTTTATGGTGATCCTTGCAATGTGCCTGTGTGTGAAGATGCTCCACTATCAGCAACGAACCCTTATGGTCGCAGCAAGTTGATGGTCGAGGAAATACTGCAAGATATTGCACACTCAGATTCCACATGGCGTATTGCCTTATTACGCTACTTCAATCCGGTGGGCGCACATGCCTCGGGTATGATCGGAGAAGACCCTGCAGGTATTCCCAATAACCTCATGCCCTATGTGGCTCAAGTTGCGGTGGGGCGGTTAAAAGAGTTGTCTGTGTATGGCAATGACTACTCAACACCAGATGGCACCGGAGTCCGTGACTATATTCATGTCGTTGATCTGGCTACGGGGCATCTGGCGGCATTGATTGCCTTGGCAAACCTGTCTCAAGCGGAACGTCCCATCGTTGTCAATCTTGGAACAGGACGAGGGTATAGCGTGCTTGAGATGGTGGCGGCTTTTGAGCGTGTCAGTAACCGCCGGGTTCCTTATCGTATTGTGGCGCGTCGTCCTGGTGATGTGGCGCAGTGCTATGCTGATCCGGGACGTGCCCGTGAATTGATGGCCTGGTCAGCGCAGTATGATATCGACGACATGTGTCGTGACACTTGGCGTTGGCAGCAATGGGCGGCTGAACACATGGAATGACAAGAGCCTGTTTCAGGAGTGTATTCCTGCCTTATCCTTTGATTTATTGCGCCTCGTCGATCATCTTTTTGGTTGCTGTTTCGACTTCAGCGGCAACCGCTTGCAATCGCGCATCATCTGACAACGAAGCCAGAATGTTGGCCGGAGTAATCATGCCAATTTTGACTTTGCCCTGCTCCGTATAGACCGAAATCCGACAGGGTAACGCCATATTCAGCCGCATATCAACACCGAGCACACGATGGGCATGTATAGGATTGCATACCTCAAAAACACGGCATTGCTCGTCAAACGCAACGCCTTTGTTACGTAAAGTATTGCCGATATCATGGATGTGAAGCACACCAAAGTTGTGATGCTTGACAGCAGCTTCCAGATCCGTTGCCGCTTGCTCAAAACTCTTTTGGGTGTCGATGATGTAATACATGATAAATCACTCCAGATAATTAGAATTCGCTAATATAGAATGATCTTGAAGGAGCTGCAAGGGCTTTGGGTTTGTTACTTATTGAGACGGTACATATGAATTGTCAGACCTGGATTGTCAGACTTGGAGTATCTGAAGGAGATCCTGCTCCATTTGTATGCGTGTTGCTGACTGTGCGAGACGTTCACCACTGATCAGGAAGGTGTCTTCGACGCGTTCGCCCAGGGTGGCAATCTTGGCAGTATGGATAGTGATGGCGTAGCCCGCAAGGTTGAGTGCGATGGCGTAGAGCAGTCCGGGGCGATCGGCTGCAATGACGGTCATGACGTGATATTGGCCTTTTTCATCGGGATGAACGAGCACTTCAGGAACAATGGGAAAGTTGCGGAGCTGTCGTGAAAGCCGCCCTTGAACCGGTGGTTCCAGATCTGCTTGTCGCTTGAGGCAGTCTGCCAAGTCATGTTCGATTAGTCCGATCATGTCTCGATAGGGTGTTGCCAAACCTGAGTCGAGCAGAATGAAGCTATCGAGTGCGTAGCCATTGCGAGTGGTGTGAATTTTTGCATCGACAATGGAGTACCCCATGCGACTGAAGAATCCACATAAGCGCGCGAACAACACGGGTTGATCCTGAACATAGACCATGACATGCAATCCTTCACCTGCCTGGTTGGGGCGTGCCCTGACTACAGGATCAGCGCTATCCGGACAGTGATAAAGGGTACGGGTATGCCACGCGATTTCATCGGCATCATGGCGCATGAAATAGACGGTATCCAGTTCTTTCCAGAAATTTTCTTCGATACCGGGACGCAAGCCATGACGACGCAACAGGTGGCGGGCATTTTCCTGTCGGGCATCCAGCCCTAGGGCTTGATCGGGGGTCGCTCCTTTCAGCAAGCGATGTGTCGCCGCATATAAATCTTCCAGCAGCTTTCCCTTCCAGGCATTCCAGACCTTGGGGCTTGTACCTCGGATATCTGCTACTGTCAGTAGATAAAGTGCGACAAGGCGGCGATCCGTTTTGACGGTTTCGGCAAAAGCAGTAATGACATCCGGATCAGAGAGATCCTTTTTCTGGGCGACGGATGACATGGTCAGATGTTCGCTGACCAGAAAAATGACGAGTTCCGCGTCTTCTTCATCGAGCCCATGGTCGTTACAAAAACGACGTGCTTCAATCGCCCCCAGTTTGGAGTGATCGCCCCCGCGTCCCTTGGCGATGTCATGAAACAAAACGGCGATATAAATCAGCCAGTGTCGGTCGAAACTGGAAATCAACCGGCTGCACAGCGGAAACTCATGGGCAAACTCCGGCATGGTGTATCGGCGCACATTACGCAAAACCTGCATGATGTGCTGATCCA
>CAYTHB010000040.1:0-24081 GCA_964437515.1 uncultured Sterolibacterium sp.
AAAAGAGGACATTACAGCTTGGCAGAAAGCGGACATTACAGGTTGGGGCTAACAGGTGGAGGGGGTGGATGCTTACTCCAATACCAGATCGCGCTCCAGTGCGGTGGCTGCCAGCAGGCTGTCGATGGCAGGAAGAGGTCAACTTGCTGCAGTGACCGAACTGCGGGCTAGCGCAGCGCTCAGGCGTGCAGCGTTTTGAGTGCTACATCTGGCGCAGTAGTGACGATCTTGAGCAAGGCTGCGGCCGGGCCGGTGGGGTTGCGACGGTGTTGTTCCCAGTTCTGCAGTGTTTTGATGCTGACGTGCATCAGTTGGGCGAACTCACTTTGCGACAACCCAATCTGCTCGCGCACAGCCTTGACGTCAGGCGCATCGATTCGGGTACGTCGCGAAGCCGCCAACTCACCTCGCGAGATGGCCTTGGCTTCTTTCAGGCTTTGTACCAGATCCTCGAACAGTGTTTGATCCATCGTCATAGCTCCTTCACAAATTCACGCAACATGGCGGTTTCCTGATCGGTCAGATTGTCTTTCTTGGACTTTGGGTAGATCAGCAGCATGTAGATCTGGTGATCGTCCCTGATCCAGTAATAGATCGCTCTGACTCCGCCACTTTTTCCCCGACCCGGCAATGCGTGACGCAGTTTGCGAATGCCACCACCACCCGGGATGAGATCGCCGCGCGCGGGGTTTTCTACCAGGACATTCTGAAGCGCCCGGTATTCCTCGTCCGACAGCAGGTCAGTCAGCAGTCGGGTGAAGATCGGGGTTTCTATGAATTCCATGTTTGGCAGTATATACGCCATTGGCGGATAACGTCAAACCTAATCGGGCCAGCCTCTCGCTGGCCGGGAGTGCTGTCTATGACCTTCGAACAACTCAAAATCCAGCGCGAAGCATTGCAGTCCGCACGCTTCAATGGTGTGCTCACCGTGAAGGCCGGCGACAAATGGGCGACCTACAAGTCCGATGCCGAACTGCAGTCGGCCTTGGGTGATCTCGATCGTGAAATCGCCAAGTTAGAAGGTCGCCCGCATGCCCGGCGCATCCCTTGTGCCGCAAGGCTTTCCACTTGCCATGCCTTATCAACTGCGGTTTTTAGGATCATTCAGAATGGCAGCACCAAAAACCATATGTTCATGGCCGCTGCCGAGCAAGTCGGGACGAAACCCATCATGGCTATCCATCGCCCCTTGCGCGATAAAAATAATGTCGCAATAATAGTTGTGCGACACTATTGGTAGATTAATGTCGCAATTAAACAATGTGCGACAGGATCAGTCATGGCTAGACCTATTCCGACAGAGGCTTATGAGGCGGCGCTTGCGGCGATTGGGCAGTTTCCAGCGGGGGCTTGTATTGGCCAGATTGAAGCGCGGCTGACCGCGCCTCCCCACCGACGCACTTTGCAGCGCTGGCTCAATGAGTTGATGGCTCAGGGGCGTGTTCGTCGTACGGGGCAAAAACGGGCGATTCGATATTTACTTAGCGAAAAAGTCAGCGCGCAGATCAGCAGTGCGCAAATCAATATAGTCGCCCAGCCAATAGCGGTTTTTCAGGCTGAAACCACGATCCTCCTCTCACCTGAAGCACAAGAAATCGAGCCTCAGGTGCGCCTGCCGCTGGCATTGCGCAAGCCCGTGGGTTACAACCGGGCTTTTCTGGATGCTTATCGGCCCAACGAAACGCGCTACCTCAGCCAGTCGATTCGAGACGAGCTGCGTGCCCAAGGGCAGGCGGTCAGCGCCAATGAACCGGCAGGAACCTATGCCCGGCAACTGGCTCATCGGCTGCTGATTGATTTGTCCTGGAACTCCAGCCGTCTGGAAGGAAACACTTATTCCTTGCTGGAAACCGAACGTTTGATTTCCGCAGGCGAGGCCGCATCCGGCCGGAATGCGCTCGAAGCGCAGATGATCTTGAATCACAAGGATGCGATCGAATTTTTGATCGATTCAGCCGCAGAAATTGATTTCAATCGCTATACGCTGCTCAATCTGCATGCTTTGTTATCTGACAACCTGCTGGAAGATCCCAGTGCCAGTGGCCGTTTGCGCAGCATCGCGGTGGGCATTGGCCAGACGACTTTCCTGCCACTGGAAGGGCCGCAACGCATCGAGGAATGCTTTGCTCAGGTGTTGGATACAGCGGCCGCCATTCGCGATCCTTTTGAACAGGCGTTTTTTTCGATGGTGCATTTGCCTTATTTGCAGCCGTTTGAGGACGTGAATAAGCGCGTTTCCCGCCTTGCGGCCAACATTCCCCTGATTCGAGGCAATCTGTGCCCATTGTCTTTTGTCGACATTTCGCAAACGACGTATATCAGTGCCATGTTGGGCATCTATGAGCTCAACCGTATCGAGTTGCTGCGCGATGTGTTTGTCTGGGCCTACAAGCGTTCCTGCGCACGGTATTCGGCGGTGCGCCAGTCACTGGGCGACCCGGATCCATTTCGCCTGCAGCATCGGCAACACATCATCCAGGCGGTCTCGGCCGTGGTGCGCGAAAAACTGAACAAGGCACGCGCCATCAGCCATATCCAGCAGTTCGCGCAAACGCAGATTGAGGCCGCGGATCGCCAGCGTTTCATTGAAGTGGTCGAAACACAACTGCTCAATCTGCACGAAGGCAATATCGCCCGCTACCGTCTGCGCCCCAGCGAATTTCATGCCTGGCACAGCGTGTGGCAGGAAGGCAGGCTGGTGTGAAAACAGGGCAGAAATCTGTTGTACAGCTTGATAGCTATGTGTAGCATGATGTGTGGAGGTGATTTATGGCTACGAATCTTGCTTTAGACCCGGACTTGATTGACCGCGCTGTTGCGGTCAGCGGCGAGCCATCGAAAAAGGCGGCTGTTACGCTTGCGCTCAAGGAGTTCATTGCGCGCCGTGAGCAACGGCACATTGCCGAGTTGCTTGGACAGCTTGAATGGGACGATAGCTTCGACTGCAAGGCAGAACGCAACCGGCAATGACGCAGCCGCCAATGAATTTGTTTGTTGATACCAGTGTCTGGTCGCTCGCGCTACGCCGTGACACGCAGCCGGATCACGCTGCGGTCGTCATTCTGCGCCGGGCACTCCTTGACGGCGATACGATAGTCACCACAGGCATCGTGATTCAAGAACTCCTGCAAGGTTTCAGTGGTGCCAAAGATCAGACTCGCATCGTGGAACGCTTGCAAGTGCTGCCTCTTCTCAGCCCGAGTCGCGAAACACATGTACAAGCAGCCATGCTGCGCAACACTTGCCGACGTAATGGGGTGCAACTTGGAACAGTTGATGCGCTGATTGCGCAGCTGTGTATTGAACATGAACTTGTGCTACTCACGACTGACCAGGATTTTGTACACGCCGCACGCTTCATACCGCTCAGACTGGCAAACTAACGATCATGGTAGCCATCTCCACTCACAGAGGATGAAATAATCGTTACCCTATACGCCCACCCCACCCATCCCCCACGGACGGCTTTGCACAGCCGTCCGGCTTCGGCGGCACGGAGCAGTGCTCCGTGAAACCCCGCCTACGCCCCCTCGAGGGGCGGCTATTAATTGGCTCGCTACGCTCGAAGCTTCAAACGGACTCCGTTTTCGTTGTTTCACGCTAGTCACTTCTCACCTCCTTCACTCTTTACTCTTCACACCTCACACATCACACCTCACTACACAATGAATCCACTCCTCGATTTCTCCTCCCTACCCCGTTACGACGCCATCCAGCCTGAACATGTCGCGCCAGCGATCACTGAGCTGCTGACAGAAAATCGCCGTGTCGTCGAACAACTGGCGCAGCCGCAAACACCCGCCACCTGGGCGGGCTTCATGGCTCCGCTGAGTGATGCCGGAGAGCGTCTGTCGCGCGCCTGGGGCATTGTCGGACACTTGCACTCGGTCAACGATATTCCGCCATGGCGCGAAGCCTATAACGCGCAACTGCCGGAAGTGACCCGCTACTACTCGGAGCTTGGGCAAAACCAAAACCTGTTTGCCAAGCTCAAGGCACTGCGCGCCAGCGATGAATACGCGCGGCTCACCGCCACGCAGCAACGCATCATCGACAACGACATCCGCGACTTTCGCCTCTCCGGTGCGGATCTTGCCGAGGCCGACAAGCCGCGTTTTCAGGCGATACAGGAAGAGCTCGCCGCACTGGAAGCGAAGTTCTCCGAAAACCTGCTCGATGCCACCAATGCCTATGCCGAATACGTGAGCGACGAAGCCCAGCTCGCGGGCATCCCTGCCGATGTGCTGGCGGCTGCCCAAGCCGCAGCACAGCGAGAAAACAAAGCGGGCTGGAAGTTCACCCTGCACGCGCCTTCTTACGGCCCGGTCATGCAATACGCCGACAACCGCGAACTACGCGCCCGCATGTATCGCGCCTACGCCACCCGCGCGGCGGAACAGGGCAAGGCGGAATGGGACAACACGCCTTTGATCGGCAAAATCCTGCAACTGCGCCACGAAGCCGCGCAACTGCTGGGCTATGCGAATTACGCCGAAGTTTCGCTGGTGCCGAAAATGGCGGAAACGCCCGAGCAAGTCGCCGCCTTTCTCCGTGAAATCGCTGCCAAGGCGCGGCCTTATGCTGAAAAAGACATTGCCGAATTGCGTGAATTTGCCCGTACCGAACTCGGCATGGCGCAGCTAGAAAGCTGGGATCTGGCCTGGGTCGCAGAAAAACTCCGGCAGTCGCGTTATGCTTTTTCCGATGATGAAGTGAAGCAATATCTACCCGAACCGCAAGTCATTGAAGGTCTATTTCGCGTCATCCAATCCTTGTTTGGCGTGAGCCTACGCCCAGATAACGCACCGGTATGGCACCCGACGGTGCGCTTCTTCCGCATCGAACGCGATGGACGTTTGATCGGTCAGTTCTACCTCGATCTGTATGCGCGTGAAGAAAAACGCGGTGGCGCATGGATGGACGAAGCCATCACCCGCCGTCGCCTGAGCAACGGCGGGATTCAAACCCCGGTCGCCTATCTGAACTGCAATTTCCCCGCGCCCATCGGTAATCAACCCGGCGACAAACCGGCCTGCTTCACCCATGATGAAGTCATCACCCTGTTCCACGAATGCGGCCATGGCCTGCATCATCTGCTCACCGAAGTTGAAGAACTGGCGGTGTCGGGCATCCATGGCGTGGAGTGGGATGCGGTCGAATTGCCCAGCCAGTTCATGGAAAATTTCTGCTGGGAATGGGAAGTGCTTGCCGGCATGACACGTCATGTCGACAGCGGCGCAACCCTGCCGCGCGCCCTATATGACAAGATGCTGGCCGCCAAGAATTTTCATAGTGGCCTGGCCACCTTGCGCCAGATTGAATTCGCCCTTTTTGATCTACGCCTGCACAGTGATTTTCAGCCGCACGGCTCACAAACCGTGCTGCAACTATTGGCGGAGGTACGCAAGGAAGTGGCGGTCATCATTCCGCCCGAATGGCAGCGTTTTCCACACAGCTTTTCGCACATTTTTGCTGGCGGCTATTCGGCGGGCTATTACAGCTACAAATGGGCGGAAGTGCTCTCTGCCGATGCCTATGCGGCTTTTGAAGAAATCGCCAGCCATTCGGGCAGTGTGCTTGATGCCACGGTGGGTAAAAAATTCTGGCGCGAGATACTTGCCGTCGGCGGCTCACGTCCTGCCCTCGATTCCTTTCGCGCTTATCGCGGCCGTGAGCCAAGTGTGGATGCCTTGTTGCGCCATAACGGCATGGTGGCTACGCAGCCATAATCATCGACACGTTCAGGGACAACTCTTATGGCCTCGCGCGCTTTCCATCGGCAATTGTTCGCAACTTCAATCTTGATACTACTGTCGTCTTCTATCTGGGCACAAACGACCTATCGATGGATCGACAAGAATGGACGGGTGCATTACACCGACCAGCCACCTGTGCCGTCCGAGGTCAAAAATCTGGAAATGAAAAAACTCAAGGGCCCTAATGTCATCGATACTGGAGGCGCTTTTTCCTACGAGACCGCGCAAGCAGTCAAGAATGCACCACTGACGCTCTACACCAGCGACAACTGTGAGGAAAACTGTAAAAAGGCACGCGACCTGCTGAATCGGCGGGGCGCACCTTATACGGAAAAAGTCATTCGTACCGAGTCGGATGGAACCGAATTTCGCACAGCCACGGGTTCCAGGGATTTGTTTGTTCCCGTACTCAAGGCCGGTGAAAAATCGACCAAAGGCTATGAGGAAGGTGCGTGGAGCCGCTTGCTCGATGAGAGCGGCTATCCTGCAAGGGGAAATGCCAAGGCACCCACTGAGAAAGAGAAGCCCAAGGACGGCAAACCTCTGTCATGAATCCTGTATCAACCGGACAAGTTCGCGTTCCAACAGACTGACATCTCCCGAATTCAGCTCCACCAATCGACGTAGCGCAGTCATGCTGTCGATATCGATTTCATCGCAATGCAGCCCCACACGCTGCCCATGAACATGCCGGACAGTCGTTTGCATCCGGATGAAAACTTCGGGTGACAGATCGATCTGCAAACGGCAGCGCTCACCTGTCTTGCAAGGAATTTCCCCCTGTATTTCCAGCAATGCGCCCTTGAGGGAGAGGTCGCACACCTGACTTTCGTGCGTCACCCCATTCGCAAACGTCAATCGTGCCGGACTGTGAAAGGCAGCACGCCAAAAATGACGTTGATCTTCTGTTTTTTTCATGGCGGACTCCGCTGCTTCGTTACATGGAAGAAGTTCATCTTACTCAACAAACGCCGCCTCAACAAAAATCAGTTCGCATGAGCCATCCCCCGAATCAGAACGCGTCAGCGAACTACGCCAATGCCTGCCCTTGTCCGTCGTAGCTTCCACCAGCATTCCCTTGATGCGAACATAGTCGCCTTCATGCGCCTGCTTCAATACGAGCTCAACACTTTCGTTGGCTGGAATCATATGCATATTGGCAGAAGACTCAATGATTTCCTGTGGGGGAATCGGCGGCTCATTACGCCATGAATAGCGATACCAACGACCACCCTGAGTAATATTCAGCACTTTGTAGACTTCAGGGTCCGCCATGCGTTGCCATCCCAGTGCCAGATCGACGGGCGATAGTTTCGAACCCGCATCCAACGCATAATCCTCCCGCGACAATACGCGCGCCCGAATCACAAAATTGGCTAAGGGCTGAATGCGATAGCCCTTGAAATCAAAGTGTGGGCGATGTGTTTCGGTTTGCAGGGGCTGCTCATCAAACGTGGTCGCCGTCAGCGAGATTTGCTGAATGGCACTCGCTCTTTCATCACGCTGATGCTGAGTGTGACGATTCCACGTCCATATCAGAAGGACAACAATCGCAATAATGGCAATGTGATGTCCTCTCAAGTTCAAATCGAACTACCTCCGACGGTCAGACCATCAATTTTCAATGTCGGCTGCCCCACCCCCACCGGCACACTCTGACCTTCCTTGCCGCACGTCCCCACACCCGGATCGAGCGCCATATCGTTGCCGATCATGCTGACATGCTGCAAAACCTCGGGGCCGTTGCCGATGAGCGTCGCACCTTTGACCGGTGTCGTGATTTTTCCGTTTTCAATCAGATAGGCTTCAGCGGCCGAGAACACAAATTTGCCACTCGTGATATCCACCTGGCCTCCACCGAAGTTGGCGGCGTACAGCCCTTTCTTCACCGAAGCAATGATTTCTTGTGGATCCTTGTCCCCATTGAGCATGTAGGTATTCGTCATACGAGGGAGCGGCAGATGCGCATACGACTCGCGTCGGCCGTTGCCCGTGACAGGCACACCCATCAGGCGGGCGTTGAGCGTGTCTTGCATGTAAGCCACCAGAATGCCATCTTCGATGAGCGTGGTGCATTGCCCCGGATTACCTTCGTCATCCACTGACAGCGAGCCCCGTCGATCCAGCAAGGTGCCATCATCGACCACGGTAATCCCCGAAGCTGCCACTCGCTCACCGATACGTCCCGAAAATGCCGAACTTCCCTTACGGTTGAAATCACCCTCCAGTCCATGACCAATCGCTTCATGCAGCAGGATGCCCGGCCAGCCGGGTCCCAATACGACGGTCATCGCACCGGCGGGTGCGGGCTTTGCCGCGAGATTCACGCTGGCTTGATGAACGGCTTTTCGGGCGTAATCCTGCAACACGGCATCCGTGAAATACGCATAATCGAAGCGACCGCCCCCGCCTGCCGAACCCATTTCACGTCGGCCTTTTTCAACCATGATGACTGTCACCGACATGCGCACCAGAGGACGGATATCCGCAGCCATATGGCCATCGCTACGCGCAACCATCACAACTTCCCATGTCCCCGCCAAGCTGGCCATGACTTCAACAACACGTGGGTCAGCAGCACGCGCATGGCCTTCGAGCGTTTCCAGCAAGCGAACTTTCTCGGTATCAGCCAAGGCGGCAATGGGATCCTGTGTCGGATAAAGCGGCTTCAATGCAGGTAGCCGTGATCCGTGCCGCAACAAAGGTGCAATCCCACGCCCACCTTGTGAGGCAATCGAACGCGTCGCTTGTGCAGCATCTTTCAAGGCTTGCAGACTGATGTCATCCGAGTAGGCAAATGCCGTTTTTTCACCGCTGACGGCACGCACACCGACACCCTGCTCGATATTGAAACTTCCCGATTTGACAATCCCCTCCTCCAGACTCCATCCTTCCGAGCGTGCGTACTGGAAATACAGATCGGCATAATCAATCCGATGCGCGAGCATTTGAGAAAATATCCCATCGAGACGCATGGGCGTGAGATGGTAAGGCAGGAGCAGATGTTTTTCTGCAATACGAAAATGTTGCTGTGCCAATTTTGTACTTCCGCTACGGGTCGTCATATCAGTATTCATACCTTTTCATTTTCAATCATTATCGAATTCTGCGATGGCGCAGTGCCGGAAGACTGGTGCGCACCTCAGTCAAACGTGCCTGCTCCATTTCCCCCAAAACAATGCCTGTTCCTTTGTCCATGCGTGCAACAACATCGCCCCAAGGATCAATCAGCATACTGTTGCCATGTGTGAGCCGCCCGGTGGGATGTTGCCCTCCCTGCGCTGCGGCCAGGACATAGCACTGGTTTTCAACGGCGCGCGCGCGCAGCAGCAATTCCCAATGAGCGCGTCCCGTCGTTTCGGTAAAGGCAGCAGGAATGACGAGAAGATCCACTTCATCCATAGTACGAAACAACTCTGGAAAACGCACATCGTAGCAAATGGCCAGCCCCACACGCCAAGAGCTTTCACCTGTGTTGAACACAAATGAGGTCAGTCTTCGCGTTTCTCCTGCCTCAATACTCAGGCTTTCATCATAGCTTTCCTCACCGCGCTGAAAGCCAAACAAATGAATCTTGTCATAGTGCGCCACCCGCCGGCCTTCGGAGTCGAGCACCAGACAGGCATTGCGCAGACGTGCCGGATCGTTTGCGGTCAGCGGAATCGAACCGCCCACGATCCAGACACCGTGACGCTTTGCATTCTCCGATAAAAATCGTTGTATCGGTGTCGCCTCTGACGGCTGCTCGTCGGCTTGTGCCAGTGTTTCACGGGCAGACAGACGAGCCACATCGCTCGCCCCAATCAGGGGAAAATACTCAGGCAGTGCGACCAGCTGCGCACCTTGTGCCGCCGCTTCGGCGATTAGACGTTCAGCCACGATGAGATTGTCGGCAACATCGGGGCTGGAAATCATCTGGAGGGCGGCAACGTGTGTCATGGCATCAATTCTTTTTTTCGGCGGGCGTATCGATACGCGGCAAGGCGGTTGGTGGCGATGACAGTTTATCCACCTTGGGGTCAGCCCAACTCCCCGTCACGGCATACTCATAGGCAAATGCCTGATCCAGCGGATCACGCAACACTTTTTGAGCAAGCCACGCCAATGCGCCGGCCGCCGGATGTGCAATCATGGCCCCCACCGCTAACGATTCACCGATCGCAGGCTGCACGCGCACTCTGAGATTCTGGGTTTCCTGCGGTACGCTGGCACTGCCCGTCATCATGACTTTGGCTGCCGGCCCGATGATCTGCAAATCGCGGGTTTCGATCACACCCTTGTTCATGGTCATATTGCCGTTGATGCTGTCGAAAGCAAAGCCCTGACTGAAGATATCGCGAAAATCCAGTGTGATACGTCGCGGCAGGGATTGCAAGCTCAACACCCCCAACAAACGACCCACGCCGGGCTCCAGTTGATTGAACTGGCCATTTTCTGCATTGACCTTGAGTGCGCCGCCCAATGTCGGGTAATCAATGGCAAAGGGCGTACCATTCCAGGACACTTGGCCTTCCATCGTCGCCTTGCCGCGCTTGACGGCATCGGCATAACCTAAGCGTGTTAATAACTTTTCGATGCTTTTGGCCGTCAAGGTGAATTTGAGCTGTGTGTCAGCCTGTGTCGTGCGTGGTCGCCAGCGTCCTGTCCCGCTGAGACTACCATCATCATTATCGATATCCAGCCTCGCCTCCCAGGCACCGACATGATTGTCGGCGGTAATTTTGAGCTTGCCCAAGGCCTTGTCACGCAACGTGAACTGCTCGACCTCGATGTCCAGCCCGGGCAAGTCTTCAGGGCGTGTGTTGCTTGCCATGTTTGCCACATTCGTGACATTCACCTCGCTGACCGACTTAGGCGACTTGGGCGAATGTGATTGTGTCGAAGGTGCTTGATGAATGATGAGCTGCTTCAAACGCGCACCCAGTCGACCACTGCCTTGCCCTTTCCAGAAAAGCTCTCCCGTGACATCACGACTTTTCAGGTCGGCACGCCAACTGCCATCACGCATGAGCGATGCACGCGCGTCGATATCACCCAGGGTGTACCCATTCGCCTCCAGTGTCTGGGTTTTCAGCGTAATCGCGGTCAGGGGCAAAGGTGACGCATCCGATGCCTTATCCTCATTGGAAGTATTGGGTGTGTTGGGGGTGTTGAGCGGACGCACCCATACACTGCGCCACGAATCCACATCCAGTTTTTTCATGTTCAAGGCTAGAACAACACCCTTGTCAGGCAGTACCAAGGGTTCGCCAATAGCGATGATGCCTCGCTCCAATACAGGCGATACGCTCTGGTCAGGTTCATGACGGCGCACAAACCGCGCAGCAATCCCCTCACCCAATGACAGATCGAGCTGATCACGCGTCGACAGGGAAGCCGATGCATTGTTCGCTACGGGAGCAGAACCCGAGAGGGATTTACGTTCAAACCGTAACGGCATCGTATGGCCAGCATTTTTTGCAAAGGGCTCTGGCAAGGTGGACGCCAGCCCCACCAATGCGGATTCGATTACTACTTCGGCGTTATTCTTGCGTGCCAATATCTTTCCATGCCAAGGAGTGCTTCCAGAAAGACGATCCAGCACAGCAGAAGCAGGCGAGGAAGTGAGTCGCTTGCGCACATCGGCAGGATTGAACGCACCCTCCACATTCACAGCGACAGCTCCGCCGCCCACTGTTTTGAGATCGACACTGATCGGCATCCCCATCAAGGTGGCGCGCACCCGATCAGCCTGCAAGGCATCTCCTGTAAAACGCAGCCCTCCCTGAACATCATCGAGCAGTGGAAGATCTGCGTCCACGTTGAGACGATTGCTAGCGAACTGATAGTGCCCTTCGATGAGGGACTTATCCAGACCCGGCAAAGGTAATAGCAGTTTGAGATCCAGCGTGCCATTCCCTTGCGCACGCATGTCCTCAGTAAAGTGGCCGATACTTTCACCGACCGGGCTGGCTTCGACGAAACGCAGAAAATCAGCCGTGGGACCCGTGGCTCGACCTCGTATATGCAAGGGCGTCACCATCTGGCTCAGATCGTCGATACCCGCTTCAACCTGCGTCAGCCGTACCCCATATATCGTGGCACTGTGCGCCTTGATAAGCATACGGTTGCCCGTAAAATCCAGCGATCCGCTGATGTTTTCGATGGCAGGCCAACTTTGCGCATAGCGCAGTGTGGCATCCTGAAAATCCCCTTTGACCGAAAAAATGCCGGGGACAGAGCCATCAGCAAACGGAAAATGGCGCAGATCGCCTTTAAGCTGCAATGTCGTATTGTGACTGCTCCCTCCGATGATGGAATCGCGCAGCCAGTCGCGCACTTCTTGTCCCACCACCAGCGGAATGTATCGCCAAACAGCACTGCCCTGACCGCGTGTCAGTCGGGCATCGAGATCGATTTCACCCGGGGTACTGGCTTCACCTTGATCGGAAAGACGATAAAGATAGGTGCCACTGGCCATGCCCGCCGCATCATGATTTTCAAAAGTGGCCTTCTCCAACTGAAGCTCAATGGCATTCTGTTGTGATTTCCATTGCGCCTGCGCCTTGAGCGAGCCTAGTTCGATACGCGCCTCGGCAAATACAGCCGGCAATTCGAGTGCGGCCTGCTGGCTATCCAGTTGAAAAGTTCCACCCTGTTCGTTCCCCCTCACGCGGCCACTCAAGCCCGTAAAGCCGGGTAGTGCCCCTTGCGCATTGATGCCCAATTCCTGAAAGCGCGTTTCGATCCCGTACTGTTCGGGACGCAATTCTCCTTGGGCGTTATAGCTGCCTTTCCAGTGAGTTTTCAGATCCAGGAGGTGTCCCCGTGGCGCGTAATCCACCAACTGCTTACGGGTCGCTGCATCAAAGGGAAGATGCGCCGCCAGACGTGCCAGCGCATCGAAGTCCAGAGTGCTGGCGTTGAATACGCCGCTGGCTCCCGAGGGATTTGTTGCAGCATTCTCCTTCCACTCAAATTGAAAATCAGTGGGTGCAAAAACAATGCTGTCTTGTGTTTGCAAAGCCAGGTTTTTTCCATTCAGACGGTATCCCGACACCGTTCGCGCCCCTGAAAGGCGGCCGGTCAAGGTGGGCAAATCAATCAGCGGCAGGGCTTTCCCCAATCGCATCTGCACATCATGCAAGGCGATGTCAGCCGTTGCCTGAGTTGATTTTCCTTGTGTCACTTCCAGCCACAAACGTAGCGCACCGCTGCCTTGATGCAACTCGATCGGATAATTGATCCACTGTTGCCAGACGGCAAGATCGGCGTAATCGAGATCGGCATAAGCAAGCCCCGCCCAGTCTTCCAACCGGTTCAGATCATCTCCTTTGAAGTCTCCTCGGATATCCAGTCGCGATGCAAACTCGCGCGGTGGCTCGGCTGTCAATCCGAAGCGATGCCGATGCCCATTATTCTGAAGCTGGAAATCCATATTCTTCAATGCCAGCGCAGGCGCACCGCGTTGGTCGTCGTGCCAGACGATATTCGCATTCCGGATGATGATGCGACGCTGAGCCAGCAACCAGTCGGCAAAGGTCGTGTCTGTCTTCGTCTGCGTGGTCAGCGGCAATCCCGCGATGAAAAAATGTCCGCTGGCATCGCGCCGGATATCGAGTGAGGGTGACAGAATTTCAAGCCGATAAAAACGAGGCTCGAAATAAAACAGGGAAGACCACGACAACTCGGCCTCGACGTTGTCGAACGCCAATGCCGGACGACCTTCACGATCATGCACCTCAAGACGATGCAAAGCCAAGTAGGGCAGCCAGCTTTGCCAATGGGCATCGATACGGGCAACCGTCACCGGCAGACCCAGCGATGACGATACCGCACGCTCAATATCCGATCGGTAATCTTCGATATGAGGTAAGACTGCATAGCGCAGCCCCAATATCAGCAAAGCCAGAACGAAATAAAGCAGCACGGCCAGACGGATGCCCAGTCTGAGCATCCGTTTGAACAGGCGCATCCGCGCCTCCGGCAATGCGGAAGCTGGCGCGGAAACAGCAAGCGGAATTTGATTGGTTTCGATGACAGAAATCTTTGATTCGTATGGCGTAAGCAGGTTTTCCGGTTTTTCAGATCGTGTCAGCGTTGAAGAAGTGCCATCCCTTCAATAGGTTTGATGCAAACAATATGACGCATCAAAAATCATCACCGCCAAAAAATAACAGGTGCGCAATAGAATGGCAGCTTGACCGAAAGACCCGTGCAATCTTCAAATTTTACCCGAATGACTCCCACACAAACGCCTGCCGAAATTCTCGATGCGGTTCTGCCCGGCTCGCGTGCGCTGACACGTCTGCTTGAGGCGCAACCAACGCTACGCATAGAAACACTTGCTCATCTGCATACCCCGCTAGACGGCGCAGCTCTACGGAGTTTTTTGCCAGAGACCCTCGATGAATCCAGTCTGAAGCCCGCATTGCGCCAGCTCAAACGCCGTGCCTATGCCCGCTTGGTCGCGCGCGATCTGGCAGGACTGGCGACGCTCGCCGAAGTGACCGAATGCATGACTCAGATTGCCGAAATTGCGGTGGCGACGGCGCAAACGGTACTGACCCAGACACTCATTGCACGTTATGGCACACCGCGTAATGCGGAAGGTCAGGCGCAGCAGATGATCGTCATCGGCATGGGCAAACTCGGCGGACGTGAACTGAATGTATCTTCGGACATCGACCTGATTTTTGTGTATCCCGAAGACGGTGAAACCGATGGCATCACCCCCGACGGCAGCACAGGCAAACGTATCGACAATTTCGATTTTTTCACCCGTTTGGGGCGCGCACTAATCAACGCCATTGCCGATGTCACGGGCGAAGGTCAGGTCTTTCGTGTCGATATGCGGCTCCGCCCGAATGGCGACTCCGGGCCGTTGGTGTGCAGCTTCGACATGCTGGAAAACTATTTCATCACGCAGGGACGCGAATGGGAACGTTATGCCTGGATCAAAGCGCGCCCCATGCCTCCCGAAGATGTGCAGCAATCCGCCGCATGGACAGACTGGTTGGCCACACTGGAAAGTCTGCGTCGTCCCTTTGTTTTCCGTAAATATCTGGATTTCGGCACCATCAATGCGATGCGCGAATTACATGCGCAGATTCGTCGTGAAGTGGCACGCAAGGAAATGGCGGAAAACATCAAGCTAGGTCCCGGCGGTATCCGTGAAATCGAATTCATTGCACAGGTTTTCCAGCTCATTCGGGGAGGGCGTGATACCCCCTTGCAAATTCGCCCGACGCTCTCGGTGCTCGCCTTGCTCGCCGAACGCCAGCAGCTTGGCATGGATGTCGTGGCTGAACTGAACCATGCGTATCATTTTCTGCGCCGTCTCGAACATCGTCTGCAATATCTCGATGATGCACAAACCCATAGCCTGCCGGAAAAACACGAAGATCAAGCACGCGTTGCACAAGCCATGGGGTTTGAAAGTTATGCTGCTTTACTGGCCGAACTAGATGACCACCGCCAGCGCGTGGCACAACATTTCGAGCAAGTCTTTTCCGATCCCAACAAGGACAAAGAGACACAAGACGATCTCTGGCAATCTGTTACGCCTGCTGGTGACGCCGCAGAGAGACTCAAGGAAACCGCTGCACAACTGATTGGGCGGGGATATCACGACGGTCTGTCTTTAGCACAGCGCCTGTCGGCCTTACGGGAAGGCAGCCGTTACCAGCAAATGCCCGAAGCCACGCGCAGCCGCTTTGATGCGCTGGCACCACGTGTCATCGAGGCCTGCTCCCTTACAACACAACCTGATGCCGCGCTGACGCGCATCCTCGATCTGCTTGAAGCGGTCAGCCGTCGTCCGGCCTATCTTTCGCTACTGCTTCAATATCCCCAAGCATTGAAAAAACTCGCACAACTGGCTGCAGCCTCACTCTGGGCATCTGATTTTCTGAAACGCCACCCCTTGCTGCTCGACGAGTTGCTCGATCCACGCATTCTTGATGTAGCGCCCGACTGGGCGGCTTTTCGTGCATCGCTCGAACGTACGCTGGATGCTGCAGAACCGGATACGGAACAACAAATGGACATTCTGCGCGAGGCTCATCACGCACAGGTTTTCCGCTTGCTGGTGCAGGATATCAATGACGTACTCACCGTCGAAAAGCTGGCCGATCATCTTTCCGCACTGGCCGATCTGATCCTGGAACTGGTCTTGAAGTTTGCCTGGCGAAAAATCGGCAAACGTCATGTCGACGTACCACGCTTCGCCATCATCAGCTACGGCAAGCTGGGCGGCAAGGAACTCGGCTATGCCTCCGATCTTGATTTGATGTTCATCATGGATGATGCCGACACACATCCGGATGCCGCTGCAAACTATGCCCGACTGGCAACCCGCTTGAGCACTTGGCTCTCCAGTCAGACTGCTGCGGGAATTTTGTTTGAAACCGATCTGCGTTTGCGACCCAACGGAGAATCCGGACTGCTGGTCGTCACGCTCGCAGGCTTGCGTCAATACCAACAGGAATCCGCTTGGGTCTGGGAGCATCAAGCACTGACTCGTGCGCGTTTTTCTGCCGGCGATCGAGACATCGGTACAGCGTTTGAAAGCATACGCGATGAGATTCTGCGCCAAGCTCGCGATCGCACCCATCTGCGCCACGAAGTGATGATGATGCGCCAGAAAATGCTCGACAGCCACGCAACTCCTCCCGATCAAACAGCCGCCACCTTTGACTTGAAACATGATCGCGGCGGACTGATCGACGTGGAATTCATTGTGCAATATCTCGTGCTGGCTTATGCCAACGAATACCCTCAGCTTACCGGCAATCTGGGCAATATCGCCCTATTGGGCATTGCCGGAGAACTCGGACTCATCCCCTCTTCACTCGCCGAAGCCGCCCGCAATGCCTACCGCGACTATCGCCGTCTGCAACATATCGCTCGACTCAACAACGCCAAAGCCCATGTCACCCCCGCCGAAGTCGCCGATCGTGTACAAACCGTGCGAACCTTGTGGCAGACGGTCTTTGGCACAGACGAACTTGCCGCCACACCATCACATCAGGAGTGATTCATCATGCCCGTCAATTACGCCACGCCTTCTGCTTCCACACTCCATGCCGTTGCCGGTGTGCGTCTGGGGATGACCGAGGCCAACATCCGCAAACCCAATCGTCGTGATCTGACCTTGATCGAACTGTCGGCCGGTAGCCGCGTGGCCGGCGTATTCACACAAAACCGTTTTTGTGCCGCACCCGTACAAGTCTGCAAACAACATCTCGTCATCGGCGATATACGCGCACTCGTCATCAACACCGGCATTGCCAATGCAGGAACGGGAGAAGCAGGCTTGCTTGCAGCACAAGCAACCTGTCAGGCAGCCGCAAAGTTATTGGGGCTTGAAGCGCGTCAGGTATTACCGTTTTCCACGGGCGTCATCATGGAACCGCTCCCCGTCGAACGTATCGAGGCGGGTTTGCCACCGTGCCACGCAGGCTTGCGCGGTGATGCACAAGCCTGGCATGACGCGGCTCATGCCATCATGACGACGGACACCGTCGCCAAAGTGGCCTCACGGCAAATCCAGCTGGGTGGCCACGCGATTCATGTCACTGGGATTTCAAAGGGTGCAGGCATGATCAAGCCCAATATGGCCACCATGCTGGGCTTCGTAGCCACCGATGCCGCTCTTTCTCAATCGCTCCTCGATCAACTGGTCAAAGAAGCGGCCGATGCTTCTTTCAACTGCATCAGCGTGGATGGCGACACTTCCACCAATGATTCTTTCATCATGATGGCCACTGGTGCCGCGGGCAACACCGAAATCACCGATGCAACTCATGCCGATTACGCTCCATTGCGCGAAGCACTCATTGCCGTGGCGGCCGAACTGGCGCAAGCCATTGTGCGCGACGGCGAAGGGGCAACCAAGTTCATCGAAATCGCCGTTGAAGGTGGTCGTGATGTGGCTGAATGCAAAGCCGTCGGTTATGCCATTGCCCACTCCCCCTTGGTCAAAACGGCATTCTTCGCATCCGATCCCAACCTCGGTCGTATCCTCGCTGCCATTGGTAATGCCGCGCAAGCTCACGTTTCGCTGAACAATCTGAATGTCGCTAAAGTCCGGTTATGGCTCGGAAACACCCTTGTATCGGAAAACGGCGGACGTGCCGCCAGCTATCAGGAAGCCGATGGCGCACGCGAGATGGCACCCGCTGAAATTGTCATCCGCATTGATCTGGGACGTGGCACAGCGCAAGGCAAGGTCTGGACCTGCGATTTCTCTTACGATTATGTAAAGATCAATGCAGATTACCGAAGCTGAAAATCATTGCGTCTGGATTTTCAATCGTCCATCTTTTGATGTCGCGACGAGATTCAACTGCTGCATCTGTATTCCTGAAAACGTCAGTGTTCCTGCATGGAGTTTCCCCTCAAAATCCAGATTAGGGGAAACAGCCCATGTGAGCTTGGATTTGGAATCCTGTCCCGTTTTTGATGCTGAAGCCACAGATGGCTTCAGCAATGAGTCCAGATTGAGACGCTCGATATCCAATGCTGTCTCGACGCGGAACTGTGCGGCACGCGCCAGTTTCAGATGGAGGCTGTAGGGACTTTTATCGACCTGCCCTTGAAGTTGTGCTGCCATTTTTAGGGATGAATCTTGTGCTATTTCAGCCTGCACACTCCCCGAGCCGACAAGGTTCAGAGGATGTGCAAAATGTTGTGGGGCAACGATGTTCAACTGTGTTTCCAGCGCATTCAAATTAAACGCCAGCATGTGATTTTCGAAACTCACCGTGAGTGGTGTGGCGATTCGGACTTTCGTCTGCACATTATTTTCAAACATATTGTTCGCCTCAAGCTGAAGGCTATCTGTCTGAACAGCCCGAGCGGATACGTTGAGTCGAGGCACAAGCAAGGAGCCATGATGTAAGGGAGTTTTTAACGAGAGGCTCAGCTGGTGTAATTCTGCCGCCTGAGGCATCAGACGCGCATCCTGAATGTTCAACAGGATGTGCCCGAACATCTTTTCATACTGACCATCAATGTTGACCTGAGTGTTCTGTGCGGCGTAATGCTGCACTGACTTATCCAGTGTGTAGTTTGAAGTCAGTGTCATGTTTGCATCCAGTGCAGGCATCGTGGGGCTATAGCCGTGACCGGAGAGCACAATCTGCCCCTTCAAGGCACTTTGCTGGCCTGTTGGGTTGTCATGTCCGGCTTTCAATTGCAGATGATCCATATCGACCACACGCAACGAAGCCGCCGTGTCATCGCGCCAGCGCAAATGGCCTTGCACCAGCGACAGGCGATCAATCCGAAAATGCCAGCCCGTATCCGCATCAGAACGGGGTTCGAGTAAATCAGCAATATTGAGTTTCCCTGCACTGTCGCGTGTGATCGTGACCGATAAACCTTCCATGCGTAATGAGGGGATGCGCACCTGTTTTTCAAACAAAGGTGTCCACGGTATCGACAACTCAAGCGCTTCGATACGTGCAAACGGTGTCGCGCTGTTTCGTTCGGAGAGTGTGCAAGGCCCCAGTTGAACTTCCAGCATCGGCCACACACTCAGGCGCGGTGCCGTTTCCATTTTCAATGTGCGGTGTTTGGAGGCAAGAAGAAAACGATTGAGCAGGTGCTCCGTTGTTTCGGCACTCAAGTGTGTCACCGTAAACAAGACCGTCAGAAGGACGAACAATGCGCCAAAAACGATGGCCACACAAACCCGGCCCACTTTTTTGAGGTATCGATGCGTCTTGTTTTGGGCGTCGTCAGGAACAGCAATGGGCGGCATAGGAAGCAAGAAGAATCTATCGAGTGAACGCAGAAACTGAATCGGTGCGTAAAATACACTGCTTTTCAAATAAACCCCTTACAAAAAATAACAGGGAAAAACATGAGTATCGTTCAGGAGTTCAAGGAATTTGCCGTCAAGGGAAGCGTCGTCGATCTGGCGGTCGGGGTCATTATTGGTGGGGCGTTCGGCAAGATCGTCGACTCACTGGTCGCCGACCTCATCATGCCTTTGGTCGGACGTGTGGTGGGTGGTCTGGACTTCAGCAATTATTTCATCGCGCTAAAAGATGTGCCTCCGGGGGTCGCAATGACCTTGGCCGAAGTCAAGAAAGCCGGTATCCCTGTCTTTGCTTATGGGAATTTCATGACGATTGCGCTGAACTTTTTGATACTGGCCTTCATCATTTTCATGATGGTCAAGCAGATCAATCGCCTCAAGCGCGAAACACCTGCAGCGCCTCCAGCAACGCCTGAAGATGTACTGCTGCTGCGTGAGATTCGTGACTCACTGAAAAACAGCAAGTAATACCACGCACTAACACCACGTATTTTTGATTCCCCCTTCATCAATGTCATCGAACTCCCCGACACCGCCGATCTTCATCCTCGGTAATGGCCGGTCGGGGACGACATTGATTCGCTTCATGCTCAATGCGCATCCGGACATCTACATCTGTGAAGAAGTCAGCTATCACTTCTGGATGGAAAATTTTCGGGGGAGCTTCCGAACACGCCTTTATCAATTCTTCCACACCTTCTCCTACGCCTGGTTACGCATGGAACCGCAGAAAGTGCTGGATACCTTGCCCCATGATTTTGGAGAAAAGGATTTTTCGCAGGTCTATCAACGTATCCTGCAATGCAAGGCGGCTCAATATGGAAAGGCGCATTACGGAGAGAAAGGCCCTCTACTGACGGAGCATCTGGCGAAGCTGCTGCGAGACTACCCCGATGCCCGCATCATTCACATGGTGCGCGATCCACGCGCTGTCGTACATTCACACTACACCATGCCGTGGTCGACATCCAGCATCATCGGTGCCAATGTCATGGTGCGCGTCAATATGGAACGCATCACCCACTATGGCGATCGGATACTCGCCGTGAAGCTCGAAGAACTGATCGCTCACCCCGAAAACGAATTACGCCGGATACTGAATTACATCGGTGTCGCATGGAGTGACAACGTACTACACCATGTCGATCACCTGCCGGACAATGATGGCATTCCTTTTCCATGGCTGATGGAAGCCTCACATCGCCCACAGGAAAAGAAACAGCGTTGGCAGGACACCTTGTCGCCTGCGTGGATACGACTGACGGAGGCCTTCAACCGCAAGACGATGCGCGCCTTTGGCTATCAGCCCCTGTCACTGGAAAACGAACCTGGAATCGCAAAAAAATGCTGGGCTATCCTCAGTGATCTGCCACAACTGACACTGACAGGCTGGCATTTTGCCTGTATGACGGTGCAGTTCATTCGTTTACCCAAAACGGACACCCGCGCCTTTCAAACGCTATTGCACAATCTCAACCCCGCTGCATGGCGCAGGCAACCGCATTGGAACCAGGAACTTCCGGCGCCCCCTCCCGTACAAGTACCCAGCCAGTTATTGAATGAAAATCGATCATGAAGATCGTGAATGCCAGCGCAGAGATTGGCATGAAAACATACCAGGCCATCGTCACCGTCACCGGTTTTTCGCTGGGTATCCGTTGCAGTACCGATGAAATTTTTGAAATCGAGTTTCTGCCTGCTCAAAAAGAAATCTTTACCGATAATCTGCTGGCACAGGAAACGACGCACCAGTTGCGTGCTTGGCTCAAGAATCCTCATTTCGTTTTCGCACTTCCGCTGGCACCGGCAGGTACACCCTTCCAGCGGCAGGTCTGGGCACAGATCAGTGCGATTCCCTGCGGCGAAACACGTCACTATGGCGAATTGGCCACCTCACTGCACAGCGCACCCCGCGCCGTGGGCGGAGCATGCGGCGCGAATCCGTACCCGCTCATCATTCCCTGTCATCGTGTCATCGCCAAGAATGGCGGGCTAGGCGGTTTCAATCGTGAGCGCGGTGGCTTGTTGCTGGACATCAAGCGTTGGTTACTGGCTCACGAAGGGATGCGGTGAATCCTTCACCAGACGCCCCCACCTCATCCAGCCCCTGTGCTGCAGATGAAGCCCTGATCGATCAATTTGCCGACACCCTCTGGCTGGAAGATGGTCTGGCGAAAAACACGCTTGCCGCCTATCGTAGTGACATGCGCCTATTTGCCGCGTGGCTGGCAGATCAGCAACTCACCTTGGCGCAAGTCGACGAAACCCAGGTACGCGATTACCTTGCCAGCTTGCATCAACGCAACGAGGGACATGCACCCAAGCCCGCCAGCCAGCGCAGGCTGCACGCTGCATTCCGGCGTTTTTACCAATTTCTACGGCGGCAAGGTGTGCTCGCACATGATCCCTTGCTCAATATCGAGCAGCCACGTTTGCCGCAGCGTTTTCCAAAAACATTGAGCGAAGCGGAAGTCGAAGCCCTGCTCGCCGCGCCTGATCTCGATACACCTTTGGGTTTGCGCGATCGTGCCATGCTGGAGTTACTCTATGCCAGCGGCCTGCGCGTGAGTGAATTGGTATCACTGCGGCTGTTTGAATTGAGTCTCAATGAAGGCATCGTGCGCATCCAGGGCAAAGGTGACAAAACCCGGCTCGTCCCGCTGGGTGAAGTCGCCGCCGACTGGTTGCAACGCTATCTGGAGACAGCCCGTCCACAACTGCTCGCCGGGCGCGTTTGCGATGCCGTGTTCATTACCGCGCATCGCAAGATCAAGACCGGAAATAACGGAGGGAGCGGAGGAATGACGCGCCAGATGTTCTGGCACATCATCAAGCGTTGCGCCTTGCACGCAGGCATCCAAAAACCGATTTCGCCGCATGTGCTACGCCATGCCTTCGCCACGCATTTACTCAATCACGGCGCAGATTTGCGCGTAGTGCAGCTCTTGCTGGGACATGCCGACATCTCAACCACGCAGATTTACACCCATGTGGCACGCGAACGCTTGAAGCAACTACACGCGCAACATCATCCGCGCGGTTAGCATCCCCCTCCGTCCGTCGAGGCTGGAATGAGTCAAACTCCCTTCGTTTCTTTCCGATTCACGGAGTTTCAGTTTTTCCTGCTTTGTGGTTTATTTGTGTATATACAAACGTAAGCTACAATAAACAAATGGAGCGATACTTTGAGTGGGATGACAAGAAGGCGGAAAGCAATTTTCGCAAGCATGGCATCCAATTCGAGGAAGCTGCGCTGGTTTTTGATGATCCTTTTGCCGTATCTGAGCAAGACCGCATTGAGAACGGTGAGCAACGTTGGCAAACCATCGGTGCCGTGGGGGGCGTCTTGCTGCTACTGGTAGCACACACGGTGTACTCGGAGGATGATGGCATTGAGGTTGTACGCATCATCAGTGCGCGTCGAGCAGATTGAACCTAGAAACCGCAGTTGACCGCTTATCATCATCACAAATTCCACTCATGCTGTATGTTTTTCATTATCTATTACCTTCACCTTGCGAATGAGTACACTACGCCGTCGATTGCACGTTTTATGGGCTGTCTGTCCGCGTTGCTCTTCGTTGCAGGGAGTGACCATGCGCCTCATCGCGCCTTGCCAGACAGCCCATAAAACGCACACTCGAAGGCGTCCAACTACGGTTTCTAGGTTGAAAGGAAAGGAAATATTATGAGCAGGGTTAGGCACAAGCAAGGGCAGTTGCCGTCACTGACTGATAAGCGCAAGGCGGAACTCAAGGCATTGTCCGAGATGCCGGATAGCGAAATCGACTACAGTGATATTCCACCGCTGGATGAAGCATTCTGGGCGCGCGCCGTCCCCAATCCTTTTTTTAAGCCGGTCAAGACCCACGCTTCAGTGAGGATTGATTCAGACGTACTGACCTGGCTCAAAAGTCAGGGGCGCGGGTATCAAACCCGATTGAACGCCATCTTGCGTGAGGCGATGTTGCGATCATTGGATCACAAAAAATCCTGAGCGACAGAAGGCGTCTGAAATTCCAATACAACGTCAATTTCAGTACCTCACACAATCACACATTCACACTCTCAACCTGCTTTACTGCGTTCGATCTGCACGCCCACACGGCGCACGCCTTTCATGATCCCCAGCTTGGCGATGGAAATCTTGACCCAAGGTGCGCCAAACTCATCGAGCATCAAGGCGATGACGTACTCGCCGAGCGTTTCCAGCAGATTGAACTGTCGTGTCGACAACTCCTTGCGGATGCGTTCGATCACTTCGTCATAGCGTATGGTGTCACTGATATCGTCATTCTTGGCTGCGGCATCCGGCACACCAAAGGTCAGACTGATTTCCAGCGTCTGCGCTGCCGCACGCTCACGCGGAAAAATGCCCACGTGTGCTTCGACACGCATATCATCAATGAAAATGAAATCCATAAAAAAGGAAATAGAGCGGATTGATTAGAATGGCCGCTATTTTACTTTTGGACGAACACTCATGGGTGGCGACAGCATTTCCCTGATTCCCGT
>CAYTHB010000041.1:0-23925 GCA_964437515.1 uncultured Sterolibacterium sp.
GGAATCAGTTTACGGTTGTGCATACTGCGTTCCTTCCATGGTCCATTTCATGATGCCTTCAGCAAAGGATAGTTTGATTAGGGTAATCCGGAAACCCGGGCCGTCGAAAAGTGGGATGATTGTACTGGGGGCGGGATAAAAATCGGTGATGTTCCATGACTGGGTTTGCCATGTGGGTGCTACATCTGTGGGTTCCCCTAATACAGCTTGAGTTTCTTGGAGCGTCTGGAATTTGAAATCGATACCATAGCGTTGAGCCACACTGATAAGTTCAAGGATACGCTCCTTTTCCTTGGGTAGGACATCATTGACCCCTTTGATTTCTTCCAGAGGGATGGTCAATGAAGCTTTGTTTCCATCGATGGAAACGCTGGCGGCGGGCTGTGCAGACAGAAGATATTCGACACGACCGCTTTCCTGTCTTGTCCAGTTGAAGACCAGTTTGTCTTTTTCGCATAGGGCATTATCAGGATCCCATCCGGCAGGCCAGTAGTTCTGAACCTGTGACAAGGCATGATTGCACGCGGCAATGAATTGTTCTGCGGGAGGCTGTTTTTTCCAGGGTTGATTGTCGACAGCAGCGGCACGGGCAGCCTGTTCTTCGGCTTCCTTGCGTGCCATCTCTTCAAGTTCTTTCTGGGTTGTGTAGTGCTGCCAGCCATAATAGGCAATTGTTGCAATCGCCAATGTGGTGAGGATACCCACGATTGGGGTCTTGACGTGTAGATCGGTCAGCCAGTTGCGGCGGATGGGGCGAACTTCCCACCATTTCTTGAAGCTGTATTTTGAGCCTGATTTGGGGAGCAGATCTTCAAAAGATCGCTGGATGGCGTTGGGAACACCCCAATGAGAGGGGGCGAAAACCGTTTGCCATTCGAGCAAAGAGAGATCCGACATCATGCGTGTCTGGACGTTCTCCTCCGTGCTGAGCATGTCGCCATCGTGTAGTAGCACGCCTTCGCGCTGGGCGACATAGAGCCATTTTCCTCCGGGTACCGGTATGGCACACAGGAAGCTGCGGTCGCGATTCGCCATTTCGAGCGATTTCGAAACCATGGCAGCCGCCGAGAGCATGCCGGATTTGACGCCATCCGCAACCGCAGCAAAACCAACCTGAGGGACACCTGTAGTACGCAGGACAGCCAGGTCGAAACCTTGCTCCTGCGACATTTTCTGGATTTCTGCTGTTCGCTGCTTGGCCGTTGAGCCGGGCAACGGCTGCCAGAAAAGACCCGAGACAAAGGTTCGTTTTCCGAACTCGAATGTCTGGGAATTTATTGCAGAGCCCGGCTGGTCGGCCGGAAGATGCTCGCGCGTCATTGTGATCAGTCCGCCGTGATCGGTTGTATCAGGATGACCAGTATGCTGCGATTACGTTTCCCATTTACGCCGCCCCCAAGCATGGGGTTCTTGGCACTTCCCATACCGGTCGAGGTTGTGTTTAAGGTGTTTTGTTCAAAGCCTGTCATGACGAGGGTGTCACCGGTATTGAGCATGACGCGTTGCAGGAAGTTACGGGTGTCTACATCCGGTGCTTGTATGCTCGAATTGTTGGAGTTGACCGTGTACATGCTTACCAGTGATGAAATGTCAATGGCGTACTGCAGCATCAAGCGACCACGATCCAGAATGTTCGGAACGATGGTCATCGAAAAACCGGTGGTCAGCATTCCGGGTTCGAGTGTGGTGGTGGCTCCCGCACCCTGTGTGACGGTTGTGGTGGATGATGCCAGATAAGTGGTTTGGCGACCGACCTGCAAGGGGGCGGATTGATTGTTGAGGGTCGTCAGGGATGCCGATGTGATTTGGGAAACGCGTCCCTGTCCTGAAAGGGCATTGATGAGTGCCTGAGTATTACCCCATGGGCGAGGGTTAGCTCCTTCTGCCGATGGGAGTACATTCAATGCAAGGTTGGATCCCGTTGCTGAACCGGGGTCAACAAAGGCGTTCGAGAATCTTATGCCGGCATTTTTTGAAATGGATTGATAGACCAATCCCCAGTTGATGCCATATTGCTCAGAGTTGTTGAGCTCGACAGCAAGGACACGAACATTGACGATGACCTGTCGGGTCAAGGCGATATTTTGCTGTTCAATGAACTTTTCGATGCGTGCCAAGGCTTCGGGGGTGTCGGTCACAGTAATGGTGCCGGTGGCGGGAGTAACGGCGATGCGGGCGATGGCGGTACTAGTCCCGACACCCGGCTGCGTCATCATGCCACGTATGGATTCGGCCAGTCCTTCCCAGATGGAAATTCGCGTATCCACTTGGGTCTTCTGTTGGGCTTCTGTGGAAGCGGAGCTGCTACTCCCGCTACCACTGCCACTGCCTCCCCCAGTCCCACCTGTTGTATTGGAAACCGTATTCTGGACAGAAATATCACCCGGAAGAGCCGCAATACGGAAGGTTTTTGTGGCAAAACGATAAAAGCGGATGCCATCCCCTGTCCATTCCCAACTGATACCAAAACGGGCAGCAACGACATCCAGAAAGCCGGAGAGAGGGCCGTCATAACTCAATGGAATGCCTGTAGTGCCGGGGAGGGTGGGCATGAAGGCCATGCTAGGCATCATGCCGGGCATACTTTGAGGTGTGACTGGTGTATTGCCTGGTGTCGTGCGGTTGTCGACCGTGCCGACAGGAATCGCTTCCGGTGCAACCGAGATAGGAATGCCCATCAGCAGTGTCAAGCGTTCGGCAATGTCCTGTATGTTGCGAAAGTCACGATTGATCGAAATGCGACGGCTGGTGGCTTTGTGTCCTGCGGTTTGCAGTTCGTTATCACGCACCTTGCGCGCAGGGATCCAGTATCCTTCTGCGCGATCCACCAGAGGTTGGTTGGCCTTGGGGGCGTTGATTTGATCCAGGCGTGCATTGACTTCGTCGTTATTCTCTTTGACTTCCTTGTTCAGAGGAGCAATCCGTTTGGTGGCGCATCCTGTTATGGATAGGAGTGAAACCAGTAACAGGGACAAGGTGATGGTCTTGATCTTGAATGTCGTTCGCATCTTATTTACTTTCTCGCCATGATCCGCAGCATGTGGTTGGCATCATAGAACCTTGCCTGTATGTTGGCACCACCCCGGTTGAGTGCATCGATAACTTTGCTGATGGCTCCCGACAGGGTGTCATCCAGACTTAGATCAGCCATGGCAATGATGTCTTCGGGTTCCCATGTCATTTGCCAGCCTGTGGCATTGGCCCAGCGTGCAAAGACATCCGACATGCGTTCGCCGGCTTGGATACGGAAAGTCATTTTGGCGTTGTCTTCCGCAGTAGCACTTGTGCTGGAAAGGCCAGCAGAGGAGGTTGCCTCGGAACTTACAGATGCGGAAGCTGCTGGAGCGGCAGCAGGAGTCGGGGTTGATGGTGAGGAAGATGGGGCACGCGCTGTCGCCTTTGCGCGCGTTGACGAGGTCTCTGCGTGTGATGCCGCTTTTTGAGTGTTACGTTTTGATTTGGATGGAGTCCCCTTCAAGCCAGTGGGTGGCGTGTATTGCTCGGAGGGCCAGTCCTCCGTGCCTGCTGCGGAGCGTGCAGTGGGGGTGTTGTATGTGGAGCCGTCATCAATAGGCCAGCCGTCCGCATCGACAGTAGCACGACGAGGTGGGGGGCTGGGTGCGACGGGAGGGGTTGATGCGGGCGTGTTGTCGTGAGTTGCCTCGGGTAGTGGGGCAGCATAACTGGATGCGGCAATAGTGATTGGTTCGGCAGTAGGGGCAGGCGCAGGAGGAGTGTATTGAGGCTCTGGGGCTGCGGCAGCCATGGGCGCTACTACCGGAACTTCTGTCGGGGTTGCAACAGCCATGGGTGCTGAGTCCGTATTTGTGGACGTTTGGGGGGCTTGTTCTGGCTGGCTGGTGCTTGTAACGGGAACTGATGCGGTGACAACAGGTTCAGCAACCATGGGTTCAGCAACCATGGGTTCAGCAACGACAGGGGCTGCAGTGGCAACGTGTGTTTCAGCTTCGACTACGGCGGGACCAGGAGCAGGTTGCTCTACTACAGGCGTTTTTGTGTCGTTCAATGCGCTGGCGCTGTGGAGTTTGGTATTGCTGTTTGTTGCAGATTTGGATTCGTCTGCATCGAAGGTTGCCGCAGGGTATTTCATTTTGATCTGCGCATGAGCCGCCGGTGTGGCCAAAGTGGCCGCCGTAGCCAGAAAACACAGTTTCAAGAGTGCGAACTTCAATTTGTTTCTCCTATGTTTCTTCTGGATGCCTGCGGATACGAACAGAGGCATGATATCTCGTGTGTTTTGTGATGGAACGGGAGGTGATCAATGAAAATGTGTGTTTTTGAGCGACAACGATCCCTTCCCGACAGATGGATTCTTTCAGGTATAGGCGAGGTGTCTATCGGATTCAGCCCGGTCATTGGCTGAAGAGGGATATCTGCGTCTGTTGTTGGTGCAACAGATGGGTCTTTGCTTTCATGGATATCCAATTCCCCCTTGTTGATGTGCATTGACTACAGACATCATGGATGTTCTTGAAATCATGCGAATACATGCGTGTTTTTATAACTTATTTTGCCTAGTATAAACAAAAAAATCTGCTGTTCGCATGATTTTGTTGCGTTGTTGTCATATTGTTTGTTTTGGAATCATGGTTTGAGGCGACTGTTGTTTAATATGGCACATATTTTGCTTGTTTTGCGTAGTGGCGAAATGTCCTAGAGGCTTGTCTTGTTGTTGCGTCACGCTGGTTAAGTTCATGAAATCTTGAAGATTACGGTCGAAGATCAGGTATGCTTGGCTTGTTGGTCAAGAAAGTGTCGTTTTTGCCGTTAAAGATTCGATTCGTTAATCGCTAAAAGCGGTTGGAAGTGCAGTATTGCAGTGGGCGACATGAGCAATAGAGCCATGTTTATGTCTGCGGCTGTGAGTTTTGTTGCTGATTTGAGCTTATATAGAGTCAGTGTCATCGGTGTCACCATCACCCGCCTTTTTGGCGCGTGATACAGAGAGGCGGGTCATGGCGTCCATTGTTACGCAGTTATCGACTTCACAAATCGCGCTTCTGACGACCTCACAGGTCGCCAGTGCGAATACTTCCGATATTGCTGCTTTATCGACAGCACAGGCTGCGGCGCTGACATCATTACAGATGGCTGCGTTGACGACGACCCATATAGCGACCTTGTCTTCGGCGCAGGTGGCGGCTTTGCCTGTTGCGAATGTGACAGCATTGAGCAGTAGCCAGATTGCAGCCCTGAGTGCAAAAGCGATTCCAGGGCTCACGACGGCCGATATTGCCGCTCTTTCGACCGCACAGGTTTCTGCATTTAGTGCGCAACAAGTGGCGGCAATGACGACGGCTGACATTGCCGCCATTACGACGACACAGGCTCCTGTGTTGACCACGGCCGCCATCGCTGCACTGACATCGACCCAGATTCCGGCCTTTAGTACAGCCAATATTGCCGTTTTGACGACCAAGCAGGTCGCAGCTCTGGCTTCGTCGGCGATTGCTGCTTTCAATACTGCGGATGTGGCCGCATTGACTTCTAGTCAGGTGGCTGCCTTGACGGCAACGCAGGCCAAGGCCTTGACCCCTGTAAATCTTGGCTTACTGACGGCTCCGCAAGCTGCTGCTTTATCCACGGCCGCCATCGCGGCTTTGTCAACCACACAAATAGCCGGTATCACGACGGCCGATGTTGCTGCATTGACAACGGTGCAGACCAAGGCTCTCACAGCCACACAAATGGCTGCATTGACGACATCGCAGTTCATGGCGCTTTCTTCCGCCGCTTTAGCGGGCTTGTCCAAACCCCAGGTGGCCGCTTTGACCACGGCTCAGGTCGCGGCAATGAGCAGTGCTCAAGTCGTTGCCATGACCACGGCACAATTGTCGGCACTGTCGGCTCCGGCCATTGCAGCACTCACCACGGCAGAAATTGCCGGGTTGAGCAGCGCGCAAATCGATGCTTTGACACCGGGACAGGTCATGGCTTTGACGACGGCTGATATTACCGCGCTATCTACTGCGCAAATCGCGGGTTTGTCGCCAGCAGAGATTGCTGTGTTGAGTACTGCGCAAACTGTTGCGCTGACACCTGCTGTGATATCGGCTCTTTCTTTAGCGCAATCGGCTGCTTTTACTAGCTACCAATTTGCCGCGCTGACCACGGCGCAATTTGCCGCACTGACGACAAGTGCCATTGCAGGTATGACCACGACTGAGGTCTCCGGGCTGACGACGGCGCAAGTGGCTGCATTGACGACGGCACAGATTGTGGCGATGAACACGGCACAGATTGCTGCACTTTCAACTACCAGCATCGCAGCACTCACCACAGCTGAAATCGCAGGGCTCAATGCGGGACAGATTGCGGCACTCAAGCCGACGCAGGTGGCCGCCATGACCACGGCCGGGGTGGCGGCATTGGGGTCGGCGCAGTCCCCCTATCTTTCTACATCGGCGATTGCAGCGCTCAATTCGACCCAACTGGCGGCCATGAGTTCGGCCAGTGTCGTGGCGCTGACCGCAGCGCAGATGCCCGCCTTGAGTACGAACAACATTGCCGCATTGACGACGGCCGAATTCGCTGCATTAGGGAATGATCGTATTGCCGCGCTGAAGGCCACACAGTTTGCTGCTCTGACGACAGCCAATATTGCGGCATTGACACCCACACAGGCACCGGCGATTTCGACAGCTGCCATCGCAGCCATGACACCGACACAAGCGGCTGCATTGACCACCTCAGATGTAGCAGCATTCACGACTGGACAAATCGTTGCACTCAATACAGCCAGTGTTGCAGCATTGGGAACCGCCAGCGTTGCTGCACTCACTACCCTACAAACCAGCGTACTGAAACCGGCACAACTGGTTGCGATGACGCCTGCTGAAGTGGCTGCACTGACGCCGGCGCAAATGGCGGCGCTCTCGACAGCTGCCATTGCTGCCATGACCACCACACAGGTTCCGTCGATTACAACGGCCGATGTCGCGGCACTAACCACCAGTCAGGTGGCGGCCATGACGGGGGCGCAGATTGCTGCGCTGACATCGGCTCAATTTGGTGCGCTTTCGTCCAGTGGTATCGGGGTCTTGTCGACGGCTGCCATCGCTGCCTTGTCAACAGCTCAGGTGGCTGCCATGACCACGGCAGAAATCGTAGGATTGAATACGGCGCAGATCGCGGCACTTTCAACCACCAGCATTGCGGCATTGACGACGACTGAGGTGGCCGCTTTTAGTCCTGCCCAGATTGCCGTCCTCAAGGCAACTCAGGTCGCAGCCATGACGACGGCAGAAATCGCTGCCTTGACCTCAGATCAGGTGCCGATGTTGGCGAGTATCGCCATGTCTGCCCTATCGGCTGCACAGGTGGCGGCATTCAATACCGCCGTGATTCCGGTGATGACCACGGCTCAGATTGCTGCATTGAATACAGCCTCCATTGCGGCTTTGACGACGGGCGAGATGGCTTCGCTCACCCCGGTGCAGGTCAGTGCGCTCAAAGCGCCTCAAGCTGCTGCCATCACGGCAGCGCAGGTGGCTGCAATGACACCTTCGCAGTTTTCATCACTTTCCACGGCAGCTGTCGGGGCATTGACGGCTGCGCAGATTGCGGCGATGACCACGGCCGATGTTGCTGCATTGTCACCCACACAAACAGGAGCACTGACGACGGCAGCCGTTGCAGCGTTGACCACTGTGGATGTCGTTGCAATGAACCCCGGACAGGTCGGGGCACTAAAGGCTTCTCAGGTGGCTGCCCTGTCAGCCGCACAAATAGCTGTCATTACGACGGCGCAAATGGAAGCCCTGTCGACGGCTGCGATTGCTGCGCTTTCTGCCACTCAGGCGGCCGCTTTATCGACTGCTGACATTGCTGTCATGTCGCCTGCCCAGATGGCTGCCATGAATGGCACACAGATGGCGGCATTGACCACCGCACAGTTTGCCGCGCTCTCCACGGGCAGCATGGGCGTATTGTCGACGGCTGCCGTTGCGGCGATGACGCCAGCACAGTTGGCTGCCTTGTCAACGACGGTGATTCCCTCGATGTCGTCGGCACAAATTGCCGCAATCTCTTCTGCCAATGTGGCGGCAATGACGACGGCACAGATTGCTGCACTCGATCCGTCACAAGTGCCGGCACTGAGTGCGGCTCAGGCGGGTGCATTGACGACCGCTGAAATAGCGGCATTGACGACGGCGCAAGCACCCATGTTATCCAGTGCTGCTGTGGCTGCTTTGTCGGCAGCACAGGTCGCCGCCTTGAATACGGCAACCATTCCACTTTTGGCGACAGCCCAGATTGCGGCACTGAATACGGCGGCGATTGCTGCGCTCACCCCGGCAGAAATTGCTTCACTCACGCCGGCACAGGTCAGTGCGCTGCAATCAAAACAAGTCCCTGCCATTACCACAGCCCAGATTGCCGCTTTGACAACGTCACAGGCTCCTGCACTTTCCTCCGTGGCAGTCGCAGCCTTGTCCGCCGGGCAGGCTGGTGCCTTGACCTCGGCAGATGTTGCCGTGTTGAGTACGGCACAGATCGTCGCACTGAGTACGGCGGCTGTGCCAGCCTTGGGTACGGCGGGTGTCAGTGCCTTGACCCCGACACAGATCAGCGCACTTAAACCGGTACAGATTGGCGCATTGACCACGAGCCAAATTGCCAGTTTGGCGACCTCGCAGGGGCAGGCATTGACCACGGCCTCCATTGCTGCCATGACCACTGCCCAGACGGCTGCTCTTTCAACAGACAATATTGCCGCCTTGTCGACCGCGCAAATCGCGGCCATGTCGGGTAATCAGATTGCCAATCTGACCACCGGTCAGTTTGCGGCATTATCGACCGGAAGCTTTGCTATTCTGACCACGGCTGAGGTTGCCGGTTTGACGACCGCACAGATTTCGGCGCTTTCAACCGCCGTCATCGCCACCATGTCGATGACACAAATTGCTGTGCTTTCGACCAGTGCCATTGCGGCATTGACGACGGGACAGCTTGCTGCACTCGATACGACCCAGGTGTCAGGATTGAAATCGGCTCAGGTTGCGGCATTGACCTCAGCCCAGATTGCAGCATTCACCACGACGCAAGCCCCTGCACTATCGACGGCAGCTATCTCGATCTTGACCTCAGTCCAGATGGCCGCACTTACATCAGCCGATGTAGCCGCCTTGACGACAACCCAGATTCCGGCCATCAACAGCGTGGCGATTGCAGGGCTGACCACAGCAGAAATGGCGGCTTTGTCTCAAGATCAGGTTACGGCGCTGACCCCGACGCAAATCAAGGGAATGACGACAGCGCAGATCGTTGCACTGACATCAACACAGACGCCGGCGTTGACGACGGCATCGATTGCAACACTCAATTCCGCACAGACTGCAGCACTGGATAGTGTGGATGTCCTTGCGCTGACGACAGCTCAGATCGCGGCACTTTCCTCATCGGCCATTGCTGCATTGGGTACGGACACGGTGGCCGGGTTGAGTACGAATCAGGTGGCTTCCATCACCCCCTCACAGATCAAGGCATTGACCACGGCAGAAGTCGTAGCACTGACCTCCACACAAACCCCGATGCTGACGACGGCGGCGGTTGCTGCATTGAATTCTGCACAGGCTGCGGCCATGGATAGTGTGGATGTTGTTGCTCTTACCACGGCGCAGATTGCCGCACTGTCATCGGCGGCAATAGCCGCCTTATCGACTGCTACGATTGCCGGTTTGGGTACCAGCCAGATTGCCGTTATTACACCCGTTCAGGCAAAGGCGCTGACGACAGCAGAAATTGTGGCGCTGACCTCCACGCAAACCCCTGTGCTTTCTACAGCCGCTTTGGCCGCACTTTCAACGACTCAGTTGTTTGCCATGGAGACCGCAGATATTGCAGCACTGACGACGGATCAAACGACCAGTCTGACGGGGGCTCAATTTGCTGCTTTGAGCACGGCACAGTTTTCGGCTTTATCGACCGCAGCAATTGCTGCCATGACCACGGCTCAAGTCGCAGCGATGAATACGGCGCAGGTCGCTGCATTGACCACGGCGCAAGTTGTTGCGATGACGACGGATCAAATTAGCGCATTGTCGGTTGCCGCCATGGCCGCATTGACGACGGCAGAGGTCGCAGGCTTCAGTCCTGTTCAGATTGCCACGCTTAAAAATACCCAGCTTGCAGCACTGACGACGGCGGGTATTGCAGCACTGACGACGACACAGTCGCCTGCGCTGACGACGGCTGCCATTGCCGCACTGACATCGACACAGATGCCGGCCATGAATACGGCGACCCTGGCTGCATTGGGAACAGCGCAGATTGCCGTTCTTTCAAGTAATGCCGTTGGCGCAATGACCACGGCGGAAATCAATGCCTTGAGTACTGATCAGATTGCTGCCTTGACGGCACCGCAGGCGAAAGCACTGACAACGGTGCAGATTGCAGCATTGACGACAGTACAGACGCCCGCATTGGCAACGGCAGCGATTGCCGCATTGAGTACGGCGCAAATCAATGCCTTGACGACCGCAGAAGTGGCCGCACTCACCACCACGCAATCGGTTGCATTGACGGGCATACAGCTCGCTACCTTGACGACATCGCAATTCATGGCACTGTCCACCGATGCCATTGCCAGCATGACAACGGCTCAAATTGCAGCCATGACCACGGCACAGATGGCTTCGCTTTCCACGGCACAAATCGTTGCCATGACTACGGCACAGGTCGCTGCCTTATCGACCGCCAATGTTGCAGCACTGACCACGGCTGAAGTCGCAGGCTTGACCTCTGCGCAGGTTGCCGCGCTTAAAAACAATCAAATTGCCGCCATGACAACGGCGGAGATTGCTGCACTGACCTCATCGCAAACACCCGCATTGACAACTTCAGCCGTCGCCGCGCTGACATCGACACAGTCCGCTGTTTTGACGACAGATGCGCTTGCGGCACTGACGTCGACACAAATCCCCGCACTGACCACGTCGGCAGTTGCCGCGCTCACGACTTCGGAAATTGCCGCATTCAATACGACGCAAATCCCAGCGGTCACCGCAGTGCAAGCCAAAGCCTTGACCACGGCGCAGATTGCCGCACTGACGCCGACACAGACGCCTTTACTCTCAACGGCAGCGTTGGCGGCACTCTCCACCACACAACTGAATGCCATGACGACAGCGGATGTCGCTGCGTTGACAACAGCACAGACAACCGCTTTGACGGGGGTACAGTTTGCCTCGCTGGGTTCGGCGCAATTTGCGGCTTTGTCTACCAGTGCCATTGCTGCGATGACCACATCCCAGGTTTTTGCCATGACGACAGCGCAAGTAGCCGCGCTTACGACATCGCAAGTCGTGGCCATGACGACCAGTCAGGTGGCAGCTTTGTCCACCTCGGGGATGGCTGCGCTCACTTCGACGGAAGTCGCCGGTTTGACGACGGATCAGGTTCACGTTCTCAAGAGCGCGCAACTGGCTGCGATCTCTACGGCAGGCATTGCTGCGCTGACGACCCTTCAATTGCATCTGCTGACAACTTCTGCCTTGACTGGATTGACCTCGTCCCAAGCAGCAGCGCTGACGACAGCGGATATTACCCAATTGACGACCGCGCAATTTCAAGCCTTGTCATCTAATGCGGTATCAGGTTTGACGACGGATGCTATTGCGGTATTGAGCACTTCGCAGATCAATGCATTGACGGCGAATCAGGTCAAAGGACTGACAACAGCCGAGATGGTCGCGCTGACGACGACGCAAGTGCCCTCACTGACGACCGCTGCCATTGCGGCTTTGAATACCGTGCAACTGGCTGCCATGGAAACGGTGGATGTGGCAGCATTCACAACGACACAGATTGCTGCACTCAATCCCATGGCCATGTATGCCTTGAGTACAGTCGAAGTCGCTGCGATGACGACCGGTCAGATTGCGGCACTGACTGCGACGCAGGTGAGCAAGATGACCACGGCGCAACTGGCCTCCCTGACTACAGCTCAAATTCCATCGCTGACGACGGCAGTCATTGCAGCACTCACGACCAGCCAGATCGTCGGCATGACGACCGCTGAAATGGCCGCGTTGACGACAACCCAGTTTGCAGCGCTCACTCCCGCAGCGATCGGTGCATTGACGACCGCAGAAACAGTTGCTTTGACCACGAGCCAGATAGCGACCTTGTCGGCTGTGCAAATGAAGGCAATGACGACAGCGGATATTGCTGCCTTGTCCACGACACAGGTTGCCAGTTTGAGCACCACGGCCATTGCAGCATTTACAACGGCACAGATACAGGCATTGACCACCGCCGATGTTGTTGCATTGACGACGGCGCAGATCGCTGCGCTCAACTGTGTGCAACAACAAGCCGCGACTTCAGCGCAAGTCAATGTGCTTTCGACGCTACAGCTCAACGCACTCAAACTGGGTACACCGCTGGTGCTGGATCTGGATGGGCATGGCATACAGACCTCCTCTATCGATGGAGGCATCCTGTTCGATCTCAATGCCACGGGGCAGAAACTGGCAACGGGCTGGATTTTGCCAAGCAATGGCTTTCTCGTCATGGATCTGAATCATGATGGACGAATCAATGACGGTAGCGAATTGTTCGGAACGGGGACGCGACTTCCCACCGGGGAACGTGCGCAAAACGGTTTTGTGGCATTGAAGGCATTGGACACGAATCACGATGGTGCGATCGATGCGTATGATGAAACCTTCGCAGCTTTGCATGTCTGGACGGATGCCAATCGCGATGGGATCGCACAGCCTGATGAGCTTCATTCCTTATCTTCGCTCGGCATCGTTCGTCTTGATACTCAGGCTGAAACAGTGTTACAGGAAGAAAACGGTAATGTGACCGGACTCGTGGCGCGTTATTACATGCAGGATGGTCGTGCTCATACTCTAGCCGATGTCTGGTTGCGCATGGATCAAAAGATTCAGGATCGCAACATTGATCTGACAGCACCGGAAGCAGCAGGCATTACACAGGCCAGCCTGTCGCGCATCAATCTTTCAGGGAATGGTGGGCGAGGCGATGTGTTGGTACTGGATGCGACTGCCATTAGCCATCTCGGGCAGGCGATTGCTCAAGATATTCAAAGCATGCATCATGGGTCGCTCACCGAGATGCGCGTTGAGGGCGATGCCAACGATACGGTCAAGATCGTGGGTGACACCTTGCAATGGGAAAAACAGGGGATGACCGTCATCGATGGCGTGGATTATCAGGTGTATCGCCATGACAGCCTGTTGTTGCTGATTGGTGTCAATATGAAGCTTGATCTCAGTCTGGGATAAATAGTACACAATCAGTCCATGAGTCAGGAATTTTCCACTATTCCGCTGCCACTGGATGTGGGTATTCGGGTCGTCGTTCCCGATACCCTGCAACTCATTACACCTTATGTCATTCTGGAGCAGGGCGACTGGTTCGAGGATGAAATCGGGTTTGTTCGAGTGTTGTTGCAGTCCGGAGATCGCGTCATCGATATTGGTGCCAATTACGGGCTTTATGCCTTGTCCATGGCACAAGTGGTGGGAGCGACGGGTCAGGTCTGGGCTTTCGAGCCCGCAGCGCAGACAGCGCATTTGTTGTCACAAAGCATCACGCTCAATGGATTCGATCCGGCGAATCAACTGATATTGATTCAGTCTGCCCTTGCAGATCATGCAGGTACGGCGCAATTAACCATGAGTGCCCATGCCGAAATGAATATGCTGTCACCTGAGATGGACGCAGGGCAGGGCGAAACCGTTCGTGTGGATACGCTCGATGCTTGTAGTGTGACTTATGACTGGCATCACATTCGTTTCATCAAGATGGATGCCGAAGGTGCTGAGCTGGATATTCTTCGGGGTGGCACCCAGTTCTTGTCGCGTGAGTCGCCCTTGATACAGTATGAAATCAAGGCAGGAACATCGCTCAATCTGGCACTGGTCACCGCATTTGAGACGATGGGCTATCGTTCGTATCGACTGGTTCCGGGGCTGAATGTGTTGGTGCCTTTTGATGCAACGACCGGTGTGGATGCTTATTTGCTCAACCTGTTTTGCTGCAAGGAGGATACGGCGTTCAAGCTTGCAGAACTGGGACTCCTGATTGCCCAGGGGGGGCAGACTCAGACTCAGACCCAGACGAATGATGCTGAGATCGATACTCTGGTAGAACGCTATCACTGGCGCAAAACGCTGGCACATCAGCCCTATGGCATTCAATTGCGTGAAACATGGGAAGCCACCGCGATGACATCGGATGGTTCGGTCGTCGAGAAGGCAATGGCACTTTATCTCGCAAGTCGGGATACCCGCCTGCCGATGTTGACGCGATGGAATGCGCTGGATCGAAGTTTGCACATGATGCTGGCCTTGTGTAATCGGGATGATCGTCACATGCGTCTAGCGACTTTCGCGCGTATCGCATGGGATTACGGTGCTCGTCATGCAGCGGTGACGGCGCTGGAACGCTTACTGGTGCGGATCACCCAGCAAGGCGGCATGAGTCTGACCGAACCCTTTTTGATGTCTTGCAAGCGTCTTGAAAATCTAGCACCTGACACCGGCCTGCGCTTCTGGACGATTTCCGGCCTGCTCGAATCGATAGAAATCGCCTCGTCTTATTCGTCGTTCTATACGCCGGAAGCCAGTTTTGAACGACTCAAGCTGATGCAGTCATTGGGTTTTTTCAGTACATCCATGGCACGTCGTCTGGCATTGGTCGAGGCACGGCTGGGGCTTGCTACCCATGAAATCAGATAGCGAAAAAATCGATTTCAACCTATTTTATGAATTCAATTTGATCAGGTGTTGATGATGCAAATACTTCCTTTGTTCCAGGACGAACCTTTCGTTATTGAAATTCTTGATGTGGGCGCCGCACTGAACGATGCTCCTACTTATCAAAACATGGTGGAAGCCGGATTTGCACGGGTTACCGGCTTTGAACCCAATCAGGTCGAATGTGACCGATTGAATGAAATCTATGGTGTAACTCATCGGTTTTTGCCGTGTTTTGTGGGGACAGGTAAGCCCGCTGTTTTTCACGAAACCAACTGGAATCTCACCGGTTCGCTGTTCGAGCCCAATACGGAATTACTGCAAGTTTTCCAGAACCTTGCTGAGTTGACTATGCCCGTTGCGCAGCATCCGGTCGATACCGTAAGCCTCGATGCATTATGTATGGAAGGTAAATTGCCTGATATCGATTACATCAAGATCGATATTCAGGGGGGAGAGCTGGATGTGTTTCGCCATGCACATCGTGTGCTGGGTACGGTGTTGGCCATCCAGACCGAAGTGGAGTTCGTTGAGCTTTACAAACGCCAACCCTTATTTGCTGATGTGGATATTTTTCTGCGTAATAACGGTTTTCAGTTCCATACCTTCAATGGCTTTGGCTCACGTGCTTTCAAACCAGTCTTGGTGGATGGGGATGTCAGCAAAGGGGTGCGTCAGTGCCTGTGGTCGGATGCTGTCTATTTCCGAGACTGGCTACAATTGGAAGCCTTGTCGGATATTCAATTGAAAAAACTGGCAACCTTAGCCAATGAAGTGTGTCAATCAGCAGATTTGGCGTATTACTACCTGTTTGCTCTGGACAAACGTCAGGGCAGCGATTTGGCTGTGCGCTATCTGAAGCAGATCTTTGCAGGGGCATGACTTGCTTCTGTTTTATCCTCGCGAGATGCGGTCTCTGAAGTGCTCGAAGTTCTCAATGTTGCAAGCTGATTCCCTATTGCTTGTTTCGTTTTCATCATGACGACGCATGACACACTAATTCAGGCGATCAATCTTCAGAATCAGGGGCGGTTATCTGAAGCGGAGCAGCTCTTTAGAAGCATACTGGCGGTCGAGCCGAACAATGCGCCTGCGCTCTATTCTCTGGGGGTCATCGCGTTGAATGGTGGCCACCACGAAGAGGCGTTGCAACTGAGTACGATGGGGGTGCAACTGGTCCCTACATTTGCCCCAATGAAGTTCTTGCAGGGATCGGCTTATCAGGCGGCTGGATTGAGGGATGTGGCACTCCAATGCTATGACGAATCATTGGCAATGGATCCGAATGCGCTGGATGTGTTACTGAATAGCGGTGTACTGCTGCGTGACATGTTTCGCCATCGTGACGCGCTGGAGCGGTTTAACCGTATCCTTGCCATCGACCCCAATCATCAGGCTGCCCTGGGTAACTGCGCCATTCTGCTCACGGGCTTCAAGCAGAACGAGCAGGCCATTGCACTCTTCAAACGCCTGCTGGCTTTGAATCCGGATTACGACTATGGCTTGGGGCTACTGCTTTATGAGCAGCTCCATGTGTGTGATTGGTCGGATTTTGAATCGCTTTCCCAACAAATTGTCGAAGCCACACGTTCTGGTCGTCGAGCATGTAAATCACTCGCCATCATGGCGATTAGCGATGAGGCTGACATCCACCAACATGCAGCACAAACTTTTGCGAGTCACTATTACCCTCGCAAGCCACATGCGCTTTGGCAAGGCGAACGCTATCGCCATGAAAAGATACGCATCGCCTATGTCTCACCCGATTTGCGGGAGCATCCGGTCGGCCATCTGATTGCGGGTGTTTTTGAACGGCATGACAAAGCGCGTTTTGAAACCATCGCCATCTCACTCGGTGTGGATGACCAAAGTCGGATTCGAGAACGGATGATCAAGGCGTTCGACCAGTTTTATGACGTGCAAAATAAGGGCTCACTCCAGATTGCCCAGCTCATGCGGACGCTGGAAGTCGATATCGCCATCGACCTGGGAGGCTATACATCCGATACCCGTACCGATGTCTTTGCCTTGCGGCCTGCGCCGATACAGGTCAATTATCTGGGTTATCCGGGCACGATGGGATCGGATTATTTTGATTACATTCTGGCGGATCGACATGTGATTCCTGAAGAACATCGTGGCTTTTACAATGAGCAGGTGGTCTGGCTGCCGGATGCCTATCTGCCGACAGATAGCGGGATACAGATTTCACCGCATACCCCGACGCGTGCCGAGTGTGGCTTGCCTGATGAGGCCGTCGTCTTTTGCTCATTCAGTCACGACTATAAAATTTCGCCGCCGCTTTTTGATGTCTGGATGAGACTTTTACAGCAGGTACCTGACAGCGTGCTCTGGCTGATGTCACGCAATGAAATTTCGCAGAAAAATCTGCGCAAGGAAGCAGAACGGCGGGGCGTTTCAGGTGATCGACTGGTTTTTGCCACGAGAGTGCCGCGTGTGGAAGATCACCTTGCACGCTATCGTCAGGCCGATCTTTTTCTGGATACACATCCTTATAACGCACACACCACAGCAGCGGATGCGTTGATGGCAGGGTTGCCTGTCGTGACCTGCATGGGCAATGCCTTTCCTGCCCGTGTGGCGGGAAGTCTGCTTCATGCCATCGGGTTACCCGAACTGGCAACGACCTCATTGGCACATTACGAGGCACTGGCCTTGCAATTGGCGCAACATCCCGAGCAACGTCAGAACATCAAGGCTCGCCTTGATGCCAATCACGATACGGCGCCTTTATTCGATACACGCATGTTTTGTCGGCACCTTGAGGCGGCTTACATCGCCATGTGGCGGCAATATCAGCTGGGTGCAGCAGGAATGTTTTAACGCGATTTGGCGCGGTGCTCTTATCGCCAGACCAGCACGGGAATGCTGGAATGGGTGAGTACGCGTTGTGTTTCACTGCCTAGCAATAGCCCGCTAATGCCACGCCGTCCGTGCGAGGCCATGAATATCAGATCACAGCTTGCATTTTGCGCCGCTTCAATGATGGCCAGATAGGTGATGTCATTGATCGTGGATAGCGTGTCGCAGGAGACTCCTGCTTCGTTGGCTAGGGCAGAAGCTGCCGACAAGAGCGCATCGGATTGCGCTTCAGCGAGGGATGCGAACTTTTCGGGAGACGAAGGATCAATCAAGGCGCCTTCGCCATAAAAGGCAACCGGATAGTCCGGTCTGGCAAAGAAAAAAGTGATTTTTGCACCGGTTTCCCGTGCAAAGTCGATGGCATGTCGAACGGCCATCATGGAGAGTTCGGAACCATCGGTGGGAACAAGAATATGTTTGAACATGGCAAGGTTCCAATATCGAAGGATATAATATTAGCTTTGGATTATAGACAGTCCAGTGACATTGACGGGACACTAACGGAGTTTTTCATGACCACAGAACATGCACCGACCCACGATCAGCCCAAGGCTAAGGCTCCACTCACCCCCCGAGAGGCTTGGCGTGCCATTAACGAAGCGGCCGAGAATCGTATTGATCCGATCGGCATGTTCACCCCTTTGCTCCACGCACAAATGGCTTGGCTCGTGCATCCTCAGGAATTCACTGAGGCCATGAGCCGCTTTTCAATGGATGTGATGGCCTTGCAATGGCACTCCTGGCAGCGTGTGCTGGGCGCGGCTTCGCATGATATTGTGCAGCCGCATGTGGATGATCAGCGTTTCAGTGATGCGCAATGGCGCGATTCACCGAGTTGGAGTATCGCGAAGCAGTGGTATCTGTTGATGACGCGTCAGATTCAGGACATGTTGCATGAAACACCGGGGTTGTCGAGCAAGGAGCGTCGTCATTCCTCGTTCTGGAGTCGCGAGTGGCTCAATATGCTGGCACCGACCAATTTTTTCTGGACAAATCCGGTCGCCATGCGCAAGGCGGTAGAAAGCAACGGCCAGAGCCTGATGCGGGGCTGGCAGAATTTCCTTGCGGATTACGAAGCCGGCACGATCCGTATGACGGATCCCAATGATTTCACGGTGGGCAAGAATCTGGCAACGACACCCGGCAAGGTGGTGTTCCGCAATCAGTTGCTGGAAGTCATCCATTACACACCGACGGTCGAGAAAAATTACGAGAAACCGGTGGTGATCGTCACGGCGTGGATCAACAAGCATTACATCCTCGACATGACACCGGCCAAGAGCATGGTCAAGTATCTGCTCGATCAGGGCTTTAGTGTGTTCATCACCAGCTGGAAAAATCCTGATGAAAGCATGCGCAATGTGCAGTTTGATGATTACCTGACGGAAGGCATCGACAAAATCATCAATGTGGCCTGTGAAATCAGTGGTTCGTCCAAAGTCAATGCCGTCGGTTATTGCATCGGTGGCGCGGCGCTGACGACGTACATGGCTTGGGCAAATCGTCGTTATGCTGCGAAGGATGTGCCGGTGTCGAATGTCACCTTGCTGACATCGCTGGTGGATTACCACAAGCCGGGTGACATTGAAATTTTTCTGGAAGACAGCACCGTCCAGTGGCTTTCAAAAAGCATGGCGGGCAAGGGCTTTCTCGAAGGCAATGAAATGGCAGCGGCTTTCCGCTTGCTGCGTTCAAATACGCTCATCTGGCACTATGTGGTGCATGGCTGGCTCTACGGTGAAAACCCGCCCCCGTTTGACGTGCTCTACTGGAATATGGATACGACGCGGATGCCGGCGGCAATGCATGACTGGTATCTGCGCGAGTTTTATCTCAATAATAACCTCATCAAGCGCGATGCCTTGAATGTTGCGGGTGAGGCGATTGATCTTGAGCGCATCACTCAGCCGATGTACACAGTGGGTGCTGCGGATGACCACATCGCCCCCTGGAAGCAGACTTTCCGAGTCAATAATTTTGTTTCAGGATCGCGTCGCAACGTGCTATCCAGTTCGGGACACATCCTGGGTATCGTCAATCCGCCCGTCAATCCGCCTAAGCGTGAATTTTGGGTGGCCGGTGTGGAGCGTCACGACACGCCGGAGTCATGGCAGGAGCGAGCCGATCATCGTAAGGGTTCGTGGTGGGAAGACTGGATGGAATGGCTCAAGCCCCAGTCGGGTGCGCTGGTCAAGGCGGGCTCTGTGACAACGCGCAAATATCCCGCGCTGGCGGATGCCCCGGGGACTTATGTGCTGGAATCCTGAACGGGTTTTTAGCGTGAAACAACGAAAACGGAGTCCGTTTGAAGCTTCGAGCGTAGCGAGCAAATTAGTAGCCGCCCCTCGAGGGGGCGTAGGCGGGGTTTCACGGAGCATTGCTCCGTGCCGCCGAAGCCGGACGGCTGTGCAAAGCCGTCCGTGGGGGATGGGTGGGGTGGGCGTATCGGGTAACGATTATTTCATCCTCTGTGGGTGGAGATGGCTACCATGATCGTTAACCTTATCGAATCATCCGGAATGCAATAAGCATTTCCGGATGACTTGACAGGCATCAAGGTTGAGCGAGAAATACCTCATAGAATGATATAAATCCTTCCATGACACCTGTGTTTGATATTAAGCGAGTTCCCCATGTCTGAAATCCGTCAGATTCTGCCTGCGCACCATACCCATTGTGACGATCTGTTTTCTGCGGCAGAAGCCGCAGCACAGAAGGGCGATTGGGTTGCTTGTGAGTCGGCACAAAACGCATTTTCCACCGAACTGGAGGCGCATCTATCGGCAGAAGAGCGGCTTGTGTTTCCTGCTTTTGAAAATGCGACAGGAATGCGACAAGGTCCGACGCAGGTGATGCGTATGGAACACGAGCAGATGCGCGCGCTGGTGTCACAGATGAATGGCGCACTTCAGGCGAAAGACACCGATGCTTTTCTGGGAACCTCTGAAACACTGCTGATTTTGATGCAGCAGCACAATATGAAGGAAGAAAACATCCTTTACCCCATGTGTGATCAGTCGCTAGCCGGGCAACTCGATACCCTGTGCGCTGAATTGCAGCAAGCGCTGGATGCAGCCAAGTGTCGAGCTCCCTAGATCCCATCATTATCGATGGCCGTGACTTGCAACCGCCCGAACCGCTGGAACTGACGCTGGAGGCACTGGATCGTTTGCAGCCTGGACAGGAAATCGTTCTACTGCTGCATTGCGAACCGCAGCCCTTGTATTCCATCCTGCGTCGCAATGGCTATTTTCATACGTCTAGCTATCAAGCGGATGGTACGAATGAAATCCATATTCGTAAAAATTGATTTTCAAGTGAGATGGCTGCCGTATGCATCCCAATCTTTCATTTGATCAGGCACCGCCCATCAGTGTTCCTTTTCGTTTCTTCCTGACGGCGCCCTTGTTTGGCATCGCAGCGGGGCTGTGGCTGATCTGGCGTGGAGAGACGGCATGGATATCACGTTGGGGCATGGATGTTCTGGCCTTGATGCATCTGTTTTCCGTAGGCTTCATGCTGCAAGTCATGTGTGGCGCATTGATGCAGTTTGTTCCTGTGGCAGCAGGGGGTAATGTCTGGCGTCCACGTTTTATAGCGCATTGGGTCCACCCATTTTTAACGCTGGGTGCGGTGGCTCTTGTGATGGGCTTCATCAACCAAAACCCCATTTTTTTTCGCTACGCAACCGGTCTTCTCTTTGTCGGACTGGGTCTGTTTTTAGTCGTACTGGGTGCTGCGCTCTTTCGCACACCGGCGCGAGGCGCGACCATCGCGGCTTTGCGTCTGGCAGGAATGGGTCTGGCCATTACATTGGTACTGGGGCTGATGCTGGCCACGATGCTGGGAGGGCATACCGGGCTTTTTGAAGGTGCGGGCTGGAACTTGGCCGAAATCGTCAATGTCCATGCGGCTTGGGGACTGGCTGGGTGGGGCTTGATACTGGTGATGGGCGTTTCTTATTTTGTCGTACCGATGTTTCAATTGACGCCGTCTTATTCAGAAAAAATGAGCCGTATCTTGCCTCGTGTGCTGTTTTTCTGGCTCCTTCTCTGGTCGATTCATCTACTCTTCAATCCCTTGGCGATAGAAGCACAGACAGGGCAAGGATGGTTGTTGTGGGTCGCTTATCTCGTGGCGGCGGCTTACGCGCTGATCACGTTACGATTACAGCATCGTCGTCGACGCAAGGTGACGGATGTGACCTTTTTTTTCTGGCAGGTGGCCATGGTCATTCTGTTGGTGATGCCCTTGGTCTGGTCGCTGGTTCAGGGCTTGCCTGGGCTTGCGGATCATCCGCGCGTGACATTGGGCTTGGGGGTGCTGCTCATCTGGGGTTTTTTCGTTTCTGTCATTTGCGGAATGCTTTATAAGATCATTCCATTTCTGGTTTGGCTGCATTTGCAGAACATGGGTATCCTAAAGCTCAAGATCGTGCCTCCCAATATGAAACAGATGATTCCGGAGCGCATGATGCAGGCTCAATTTATCGTTCATTTCGCGACACTGGTCTTGCTGCTAGCGGCAACCGCATGGCCAGGTTCGGTGATGGTACGTCTAGCGGGTGGCAGCATGGTTTGCTCGCTGCTATTGCTCGAATGGAATCTTCTCGGCGCGGTTCGTTTGTATATCGATTATCGACATCGCATTCTGGCGCAGCAGGGGTGATGCAACAGCCGGGTCTTGACATGTAAGGAATTAAAGATCGAACTGACGCAGACGAGCCATATCGTGGATGGTAATGTCCTTGCCATGCACGGTGATGAGTCCTGAATTGGCAAGATCGTGAAAAATACGCGACAGGGTTTCGGGAGTCAGGCTCAGGCGCGAGGCAATGACCTGTTTCGAGGTGGGCAAGGCAATGGTGACTTCATTGCTGGAGCCATTGTTTTGGTTTGTTTGCCCTCCGGTTTCGCCATGTTGCAGCAAAAAACCAATGACGCGCTGGGTCGTCGAACGTAGCGAGTAGGATTCGACATCTTGCACGAGGGCATGCAAGCGCATCGACAGACCGGCCAGCATACGTCGTGCGAAGGAGGCGTCAGCGGCCAGCAGATCAAAAACGGCATTGCGGGCGATATGCAGCAGCAGCGTGTCGATCAAGGCTTCGGCATAGACCGGATAGGGGTGATCCATGAACATCGCGGCTTCGCCAAAGCTCTGGCGCGAACCGAGGATATTGATGACTTTTTCGTTTCCCTGGCTGGAAGGAAAGGCGAGTTTCATTTGTCCAAACACCACCACATAGAAGCCGCGTGGCATGTCGCCTTTCTGAAACAACATCTCGCCTTTTTGCAGGCGTTTTTCGCGGGTGTTGTCCGCAATGTGCGACAGTTGCTCGGGTGCGAGTTCGAGAAATAGTGGTAAATGAGCCAGAATTTGAGGGATTTCGTGTGGATCGTGTTTGGGCATGGGCGTTTCCTGTGAAGCGGGGAACATAACATGAATTTCAGGGTCTGCGACTCCGTGATGTCTGCAACGAGCAAGGGATGAGGGGAAAATGAGCGGTTATTTGGCCATCAAGTATCTGCATGTGGCGTGTGTGATAGTGAGCGGTTGCGGTTTTGCGCTGCGCGGTTTCTGGATGCTGACGGAGTCCCCCTGGTTACAGCGGCGTGCCGTACGCATCGTGCCGCATGTCAATGACACTCTGTTGCTGACGGCGGCGATTGCCCTGGCGGTCATGAGCGGACAATACCCTTTTGTGGTTCCCTGGGTCACCGCCAAGGTACTCGGCTTGCTGGTGTATATCGTGCTGGGTTCGATTGCTTTGAAACGTGGGCGAACCAAGACGATGCGTGTGTTGGCAGGCGTGTTTGCAATGCTGGTATTGGGCTATATCGTTTCTGTTGCCTTGACGCGCGATCCACGCGGGCTTCTGGCAGTTTGGATGGGGTGAAATTTTGCCGCCATAAGGTGTAATAAACAGGCATGAATATGGTAGGCTAACCGATTGCCTTTGCAATGACACAATGGCAGCCTGCGCACAAAATACAGAACATACAGATTCCAGGATTTTCCATGAATGCACCGCACCACGACACAGATGTCCTCTTTGATGAGTCGCTGATCCGCCGTTTTGATGTCAATGGCCCGCGCTATACCTCGTATCCGACCGCAGATCGTTTTACCGCAGACTTCGGGCCGAACAATTACACGCACTGGCTGCAACATCGCACCGTGGGCGGCGATGCGCGGCCGCTGTCGTTGTATATGCATATCCCGTTCTGCAATACGATCTGCTATTACTGCGCGTGCAACAAGATCATCACCAAGGATCACGGGCGTT
>CAYTHB010000042.1:0-23517 GCA_964437515.1 uncultured Sterolibacterium sp.
TACGCTCCGCGAGGCTCACCAGATGAGCTTGGCTGACGTTCATTGCTAATCAGGACATAATTTACTTGGAAGGTTCTGCCGCAGAAGGCACTGTGGCGGGTACAGGCTTCCCTGAAGATTCAGGAGGAGATACCGCTGATGTCGCCGATGCCGCTGGTGTTTCCTTGGGAACCGCATTCATCCATTCCTTGGGATTGCAGCGTGACCACTGGACATCCGGAAGATAAAATACCGCCGGTTTGAGACGCGACATTGTATAGAGCGCAGGTTGCTGGATTACGCGTATCTGCCCATCCACAATGAAATACTCGACCCGATGAGTCGGATAGGCCATGACCATGCCGTGATCGAGAAAGCCCATGTCTTGTGGGCTCGCGATATCAGCTAGCCGAGACTCTCTCATGCCCGGCTTGAGCTGATTCATGGCCGTGGTTTCATTCTTGAATTGTTCGCTGGCATCATACTCATTACGTGCCGAATTCAAGGTGTTGAAAATACTCAATGGATTCGTACCCATTCCCAGCAAGGAACGTATCCGTCCAAGGACAGGATTCTCGGTTGCCTCCTTGATACTTTGCACGGTTGATTTTCCTGAAAACTCCAGCAGCACGGAAGTTTCAGGATGCACACGCGCCAGCAGACTTTCCAGCCAAGCCTGTAGATCAGCCGCCCAATAATGACGAGATATCATGGCATGGCCACGACAAGCATAGTAAGCCTGCACATCATCGCGTGTCAGCGAACCTAGCAAGCGGCCATCCACGAACAACACGCCACCCACGTCAGTATCCGTGTAGGAAATGTAAGTGATCAAACGCCCCTGGGTATCGTAGGCATCAAAATGCTCCATGAGCGATTCAGGGGGAGATTCCTCCAGCACCTGTTGGACACGGCTTTCCTGATTGACAGTGAGGCTAGGCGCATTGGCATTCCGCTCCACCTTGGTTTTACCGTATTTTTGTTGCTGTGGTGCCGATGCACACCCCGTCAAACTCGCCATACCCACGACAAGCAAGGCGAGACAAAGTCTCGACAAAAACGATTGAGAAAGATAAGACTTATTCATGGCATCACTGTAACGTAACGCGAGAAACAATGAAAATAAATATTGCCTGCCTGCCGATGTCAAGTGGACAAGCAAAGCCTGTCAATCGAATCTGAGCCTATTGATTTTTTTGAGCGTCTCAGATGCAAGCGACAAAGCCACAAAGCCACAAAGCGATTGAAAGAGCCGGAAGCCGAGAACACGCGACTCAAGAAGCCGCTCACCGAGACGACGCTGAGAAAACCGTGGTCTGTTCCATGGTTACCAGCAGTTGCACAAAGTTAGCAAACTCGCTAACATTTGAGACATGAACTGGGAAGTCAGTTACTTCAACGAACGCGTGCAACGCGAGATCACCGAGTGGCCCGTCGGCATCTATGCCGACTACCTGCGCCTCATCATACTCATGGAAGAACATGGCGCGGATCTGCGCCTACCGCATTCACGTGCGATGGGCGACGGACTCTTCGAGTTGCGTTGCAAAGGCACGGAAGGAATTGGTCGAGCGTTCTACTGCACAATGGTCGGGCATCAAATCGTGATCCTGCACAGTTTCATCAAGAAAACACAGGAAACACCTGACCGGGAACTGAAGACAGCCCGCAAGCGACTGAAGGAGGTCAAACATGCACAGTGAGCAATTTAAGCCAGTTCGCCTGGACACCGAGACAGAGCTTGCCCGCGCCATGCAACGGCCAGGATTCAAGACCGCGTGGGACGGATTGGAAGAAGAGTACGCAGCACTCAACGAGTTGCTGCAGGCTCGCAAGCAGGCGGGGCTGACCCAAGAGGAAGTCGCTGCTCGAATGGGTACAACCAAGAGTGCCGTGTCGCGCCTAGAAGCCTCGATTCGCAGCGAAAACCATTCCCCATCCTTCGCTACGCTGCGCAAATACGCACATGCCTGTGGCAAACGGCTAATCATCAAGATGGTCTGAGCTTCGCAACCATAACCGTGCCGGTGGATCAGCTCGGCCTTGTACAGGCCGTTGATGGCCTCTCTATTTTTTTCTTCTTTTTTGGATGCATAAAAATAAAAACCGTGGTCTGTCCCATATTTACTCTTCAGATCAAGGCCTCGAGGCCTTTGCGCTCGAGCAGGTTGAGCAGTTTCTGCGATGGGCCGCTGGGGTGTTTATCACCCAGTTCCCACTGACGTACAGCGGATGCACTGGTATTGAGCAGTGACGCCAACACGGTTTGGCTGATCTGGTAACGGTCACGTAGTGAGCGGATTTTTTCGCTGTCGTATTCGGGAATCGGGTCCAGGCATAGGGCATCGTACTTGCGCATCTTGCGCTGGTCGATAAAACCCAAACGATGCAGATCCCCTGCCGTCTCATACACAGCCTCCAGGATTCGGCTTTTGGCCTTAGTCTTTGTCGTCATGGCAAATCTCCTGTAGTGTTCCATCTTCAACCTCAGCATCGAGTTCCCTGCCGGTGCGAGACAGCAAATCTTGAGCAATGGTTTGCAACGCTTCTTTTTCTTCGGCGCTAATGTTGGCCCGTTCGTTCTTCTCGAAACCAAACACAAAAAACCATAAATCGCCCTTGTTAGCGTGAAATACAAAAATCAGAGTCGAGTTGAAGTTTCGAGCGTAGCGAGCTAATCAATAGCCGCCCCTTGAGGGGCGGATGGGTGGGGTGGGCGTATCGGGTAACGATTATTTCATCCTCTGTGGGTGGAGATGGCTACCATGATCGTTAGTAGCCACCAACGTTCTGGCACCTCCACGCTTGCCCCGACCGGCCAAGCCCACCCGTTTCTTGACTACACCGCCGCCAAGATCTGCGTCGATCAGCCCTTGCGACATCTCGCGCACTGCGCCGCACAAGGCTTCGTCAATCAGCTCAGTCTTTCGCATCCAGCGACTGAAGTGGCGGGTTTTGAAGGCTCGGTTCATTATCGAACTATAACACTTAGTGACGTAAAAAACAGGTGCAGACCACGGTTTTCTGTGCACCGACAAGGAACTCAATGCTATAAAACCGTGGTCTGACCCCCTATTATTTGTCGGAACCAGCGAAAATGTGGCAATGCAAGACTTGACCCCTACTTCAAGACTTGACCCCTACTTCCTCTTCTGACCCCTACTTCCTCCAGGCTGTTGATGGTCTCTCTATTTTTTTCTTCTTTTTTGGATGTGTAAAAATAAAAACCGTGGTCTGTCCCATATTTACTCCGGCCTCAAGACTTGACCCCTATTTCCGGCCTTGTGCTTTCCCGGCGATCTGGGCGGTCATTCGGTAAAAACCTCGTTATGTGTTGATCAAGAATCCCGTTTTTCTTCGCCCGGACGAAGCAGCACACCGACTGCCGTGACCCCTGCCTGAGCCATGGCGCGGATCTGCTCTGTCACCCAGCCAAGTTCGCCATCAATGTTTTCAAGGGCGGCCAGGGACTCGGCGTACTTGCCTAGTTCCCGTAATGCCTCAGCCTTCATCAATTGATCCTGCCCACGATCATCATCCAGCAGGCAAATCAACTGCTCGAGGTTGCCGTCAAATCCACCTGGGCGCTTCACTTGACCCTTGGTTTTCGGGTTTCGATAGGCATGGTTATAAATGTGCCATGTCTGCATGCAGAGGTAGCGCAGACGGTCACGATCATCCGTCTGCTGTATCAGTTCGAAAAGCGCATCTGGTGCAGCATCCTCGACCGCAGGGGCGTCTTTGTAGCCCTCCGGCAATGGGTCGTCCGAATCATCGCGGTACGAACCATAAGTCCAGTGCTCGCCAAGATCCTCAGCATCTTCGATGAAAAATGGCTTGGCACAGGAAGGGCATCGAGTTGCCTGAACCGCACGGGGCATCATTTGTGCGTCGAGGTAGCCGTCACTCCACAAGGTCGATCCGAAGGTGTTGCCGGAACCAATCGTCCAGCGTCGGAGAACGGTTTTGCAATGAGGGCAGGAAAAGAAGTGGTCTGGTCCAGGTGTGGTCATTTCAGTGCTCCGTTATTGAATGAGGACATCATCAAGGATGCGAGGCTCGGGGAGTGAGCCCGGGTGACATCAATGACGAGCGCCAGAAATTGCATTGTAAGCGTCCACCCCACCCACCTACACAAATAAGCCAAAGAAACCGACACTGATGATTTTCACGAAAGGTAGGATAGGAACAATGGGGTCAGGTCTTGCATTGCCACATTGCGATCCGTTTCCGAAACAATGGGGTCACGCAAATAATAAGGGACAGACCACGGTTTTCCCTTTTTTCCATGAGAGAAAGTGGCTTCCATGATGGACGCGATACACCACCACGTCGCCGTGATGACCGCTCATTTTTGCAGGTTCGCGTCAGTGCGATTGCAGCCAATCGGCGAATTCCAAAACGGTCAGGATGGGAATGTGAAATTGCTCTCGAACAGCCTGAATATCACCGTCGCCACTGATTAGCGCATCGGCATGAGCTACAGCCGCGAGTACCAGAAAGATGACGTCGTCCGCATCGCGAATGTCGGGCAAACCCTCGGGAGTCTGGTCGATCTTGACTGTTTCGACGTAGGGAAGAAAGTCCGCCAGCAGCGTTCCCTGCTCGTCGTGAGTCAGCTTAAACTTGGGATAAGCGAGTACCTGTAGCAGTTCACTGACGGTGTCGTGACTGGCCAAGGCGATGAACCGTTTGGCCTGCCAGGCTTCCCGCAGCCAGGCAAACCTGCCCCGCGAGAAAATCAGTGCCGAGATCAGGCAGTTGGTGTCGAGGACAACACGGGGAACGCTCATGCCCGCTTTCTCGCCCAAGCGATGGCGTCGCCCACGTCGTCCTGCGTGATGCCCAGTTCTTCCAACTTCGCCCGCACGGCATCCGCCTGCTGCAGGCGAACCGGGGTCAGGACGATCTTGCCGTCCTGAACGGTGACGTCGTAGTAGTCCGCTTCGCCTACCGTCTGGACGATGGCTTTGGGCAGAGTGACCTGGTTCTTGCTCGTGCGCTTGGCAAGCATGACGGCCTCCGAAAGTAATGAAGTAAGGAATTCAATTTTAGCTCGCCTTCGAACCAATACAACTGTGCAATTTGAGATATTGCCGGAACCAGTCGAGTTTTTCTTTCGCCCATTTTTCAATCTGAACAAAGTCTTCTGCCCCTGCCAGTACGCCGCATATCAAGACCATCAGTAATTCCAACAGATTGCGTTCGACTTTCTTGGCTTGCCGTGGATCGTGAACGAGTATTTTGTGAGGTCTACGACGATGTCATCCGTGCGATTGCCCTGACCACGAAACCCCAGCCAATTTCATCAACGAATAGTGACCACCTATTGCATGGGTTCGTTATCGCAAGCTATGCTGGCGGTTTGTTTTGCCTCTCCATGAAATACGAAACATGAGTCACGATATCGACGATACCCCCCTGAGCGATCACCCCGATCTTTTCAGCGACACGGCCACGATGCATCCGGCCTCCCCGCCACCGCCTCCGCCCCCTGATATTCCTCCTTCAGAGACGCTCGCCCTGCCGGATGACGCAGCGCCTCTCGATCTGTTTGCCGAGCGAGCCTATTTGTCTTACGCCATGTCGGTTGTCAAAGGGCGTGCGCTGCCGCAGGTGGAAGATGGGCAAAAGCCGGTGCAACGGCGCATTCTTTATGCCATGCATGAGATGCGCCTCTCTGCCACCGCGAAGCATGTCAAATCCGCTCGTGTGGTTGGGGATGTGCTGGGCAAGTTGCATCCCCATGGAGATTCATCGGTCTATGACGCCATGGTACGCATCGCACAAGACTTTAGCTTGCGCTATCCCCTGGCGGATGGTCAGGGCAACTTTGGCTCGCGCGATGGCGACGGTGCGGCCGCCATGCGTTATACGGAAATTCGACTGACACCGATTGCCGATTTATTACTCTCCGAAGTTCATCGCGGCACAGTGGATTTTCGCCCCAATTACGACGGCAGTTTTGAAGAACCCGTACTCCTTCCGGCGCGTCTGCCCTTCACATTGCTCAATGGCGCATCTGGTATTGCCGTGGGCATGGCGACAGAAATCCCGCCACACAATCTCAATGAAGTCGCCAAGGCAGCCATCCATCTGATTCGTAACCCCGAGGCAACGCTACCCGAGCTGCTCACGCATATTCAAGGCCCTGATTTTCCGGGTGGCGGGCAAATCATTTCATCCCCTGCCACTTTGCGCGATGCCTATGAAACGGGACGTGGCAGTCTGCGCGTGCGTGCGCGCTGGCGCGTTGAGGACATGGCACGGGGGCAATGGCGCGTGATCGTCAATGAACTACCCCATGGCGTCTCAGTGGCGCAAGTCATGGCAGAAATCGAATCGGTCACCAATCCACAACCGCGTGCGGGTAAAAAAGACATTACGCAAGAGCAGAAAAACCTCAAGGCGGCGGTGCTGGCCGTGCTTGATGTGGCACGTGATGAATCGAGCGATGTTGAAACAGTGCGGCTTATTCTTGAACCACGTTCCTCGCGTATTGCCGTGGCAGATTTCATGGCGGTACTGCTTGCCAATACCTCGCTGGAAACCTCATCCCCGCTCAACCTGACGATGATCGGCCGCGACGGGAATCCGCAGCAAAAAAACTTGCGCCAGATTCTTCAGGAGTGGGTGGATTTCCGCTACGTCACCGTCGAGCGACGCACCCGCTTCCGCCTGGATGAAGTCGATCGGCGCATCCACATTCTGCAAGGCCGGATGATTGCCTTCCTGCGGATCGATGAAGTCATCCGCGTGATTCGTGAATCGGATGAGCCCAAGCAAAATCTGATGAGCACCTTCGGGCTGAGCGAAATTCAGGCCGAGGACATTCTTGAAATTCGTCTGCGCCAGCTCGCGCGGCTCGAAGGCATCAAGATCGAGAAAGAACTCGGTGAGCTGTATCTGGAACGTAGCACCTTGCAAAACCTGCTCGACAACCGCGCGGCAATGACGCGCGCCATCATCAAGGAAATCGAAGGCGATGCAAAAACTCATGGCGATGCGCGCCGCACGCTCATCGAAGAAGATGCGTCCAGCAGCAGCAATCGTGGCGATTTGAAAACCAGTATTCCCGATGAACCAGTCACGGTCATTCTTTCCAAAGCCGGCTGGCTGCGTTCGCGTCAAGGGCATGGCATTGCTGCTGAGAGCATCAATTACAAAACGGGCGACGAAGGCTTTGCCATTTTCGAGACACGCACCACCTGGCCGCTCATCATTCTCGACACGAATGGCCGTGCCTACACCATCCCTGTTGCATCCATCCCCGGTGGCAAGGGGGACGGCGTGCCCCTCACCACCCTGATCGACCTGCAGGACAACGGCAAACGCGCACAGGCACTGTCTGCCTCACCCGAAGCACAATATCTGTTTGCCAATACCGGCGGATATGGCTTTGTCGCCCGAGTGAGCGACCTAGCCAGCCGAATCAAGGCGGGCAAAGCGTTCATGACGCTGGAACCTGGCGAAACACCTTTGCCCCCCGTTGCCGTGCCACAGGCCAACGCCACCCATTTCTGGGCCGCCAGTAGCAACGGGCGACTCCTGATGTTCGATGCCAGTGAAATCAAGGTACTGGCCAAGGGGCGCGGTGTCATCCTGCAAAGCCTGGAAACACAACAAACACTGCTTGCCTGCGGTTACTGCAATGGTGAGACACTCACCCTGACATGCCGTGAACGCAACAAGATCGCACCCTACACACTGAAAGGGGATGACTTGGCCAAACATCTGGGGCAACGCGCACGCAAGGGAGCCCCTCTCCCCGGCAAAAAACTGCCCGTCTGACGACCCATCTAACGAGCATGGTGACCCTCTCCACCCACAGAGGATGAAATAATCGTTACCCGATACGCCCACCCCACCCATCCCCCACGGACGGCTTTGCACAGCCGTCCGGCTTCGGCGGCACGGAGCAGTGCTCCGTGAAACACCGCCTACGCCCCCTCAAGGGGCGGCTACTAATTTGCTCGCTACGCTCGAAGCTTCAACCTGACTCCATTTTCGTTGTTTCACGCTAATTCAAGGAGCCCTCACCATGACAATGCACGCCCTTCAACGCATCCGTCACATCCGCTTATCCGGCACCTTCATCACCTTTTTTACGCTGATGACCTGCACCGCAGCACATGCAGTAGAAACCCCGCCACCTGCGCAGGCGGCATCTACCACGCCTGTTGCAGCCTCCCCAAAAGATCCCACTCAGGAAGAGGCCAACCGCAAGGCACAACAGGAACTCATCGCCCAGCAGAAAGCCCAGAAACTAGCAGCCATCAAGGCAGCAAAAGAAGAGGAAGCCAAGGAGCGCATACGCCAGCAGGAAGCCTTGGAGCTTCAGTGCGTCATCAAACCCGCCATGAGTGATGATGAAATCGCCACCTGTAAATCGGTCTGGCGCTGACTCAGCGTGACACCCAGCGTGGCCGTGATATGTGTCACACGCGATACAACAAACATTCATTGACGCAAAAAATCGCGATATGTAATATTTATTCAGCGTGAAGCAACGAAAACGAAGCCCGGTTGAAGCTTCGAACGTATCGAGCTAACGATCATGGTAGCCATCTCCACCCACAGAGGATGAAATAATCGTTATCCGATACGCCCACCCCACCCATCCGCCCCTCAAGGGGCGGCTACTGATTGGTTCGCTACACTCAAAGCTTCAACCCGACTCTGATTTTTGTATTTCACGTTAATCAGTAGCTGCCCCTTGAAGAGGCGTAGGCGGAGTTTCACGGAGCACGGCTCCGTGCCGCCGAAGCCGGACGGCTGTGCAAAGCCGTCCGTGGGGAATGAGTGAGTAATGGTTGTTCATCCTCTGCGGGCGGAGATGGCGTAAGGGAATAGAACACTCGCAGTATCGAATTGAAATTTCGAGCGAAGCAAACAAATCCGTGGAGATCATCATGAATGCCTTCAAATGGACCAGAAAACTGTGGCACTGTGCGCTACCACTGTCTGCCGCCCTGTTGCTGAGTGCCTGTGGTGATGAGGGATCTGGAGGGGGTGCAACAGCGCCGGTTCAGCCAACCGTAACACCGCCCGCGACCACACCCCCACGCCCTTCCCCGCTCCCCACGATTCCCCTGACACCTCCCTCCACGACACCAAGCACGCCGACTACGCCAAGCACACCAACAACGCCAACGATTTCAACCACCCCGGCGGCCACGTCCGGAGACTGGCTGATCTTTACCCTGAATGTTCAGGATTTTGCCTATCCCGATCGCAGTGCTGCCACGCTGGAACGGTTGCTGGCTCTGCACGAGAGTTATCAGGTACCGGTAGACATCTACCTGACCGACACCATGCTCGCGTTGTTCGCGTCGAACTACCCCAACCTGATGACACGCCTGCTGGCATCGCCCTATGTCGCACTCAACTATCACATTCGCCCACCCAAACCCTATTACACCGGCTATGACTGGGCTGGCCTGGCCGCCATGACGACCAGCGATCAACTCGCCCTGATTCGCAACTATGAGAGTCACGTCACCGATATCAATACCGGGCAACCCGGTGTTGCAGCAGGCGGTTTTCTTCGGCTAAAACAGATTACGGGCAGCCAACCCGTCATTGCCGCCTTCCTGACCGATCCAGCGCTGAACAACCCTGTGTCACAAGTATTCCGTGAAATGGGCGCGAACATGACCATCTCGCATTCCGCGCCATACATCAACCTGGGCACCCTTTCGACAGGTCTGCCGGTGCGCCCCGAACACTTCGACTTGAAATTGTTTCAATCCCCCGGACAGTCGGCGGCCAGTCTGATCGAGAGCGCGTTTGCCACCGCTCACGGCACAACCGGTGCGGCCAGTCCGTATGTGGTGGGAATCAAGATGCATGACAACGACTTTTTTGCACAGTCATCGGCGTGGACAAACACCTATATCAGCGGCTCCAAGCGTCCTATCTGGAGCACAGACACACGTGCCGCACTCAAGAGCGATAGCGATATGCAAGCACAGTGGACGCTATACGAAGGAGCACTGGCCTGGGCAAAAAATAACCGGCCTCGCGTGGCGACCAGCAATGTCCGTGGAACGACTGCGGTGCTGGCGGCTGCACCTGCGATGCCCTTGCTTTACGTGTCGGGCACCATGCACATCGAAACATCACCCTTGCGTTGGCCCAATCCGGACAAGCTTCTGGCTTTCTTCCAGCGTGCAGTCAACGCAGGCAAGACAGGTAACCAGACGAGCGGCATGCGCTGGTCCATTGGCGCTGATGTCGGCTGGCTCAATGGCGAACCTCGTGCAGGTGAAATCATCCGAACCCTGAGTGCGATCGGCGTGGAATGGGATGTGCACGTCCATAAAGCCAGTGACCGTGCTGCTGCAGCACAGCGCATCACCGCACTAGGGGGGACACCCACCACGCTGCTGTCAGGTGTGATGGTCAGCGATCTTGAAACCGTGCGTGCCGCACAAAGCGGCACCAACGGCACTCGATGGCAGGCAGAGAGCCTGTGGGGAATGGTGCGCACGGGTAGCCATAGCGCAGGTTCAGAAGACTTCAGCAATGGTTTATGGCAACCACGCAGCACGGCTGATTGGCAAGCACACGACCCTGCTTTAGGCCTGGTTGCCGTGGGAGGGGGTAACCGTTCGCTGGCGGGTGCCGAAACGCTGGCCGAACAAATGAGCCAAGGAGGTTACACCGCGCCGGTCTATAGCACATCGGTGATGGTGGACTCTTATACGCTGACGGTATCGGATGCGGCTAATGCCAGCACATCCAATGACGGGATCGTTCAGATTGAGGACTTTGCCCTTCGCATGAGCACACGCGCCAATGTGCGCTGGGCCACGCCCGCAGGCACGGCCGCTGCCTGGCGCACGGGGGGTACCGTTCCCAGCCGGATAGCCAACGTACAATAATCAGGGTGGCGTAACTCATTTCGGTACGAAATCACGAATTCACGCAATCACGCCCCCCGTAAAATTATCTTGTCGCCTTAATCTTGTGCGGCTCATCAAGCTTGGGAAACCCTCGATGAGCCATACAGGGTCAACTCACTGCACGACACCATTTCAATCGCCTCCAATCACCCCGGCCTGATTGACCGCACGGTTTTCCTGCCCGACGGCAATGGCATTGGTGCGATCCGTATTCGCATCGATACGTGTATTGCCCTTGATCTGCACACCGCCCTGCCCCTTGCTGCCCGATCGGCTATTTGATGTGTCACTTCCGTCCAGCTGACGATAAGTCGGCGCAGTATCGGCATTGGGTACGAACGCACCCTGCCCTTCTGACACTGAAAAACTGCCCGCTTTGTTGTCGAGTGAAATTTCACCTCGGGCAACGCTGACATGCAAGCCGGCACGCTCATCCAGTGATGCCGTGTAGTCCGTGCCACGAATGCCGATCGTAGCCGTCGGAGTCACCACAGCCACATTGCTACGTTTGATCTTTGCAATCAAACCACTGACGGCACGAAAACCTCCCTTGATCAGGCTGAAAAAACTGCGCGGCGCACTGCCTCCCGATGCCGTCTTGGCATTCTCGGACACGGCACCGGCATACGCATAGTCATCGATACGAAAGCGTGTTTCCGGGCGCAAATGTACTAGGGATTCATCACTGAATCGCACGTCGACCCGCGATTTTTTATCCGTTACCAAAGTGTCACCCGAACGGATCGATGCGCCTTTTTGCAATACGCGCGTTTTGCCATCCGGAGCCACGGCATTGATCGTTCCCGAGATGGCAATCACCTTTCCAGCATCGGCGGCTTGGGCAAGACCAGACAGCAAGAAAGTCATCCAGCAGCAAACCAAGACAGCCATCCTCTTTTTGAATTTCATGAGCTTCTTTCTAAAAAAACAAACTCGCTTGCACGATAGGCAAATGTAACACCACACATGACGTAAGACTTTCCTTTCAATGACAAAAGGATTTTTCTTACAAAAAAACAGACAATATATTGACTTTAATCAATGACATAGAGCACATCTAGCGATGAAACTTCACATATGATTTTTTATTGCGATTTGTTTCGTTCATTCACTATAAAAGGGGTCGGAAAGATGAAATTATCAACAATATCCACACAAAGGAGCAATGCCTTGCGTTTGGCTGTGATGCCATTGGCACTTATGGGCGTTTTTGGCGTGAGCCATGCCCAAGAAGCGACTGCAAGTGCTGAAGCGGCAACTGCAGCCGTGGCACCGACACTGACTGCCGATGAAAAAGCAGCTGCCAAGAAGATCTACTTCGAACGCTGTGCAGGCTGTCATGGCGTGTTGCGCAAGGGTGCAACCGGCAAAAATCTGGAACCGCACTGGAGCAAGAAGCTCCCCGATGGCAGCACCCAAGAAGGTGGCACGCTCAAGCTCGGCCAGAACCGTCTGGAAAAAATCCTGACCTATGGTACCGAAGGCGGCATGGTGAACTTCGACGACATCCTGACCAAGGAAGAAATTTCGCTGATGGCGAAATACATCCAGACCACGCCGGATGTACCGCCCGAATACAGCTTCAAGGAAACACTCGATTCCTGGAAGGTCATCGTGCCGGTCGACAAGCGTCCGACCAAGCAGATGAACAAGTTCAACCTGAAGAACATATTCTCGGTCACCCTGCGTGACACCGGTGAAGTGGCATTGATCGACGGTGACACCAAGGAAATTCGCAGCATCGTCAAGACCGGCTACGCCGTACATATCTCGCGCCTGTCGGCTTCCGGTCGTTATGTGTACGTGATTGGCCGCGATGGTCGCCTGTCGCTCATCGACCTGTGGATGGAAAAACCTGCCGTAGTCGCTGAAGTCAAGATCGGCTTCGATGCCCGTTCGGTCGACACCTCCAAGTTCAAGGGTTTTGAAGACAAGTACGCCATTGCCGGTTCCTACTGGCCACCTCAGTACGTCATCATGGATGGCGACACACTGAAACCGCGTAAAGTCGTTTCCACCCGTGGCATGACCGTGGATGGCGAATACCATCCGGAACCGCGTGTCGCTTCGATCGTCGCTTCCTTCATCAAGCCGGAATGGGTTGTTAACATCAAGGAAACCGGCCAGATTCTGCTGGTGGATTACTCCGACCTCGAAAACCTGAAGACGACCACCATCGGCTCCGCCAAGTTCCTCCATGACGGTGGCTGGGATGCTTCCAAGCGTTACTTCCTAGTGGCCGCCAATGCCTCCAACAAGATCGCCGCAGTCGATACCAAGACGGGCAAACTGGCCGCACTGGTCAGCACCGCCAAGATCCCTCACCCGGGACGGGGTGCCAACTTCGTCCATCCGAAGTTTGGTCCGGTCTGGGCAACGGGTCACCTGGGTGCAGATGTCGTGACCTTGATCTCGACTCCGTCTGACAACAAGAAGTTTGCCCAGTACAAGCAGCACAACTGGAAGGTTGTGCAGGAAATGAAACACGTTCCGGGCAATCTGTTCGTCAAGACCCATCCGAAGTCCAAGCATTTCTGGGCTGATTCACCGCAAAATCCGGATAAGACACTCGCTGAATCGGTAGCCGTCTGGAACATGGACGACCTTTCCAAGCCGGTGAAAGTCATCAATGTGGCCAAGGATTCCGGTCTGCCCGAAACCAAGGCAACCCGTCGCGCCGTGCATCCGGAATACAGTGCCGACGGCACGGAAGTCTGGATTTCCTTGTGGGGTGGCAAGACCGATCAGTCCGCCATCGTGGTGTATGACGATAAGACGCTGGCTTTGAAGAAGGTGATTACCGATCCGAAGATGATTACACCGACGGGCAAGTTCAACGTCTACAACACGCAACACGACATCTATTGATGCTGGAACGAGGCGGGAGCGCGCAGCTCCCGCTTTTTTTACATGACACGGCTGCAACTTGTAGCAAAACCACTGTAACGCGAAAGTAAACAAGAAATGAGCGACAAGCAAAAAACCGGATTCTGGGCCATGCTCAAACGCCCCAGCGCAAAATACTCTCTCCTGACCTTGCTGGTGGTGGGTTTCATCAGCGGCATTATTTTCTGGGGGGCGTTCAACACCGGCATGGAAGCCACGAACAATCTCGATTTTTGTATTTCCTGCCATGAAATGCACGACAACGTGTATCAGGAATACAAGCAGACCATTCATTATTCCAACCGCACCGGTGTGCGTGCCACCTGTCCCGATTGCCATGTCCCGAAGGACTGGACGCACAAGATACTGCGCAAGATTCAGGCCTCGAAGGAACTGTATGGCAAGGTGGTAGGCACCATCAATACCAAAGAAAAATTTGAGGCCAAGCGTCTAGAGCTTGCCGAAAACGAATGGGCACGCATGAAGGCGAGCGATTCTCGCGAATGTCGCAACTGCCATAGCTTTGACGGCATGAACCCCGATGCGCAGAAACAGCGCGCCAAGAAACAGCACGAGAACGCCCAACGCGACAAGATGACCTGTATCGACTGCCACAAGGGGATTGCTCACAACAAACCCAAGGGCATGAAGGAAGATGACGAATAAGCCCTCCGCTATCTACTGATAAAAAATTTCAACTTCACTACTTTCAAGGAGTTTTGCCATGCAAAAAATGATGAAGTCGTCCGTCTTGGGGCTGATGCTCTCGTTGGGACTCGGCATGAGCAGCCACGCGCTTGCTGCCGCACCCGACTGGAGCAAAGTCGCCAGCAAAAAAATTGTCGTGTTCTATCCTGGCGCATCCCCGATGGAATGGATTACCAAAGGAACAGAACACGGAGGCGCCAAGGCATTCAAGAAAGGCGAACGCTGCGTTGACTGCCATAGCGACGAAACCGCCGACATGGGTAAGAAGATCGTTCTCGGTCAAAAGAACGAACCCAAGCCCATCAAGGGTAAAGTCGGTAGCATTCCGGTCGATGTGCAGGCCGCCAATGATGGCACTAACCTTTATCTGCGCTTCACCTGGAAGCAAGCGCCCGCCAGTGGTGCTGAAAAGATGGACAAGGAAAGCCCGGTCAAACTCGCCTTCATGCTCGAAGACAACAAGATCGAGCGCGCCAACCAGAGTGGTTGCTGGGAAACCTGTCACAACGATGCACGCACCATGCCCGATGCCAAGGATGACAAGAAAACCAAGCACGTCAATGGCGGCGATGTCAAAGCTGGCAAGTTCTACGACCTCATCCAGTGGAAGAGCAAGGGCAAGGCCGTTGACGGTTATGTTGCCGACAAGCGTGTGATGGAAGGCGGCAAGGGTCTCGTTGAAGCCAAGGGCGAACAGAAGGGCGACACCTGGACCGTCACGGTCACCCGCAAGCTCGCGGGTGGAGGTGAAGGCGATATCGTCATGGCATCCGGTAAGGTCTACAACTTTGGTTTCGCCATTCATGACGACAGCACGCTGGGACGTTTCCACCACGTCTCGCTAGGCTATACGCTGGGCATTGATACCAAGGCCGATATCACCGCAGCCAAGCAGTAAGCGCGTCACAACATCCCGATGTGTGAGCACGTCGGGATTCATCACACCTGCCCAGACTCACCCTGGGCTCGTGTCTTTCGAGATCAGAAAAGCCGATCACTCAACGAAAGAAGAAGCCTCATGAGATCGATCGACATGCGCCGCAGACAAAAAAACGTCCCTTTCATTCCTTTTCAATCCGGCAATGAATGCGAAAATCCGGTTATGAAAACACAACATATTGGAACGGTACATCTCGTGGGGGCGGGTCCTGGTGACCCGGAATTGCTGACACTGCGCGCAGCGCGTCTGCTGCGTGACTGTGCGGTGGTCGTGTATGACCATCTGGTGGGTGAAGGGGTGCTTGAACTCATTGGTCAAAATGTCCGCCGCATTTATGTCGGCAAGAAAGCCGGACGACATACCCTGCCGCAGGAAGACATCAACGCGCTGCTCGTTGATCTTGCCCAACAAGGACACGACGTGGTGCGCCTCAAGGGCGGCGACCCTTATATCTTTGGACGCGGTGGCGAGGAAATCGAGCAACTCGTCCAGCATGGCATCCCCTGTGCCGTAGTTCCCGGAATCACGGCCGCATCGGGGATGTCGGCCTATGCAGGCATCCCACTGACACACCGCGATTTTGCCCAAGCCTGTATTTTTGTGACGGGGCATCTGCAAAACGACAGCGTCGATCTGGATTGGCCCATGCTGGCACGCCCTCATCAAACCATCGTTGTCTATATGGGCCTGGCCGCCCTCGATGAAATCTGTCGCCAGCTCATGGCTCATGGCCTGCCTACCAGCACACCCGCTGCCGTGGTGCGTCACGCCACCCTACCCGACCAGCAAGTCGTCAGCGGCACACTGAGCACACTACCCACAGCAGCAAAAGCGGCCATGCTCACCAGCCCGTCGCTAATTATCGTGGGGGAGGTCGTGACGCTCCATCAACGCCTGCGACCCACAGTTCATGATGCAGTAAAGCCTTACAGTTGACCTATATCAAGAATATTTTTAGAGATATAGATAAAATACTGCTTTCAATTTTTTAACGTTGCTTTTATTTCACCAAGGGAGACGAGATGAGCGGAGGTACCTTCACGACGTCGATGGCCCGAAATATCTTTTACGGAGGAACGATGTTCTTCTTCCTGATATTTCTGGCTCTCACGTTCCAAACTGAGCAGGCTTTGCCTAAACGTGACAACCGGGCCAATTTGACACCGGCCGCGGTTGAAGGCAAGAAGATCTGGGAAACCTATAACTGCATCGGCTGCCATTCGCTGCTTGGTGAGGGGGCTTATTTCGCTCCGGAACTCGGCAACGTTTATAAACGTCGTGGCCCGGATTTCATCAAGGCATGGATCAAGGCTCAACCGACCGGTACACCGGGTCGTCGCCAGATGCCGCAATTCAATTTCACCGACAAGCAACTGGATGAACTCGTCGAGTTCTTCAAGTACACGTCGGAAATCGACACTGCCAAGTGGCCGCCAAACATCGAAGGTTAAGAGAGGACAGCCATCATGCAATATCAATCTCAATCGGTTGCCAAACCGTATTTCATCGCGGCATTGGGTCTCTTTACCGGTCAGATCATCTTTGGTCTGATCATGGGGCTGCAATATGTCATCGGCGACTTCCTGTTTCCGGCAATTCCTTTCAACGTCGCACGAATGGTGCATACCAACCTGCTGATCGTCTGGCTACTCTTTGGTTTCATGGGTGCCACGTACTACATGGTGCCTGAAGAAACAGAAACAGAACTGCACAGCCCGAAGCTGGCACTGGCACTATTCTGGATCTTCCTGGTTGCGGGAGCCCTGACCATCGTCGGCTATCTGGCGCTGCCCTATGCCGAACTGGCTCGCATGACCGGCAATGACCTCCTCGAAACAATGGGTCGCGAGTTCCTCGAACAACCCCTGATTACCAAGGTCGGTATCGTCATCGTCGCTTTGGGCTTCCTCTTCAACGTCACCATGACGGTGTTGAAAGGCCGCAAAACCTCGATCATGACCGTCCTGCTGATCGGTCTGTGGGGCTTGGCGATTTTCTTCCTGTTCTCCTTCTACAACCCGACCAACCTTGTCCGTGACAAGTTCTACTGGTGGTGGGTGGTGCACCTCTGGGTGGAAGGCGTCTGGGAACTGATCCTCGGTGGCATCCTGGCCTTCGTGCTCATCAAGATCACTGGTGTTGACCGTGAAATCATTGAAAAGTGGCTCTATGTCATCGTTACTTTGACGCTGATCTCGGGCATCCTCGGTACGGGTCACCACTACTTCTGGATTGGTGCGCCTGAGTTCTGGCAATGGGTCGGCTCGGTATTCTCCGCACTGGAACCCATCCCCTTCTTTGCCATGACCCTGTTTGCCTTCAATATGGTGAATCGTCGTCGCCGTGAGCACCCCAACAAGGCAGCTACACTGTGGGCACTCGGTACGGGCGTGATGTCCTTCCTCGGTGCAGGCGTGTGGGGCTTCCTGCATACGCTGGCTCCGGTGAACTTCTACACCCACGGCACGCAGATCACCGCGGCGCATGGTCATATGGCGTTCTACGGCGCCTATGTGCTCATCGTGCTGACCATGATCTCCTACGCCATGCCGATGATGCGCGGCCGCGCGGCGGCCAACAGCGAGAAGTCGCAGGTGCTGGAGATGTGGTCGTTCTGGCTGATGACCGTGTCCATCGTGTTCATCACTCTGTTCCTCACCGCCGCCGGCGTCCTGCAGGTCTGGCTGCAGCGCTACAGCGACGCGCCGCAGGCGTTCATGGTGGTGCAGGACAAGGTCGCGCTGTTCTACTGGATGCGAGAAGTCGCGGGCGTGATCTTCCTGATCGGGCTGGTACTGTACGTGCTCAGCTTCTTTGTCGGCAGCAAGGATCCTGAGGCAGTACAGGCCTGAGGTAGCCGAAGGGCGGGAGCGGCAGGGCTCCCGCCCGGAGGCTTTTTTCTGCGGATGGTTTTTCAGCTCAATCGTAAGGTCTTCACCACGACGGCAGCCTGGATGCCTTCGTGGTGAATGCTTTTCAAGTCAGTGGAGACGCTGTGAATCAGGTTTCCGAAGCGACGCTCGATCGTCCGACCCAGCCTCCCGGCGATCTGGCGATCTGGTTCTTCATCCTCGCCGAACTGCTGGTGTTCGCGGTGTTCTTCCTGGCCTATGCCTGGACGCGGCGCGCCAACATCGAGCTGTTCAACGAATTCCAGCTCACGCTCGACCGCCGTGCCGGGCTGATCAACACTCTGGCGCTGCTGACCAGCAGCTATTGCGTGGTGCGCGCGGCGGCGGCGGTGCGCAGCGACCGGGTACGCAGTTGCGCGCACTGGCTGCTCGCGGCCATCGGTCTGGGCGGCGTGTTTCTGGTCGTCAAGGTGAGCGAGTATGCGCATCACTTCGGGCAGGGCATCACGCTCAGCACCAACACCTTCTATATGTTCTACCTGTCGCTGACGTTCTTTCACTTCATGCACGTGATCCTGGGCATGGTGATCCTGGCGGCGGTGGCGGCCAAGGCCTGGCGCGGCGGCTACAGCGCTGCCGACCACAGCGGCGTCGAGACCGGCGCCAGCTACTGGCACATGGTCGATCTGGTGTGGCTGATCCTGTTTCCGCTGGTCTACGTGATGCACTGAGGTCGCCATGGCAACGTACGCTGTCCGCATGCTCAAGCCCTGCTCCGCCGTCTGGCTGACGTTGCTGGTGTTGACCCTGGTCACCTTCAGCCTGGGCGGGACGGACCTGGACGGCGTGCTGCTGGCGTTGCTGGTGCTGGGCATCGCCGTCGTCAAGGCGCAGCTGGTGGCGGATCATTTCATGGGCCTGCGGCGGGTCGCCGGCTTCTGGCGGCCGCTGGTCACGGTGTATCTTCTGATCCTGGGTGCGGGTATCGCCCTGGCCTTCGTTCTGGCGGGTTGATGGGCACGGGGCCGGGTTGATCTGCCCGATGGTTTCCCAAAAATAAGTCAGATCGGCAACGACCTGATTTATGTCAAGGCGTCTGCCGGCCATTGGGTATCTGATAACGGTCAATCGCCCTCAACTCTCGCGAGTCCATCATGGAAACGTCCGCCCGCAAGGTCGACAGAGCCGATGCCGAGGCATTGCCCTTCTACCGGCCGCACGGCAACGAGATCGCGCTGTTCGAGCAGGCCTGGCGCAACCGCCTGCCGGTGCTCATCAAAGGCCCGACCGGCTGCGGCAAGACCCGCTTCGTGCGCTACATGGCCGCGCGCCTGGGCCGGCCGCTGTATACGGTCTCCTGCCACGACGACCTCAGCGCCGCGGATCTGGTCGGCCGGCACCTGATCGGCGACGGCAGCACCTTCTGGAGCGACGGCCCGCTCACCCGCGCGGTGCGCGAAGGCGCGATCTGCTATCTCGACGAAGTCGTCGAGGCGCGCAAGGACACCACCGTCGTCCTGCATCCGCTCACCGACGACCGCCGCATCCTGCCCATCGAACGTACCGGCGAGCAGTTGCACGCGCCGCCCGAGTTCATGCTGGTGGTCTCCTACAACCCCGGCTATCAGAATCTGCTCAAAGGCATGAAGCCGAGCACGCGGCAGCGTTTCGTCGCGCTGCGTTTCGATTTCCCGCAGGCGGATCTGGAGCAGGAGGTCCTGCAGCAGGAGACCGGCATCGACACGCTGCTGGCGCGACGCCTGGTGGGGCTCGCCAACAGCCTGCGCGCGCTCAAGGACCACGATCTCGAAGAGGCCGCGTCGACGCGCCTGCTGGTGTATGCCGCCACGCTGATGAAAAGCGGTATGGATCCGCTCGAGGCCTGCCGCGCGGCCCTGGTGGAACCGCTCACCGACGATGTGGAGACGGCGGCGGCGCTCATGGATGTGATCGATGCCAGTTTCGGACGCGGATAGCGCTGCAAGTTTACGCCGGGCAACCCGCTACGTAACGAACGCGATTTCCGGATTTCGATGATGTGATGCAGGAGAACTGCCATGACTGAGCAAAACACCGCAAGCGAACGCTGGCTGCGCGAACTGACCACGCCGCTGGGACAGGCACGCGTGCCCTGCCGGCAATGCAGCATGCATGGCGTCTGCGATACGCTGGCGCCCGAGGAAGGTGTCAATCCGTTCGTGCGCCGCGGGCGTCTGGGCAGCGGCCAGATCCTGTTCCAGGCCGGCGAGCCGTTTCATGGCGTGTATGCCGTCACGGCCGGCGCGGTGAAAACCTACGCCACGCTGGAGAAGGATCAGCAGGTCGTGGATTTCCATTTCCCGGGCGATACCGTCGGTCTGGATGCCGTCGACAGCGGCGTGTACACCTACACGGCGCGCGCGCTCTCCGAAACGCTGGTATGCCGCGTCGATCTCAGCCAGGCGGAAACGCTCGGTGAACGCTATGCCGCATTCCAGAACGAAATGATCCGCGTGCTCGGCGAACAGCTCCGGCACGAACAGAGCCTGTCGATTCTGCTGCGCAAGCAGAGCGCGGAACAGCGCATTGCCACTTTCCTGCTGAGCCTGGCCGGTGCTTCGCTGTGGACCCAGGCGCGCGGTGTGGACCTGCAACTGCCGATGGCGCGCAAGGACATCGCCAATTATCTCGGCATCGCCGTCGAGACGTTGTGCAGGCTGTTCAAGCGCATGCAGGACGACGGACTGATCGAGAGCGACGGGCGGCTGGTGCGGCTGGTGAACGTCGCCGCGCTCAGCGAGCTGGCGCGCCCGGCCGAGCGCCGCGAGGCGGAGGCGTGTCCGGCGTGAGGGCGCGGGCGGGGATTCGCAGAAACGGGGTCAGGATTCGCAGAAAAGGGGGCAGAGCCCTTCTTCGCGCACCACAGTTCAAATTTTCCGCCCAGCAGATGAAAAAGGGCTCTGCCCCCTTTTCTGCGTTGCCGAATTCCCGATGAGCTATGCGCTGATCAAACTCGTGCACATGAGCTGCGCGGCGCTGAGCTTCAGCCTGTTTTTCCTGCGTGGCGTCTGGATGCTGCGCGCACCCGAGAGGCTGCAGCTGCGCTGGGTGCGGATCGCGCCGCATGTCATCGACACCACCCTGCTCGGCAGCGCGGTCACGCTCGCCGTGCTGAGCCGGCAGTATCCGGGCGTCGAGAACTGGCTCACCGCGAAAGTCGTTGCGCTGCTGGTGTATATCGCACTGGGCATGGTGGCGCTCAGGCGCGGCCGCACGCGGGGGGCGCGCACTGTCGCCTGGCTGGCCGCGTTGGCGGTGTTCGGCTACATCGTCGCCGTCGCGCGCACCCGCAGCGCCTGGCCCGTCTGACCATGGCAATTGACCCGAATCAATGAGCGGAATATCGGCACGGCGCTACAAGGATGCGAATCTGATGTGGAGAAATTCGCTGTGCCGATGAGTCGGTTACGTTACTGTCTGCGCGTGTTCCTCGCACTGATGCTGTTTGTCTGGATTCTGCCGGTGTCGGCGTCCGAGCACGAAGAGCACGCGGATCGGGAGGAGCACGAGGAATCCGGGATGCTGACTTCGCTGGTACGCGAATTCTTCCCGCAGGCCGAACGCTTCGGGCCGTTCGACGGAGATCCGCGCGCCGCGCCGGTCATCGCGCACGGCGCCATCGCCGGTTATGTGTATCTCACCGACGAGATCATGCCCATACCCGCCTATTCCGGAAAACCCATCAGCACGCTGGTGGGCGTGGATCTGAGCGGCACCATCGTCGGCGTGCGCATCGTGCATCACGAGGAGCCGATCCTGCTCGCGGGCGTGACCGAGGCGCAGCTTGCGGCCTTCGTCGATCAATACCATGGCATCAATGCGCGCGACCGCATCAAAGTCGGCGGCGAACCGCGCGAAGGCTATGCCGTCGTCGATGCGATCAGCGGCGCGACCATCACCATGATGGTGATCAACCAGACCATCACCAAGACGCTGGAGAAAGTCGCCGCATCGCGCGGCCTGCTCGACGGTCCGGTGCAGCGGCAGGCCGCGACGCCACAATCGAAAACCGGCGCGGACGCAGGCGTGCCGATCTGGAAGGAGGTCTGGAAGGAGCACGTGTTCCGCATCGGCGTGCTGGTCGCGGCCCTGATCCTGCTGACGCTGATCCTGCTGTTCCAGGATTATCTGGCGCAGCATCCGCGCCTGCTGCTGGTCGTGCGCGACGGTTATCTGGTGTTCACAGTGATCTTCATCGGCTGGTATACGCTGGCGCAGCTCTCGGTCGTCAATGTGCTGACCTTCGTGCAGGCGGTGATGCGCGACTTCCGCTGGGAAACTTTTCTGATCGATCCGCTGCTGTTCATTCTGTGGGGCTTCGTCGCCATCACGCTGCTGCTGTGGGGGCGCGGCGTGTATTGCGGCTGGCTGTGTCCGTTCGGCGCGCTGCAGGAACTCATCAATCAGACGGCGCGCAGATTCAACGTGCGCCAGTGGGAGTTTCCGGAAGTCGTGCACGAGCGGCTGTGGGCGCTCAAATACGTCATCCTGCTGCTGCTGTTCGGCATCTCGCTGCAATCGCTGGAATCCGCCGTGCGCTATGCCGAGATCGAGCCGTTCAAGACCGCCATCACCCTGCGGTTCCAGCGCGACTGGGGCTATCTGATCTACGCGGTCGCGCTGCTGGCGATTTCCGCCGTGAACCGTAAGTTCTACTGCAAGTATCTGTGTCCGCTTGGCGCTGCGCTGGCGATTCCGGCGCGACAGCGGCTGTTCGACTGGCTGCGCCGGCGCAAGGAATGCGGCAAGCCGTGCCAGATCTGCGCCAACGAATGCGAAGTGCGCGCCATCACCGCGACCGGCGAGATCAACGCCAACGAATGCCATTATTGTCTAGACTGTCAGGTGACCTACTGGAACGACAGCAAGTGCCCGCCGCTGGCGCAGCGGCGCAAGCGCCGCGAAAAAGGCGTGCGCGCGCGCGAGCTGGCGGAAGAGATGGTGCTGAGTTTCCGCGCCATGGAAAAGACAGATGAATCTGCAGCGGATCGGGAGACGTCGACGAAGGAGTAACATTGTTGAAACAGTCTTTTCTCAATTAGCCCCGAGTTTTTTGGGGCCGTTGACCTGAATCAAGGCGATTTGTAGGGGTAAAGCCTAAAAACAACCACAACAATAGCCTTCTCACCACTCGGATAGGAGTGATCAACATGAAACACCGCACTACCCAAGGAATGCGTCTGTCCATGCTCGTTGCCGCCATGAC
>CAYTHB010000043.1:0-21691 GCA_964437515.1 uncultured Sterolibacterium sp.
CGTTCGGCGTCGATGTCGATTTCGATTTTCAGCATCAGGCGGAATTCGCCGACGATCTGCACCGGCGCATCATCGGCAGGCAACTCGTCGCCTGCTGCGGAAACACTTTCCAGTCGCGCCATGGCTTGCAGATAAGGCGCGAAGGCGGTGACGGTGGCTGTGTCACCCGCGATCAGCAAAGGTACTTTTTGTGAGGGCGGAATGCTCATTTCCCCGCGCAGGCTGCGACAGGCGTTAATCATTTCCTTGAGCAACTGGATGCGCGCTTCCGAGGTCTCGTCGATCTTCGCCGGATTGCTTTCGGGATAAGCCGACAGCATGATGGATGTGCCACTCACCCCCGCCAGCGGTTTCACCGACTGCCAGAGTTCTTCGGTGATGAAGGGAATCAGTGGATGTGCCAGACGCAGGATGGTTTCCAGCACGCGCACCAGCGTGCGCCGTGTGGCGATCTGCTGGGCTTCGCTGCCACTTTGCAACTGCACCTTGGCGAGTTCCAGATACCAGTCGCAGTATTCGTCCCACACCAGTTCATACACGGTGCGCGCGGCCAGATCGAAACGATATTCGGCGAAATGCTGGGCGACTTCGGCTTCGGCGCGTTGCAGACGGCTGACGATCCAGCGGTCGGCGGCGGAGAAGGGCGGGCAGTTGTCTGGCGTGATGTTGAGGCCGACATCCTTGTCTGCGCAATTCATCAGCACGAAGCGCGTGGCATTCCACAGCTTGTTGCAGAAATTGCGGTAACCCTCGCAGCGGTTGAGGTCAAATTTGATGTCGCGCCCCGGCGAGGCAAGGCTGGCGAAGGTGAAGCGCAGCGCGTCGGTACCAAAGGCGGGGATGCCTTCGGGGAATTCTTTGCGGGTACGCTTTTCAATCTTGGCGGCATCTTTGGGGTTCATCAACCCCGTGGTGCGCTTCTTGACTAGCGATTCAATGTCGATGCCGTCGATCAGGTCGATCGGGTCGAGCACGTTGCCCTTGGATTTCGACATCTTCTGGCCTTCCGCATCGCGGATCAGGCCATGCACATACACATCGCGGAAGGGAATCCGGCCGGTGAGATGCTTGGTCATCATGACCATGCGCGCCACCCAGAAGAAAATGATGTCAAAGCCCGTCACCAGCACCGAGGAGGGCAGGTAGAGGTCGAGGGCGTCATTGGATTGCGCCGGGTAGTCGGGTGTCCAGTCGAGCGTGGAAAATGGCCACAGTGCCGAGGAATACCAGGTGTCGAGCACATCCGGGTCGCGGCTGAGTGCGCCCGTGTAGCCGGCTTGCTGGGCGAGTTGCTGGGCTTCGGCGGCATCATGTGCGACAAAGACTTCACCGCCACTGCCATACCACGCCGGAATCTGGTGTCCCCACCAGAGCTGGCGCGAGATGCACCAGTCCTGAATGTTGTTGAGCCACTGGTTGTAGGTATTGACCCAGTTTTCCGGCACGAAGCGAATCTCGCCGGAACGCACGCATTCCAGTGCCTTTTCGGTGATGCTCTGGCCGTCCGCGCCGGGCTTGCTCATGGCGACAAACCATTGATCGGTGAGCATGGGCTCGATCACCACGCCGGTACGATCGCCACGCGGCACCTTGAGCTTGTGCTTGTCGGTCTTGACCAGCAGTGCCTGCGCTTCGAGGTCGGCCACCACCGCCTTGCGTGCTTCAAAACGCTCCATGCCGCGATATTTTTGCGGGGCGTGGTCGTTGATATGGCCATCCAGCGTCAGGATGGAAATCATCGGTAATTGGTGGCGTAGTCCTACGGCATAGTCGTTGAAGTCATGCGCTGGCGTAACCTTGACCACACCCGTACCGAATTCACGATCGACGTAATCATCGGCAATCACCGGAATCTCGCGCTCGGTCAGCGGCAATTTAACGTTTTTTCCGATCAGATGCCGGTAACGTTCGTCTTCCGGATGCACCATGACCGCCGTATCGCCGAGCATGGTTTCCGGGCGCGTGGTCGCTACGGTGAGCTCGCCTGAGCCATCGGCGAGCGGATAGCGGATGTGCCAGAGAAAACCGTCTTCCTCCTCGCTCACCACTTCCAGATCAGAAACAGCGGTGTGCAGTTTCGGATCCCAGTTAACCAGCCGCTTGCCGCGATAGATCAGCCCTTCGTTGTAGAGCCGCACAAAGGTTTCGGTGACCGTTTTCGATAGCCCCGCATCCATGGTGAAGCGTTCGCGCGACCAGTCGGGCGAAGTGCCCAGACGGCGCATCTGCCGGGTGATGGTCGAGCCGGAGTATTCCTTCCACTCCCAGACTTTCTCAACAAATTTTTCGCGCCCCAGATCGTGGCGGGAAATTCCCTGACCATCGAGCTGCCGTTCGACGACGATTTGCGTGGCGATCCCCGCATGATCGGTTCCCGGCTGCCACAGGGTGTTCCAGCCGCGCATGCGGTGATAGCGTGTGAGGCTGTCCATCAAGGTCTGGTTGAAACCGTGCCCCATGTGTAAGGTGCCCGTCACATTGGGGGGTGGCAATAAAATGCAGTAAGCATTTTCAGGCGGCTTGCTGCGATCCAGCCCGGCCTTGAAATAGCCCTGGCCTTCCCAGTGTTCATACCAACGCTGTTCGATAGCAGCGGGTTCAAAGCTTTTTGCGAGTTCCATTGGGGAAACCGTATGTGAAAAATGAATGAAAGTAACCTGCAATTATATCGGACTACTGAGGCTCAACGCAGATGCAGGAAGTGCGGGTGGCAACTGATGACGCAAGCAAGAGTGGTCGTCATGTCGAAATTTTTTGTGAATTTTCTTGACGAAATGGAAACAACGCCTATAATGCTCATCTGTCTTGCGGCAGTAGCTCAGTTGGTAGAGCGCAACCTTGCCAAGGTTGAGGTCGAGAGTTCGAGACTCTTCTGCCGCTCCAAGGTTTCAAAGGGAAAGCCAAAGGGAAAGCGACTGCTTTCCCTTTTCTCTTCATAGGCTGACAAAATCATTGTCAACCCCTGGCGGGGTAGCAAAGTGGTTATGCAGCGGCCTGCAAAGCCGTCTACGCCGGTTCGATTCCGGCCTCCGCCTCCAATAAATCAAATAGTTACACGCGGTAGAGTTTTGCAAGACTCGCCACTTGCCACTCGTCAAACTGATTGTTTGCCGTCTACGCGCAAGAGTGCCTGGAGCTATGTCGCCAAGCGTGCCGAGCTGCTCCCCAAATCGATCCACCTATCCTTCAATGATGAAGCCGATGGCGATGCTTACGTCGCGAGGCTGGAACAGTTGCTGGATGCGGGGATTATTCCTCCGGAATTCACCGAGCGTGCCGGGGCGATGACCCGCTACTCGATTTGCTGGTATTGACAATTACAACTCGACCTGAGTTCCCATTTCGACAACCCGGTTGGCGGGTAGTTTGAAGAAACTGGCGACACTACTGGCATTTCGGAACATGGTGATAAATATTTTCTGGCGCCAATAATTCATTTCCGTTCCAAAACGTGCAATGAGCGTTTCGCGACCTAGGAAGAATGATGTGTCCATCATGTCAAAATCCAGCCCTTGCTCTGCGCACCAGTCGAGGGCTTCAGGAAGATTGGGTTCATCCATGAATCCGTAATAAACCCGAACACGCCAGAAATGGTTGGGTAGTATTTCAACGGAGACATGTTGGGCATCGGCGACATGGGGAATGTCGAGCACATTCACTGCAATCAGGACGACGCGCTCATGCAGTACCTTGTAGTGTTTGAGGCTGTGCAGCATTGCGTGGGGTACGCCGTTGGGATTGGACGTCAGGAAGATGGCTGTGCCGGGAACACGGGTGATGCTGTCATCGATACCTACGCTACGGATGAAGGGAACGAGTTCGATGGCATCGTCCGATAGCCGTTTTTGCAGCAAGACACGTCCGCGTTTCCATGTGGTGAGCAGCAAAAACAGCATCATGCCAAAGACGAGTGGGAACCAGCCACCATCGATGATTTTGACTGAACATGCAGAGAAGTAGGCCAGATCGATGCAGACAAACGGTAGTGCTCCCAGAAAGGCACGCCAAGCCGACCAGCCCCAGATTTCTCGGGCGACATAGTAAGCAAGAATGCTTGTAATCAACATGGTGCCGGTGACAGCAATACCGTAAGCGGCCGCGAGTCGCGTGGAGGAGCCGAAGCCGATTACCAACAGAATGACCAAGATCAGCAACATCCAGTTAATGGCAGGCAGGTAGATCTGACCGATGGTGTGATCAGAGGTGTGTTGCACCTCCAGACGTGGGCAATAGCCCAGTTGTATGGCCTGGCGAGTGACGGAGTAGGCACCGGAAATGACGGCTTGTGAGGCGATGACGGTAGCCAACGTGGCCAGTGCAATCAGTGGATACAAGGCCCAGTGGGGAGCCAGAAGGTAAAAAGGATTTTTGATGGCTTCGGGATTGCTGAGTATCAATGCTCCTTGGCCGAAATAGTTGCTCACTAACGCAGGTAGTGCGAGAAATAGCCAGGCCATCTGAATCGGTTTTCGGCCAAAGTGTCCCATGTCGGCATATAGCGCCTCAGCGCCGGTCAGGGCGAGCACGACAGCACCGAGCGAGAGAAAACTGAGCATTGGATGGTCGAGCAGGAATGCGATGGCGTAATACGGGTTGATTGCTTGGATGACGCGAGGTTCGGCAATGATGTTGATGATGCCCAGAATGGCCAGAGTGATGAACCAGAGGGTCATGACAGGGCCAAATAGACGGCCAACACTGGCGGTTCCTCGACTTTGGAGCGTGAATAGGGCAACCAGTACTGCCAGTGTGATGGGGATGATGTAAGAATGGAAAACCGGGCTGATGACTTCCAGTCCTTCCACGGCAGAGAGGACAGAAATGGCTGGAGTGACGACACCATCGCCATAAAACAGGGATGCGCCGAATAGCCCCAACATGGTAATCATTAGTCGGCTGTGAGTCCCCTCCTTTTTATTGCGTAAAGCCAGTGCCATCAGCGCCATGATGCCGCCTTCACCCTTGTTATCGGCACGCAGGATGAAAGAAATGTATTTGATGGTGATGACAACAATGAGTGACCAGAAAATCAGCGAAAGGATCCCAAGCACGTTTTCTGGAGTCACCGGTACGGGATGATGCGAACCGGCAAAAACTTCCTTCATGGTATAGAGCGGGCTGGTGCCGATGTCGCCAAAAGCGACACCTAGTGCGGCGATGGACAATGAAGCTAGTTGCTTATTGTCAGGATGCGATGCGTTCACGGAAAGCCTTGTCGATGGAAGGGACAGATTGTGACCAGGAGGATGGCGAGGCACAAGCCTCGCAAGAGGGCGGCCATTATATAACCTTGGCTGTAGCAGGAAGTGTCCAGAGAGAAAATGATGGTTGCCGGCTGCTTTTCGTGAAAAGCGGTCAATACAAGGAAAAATCGTATGCCATCATCTAACGATCATGGTCGCCATCTCCACCCACAGAGGATGAAATAATCGTTACCCGATACGCCCACCCCACCCATCCGCCCCTCAAGGGGCGGCTACTGATTGGTTCGCTACGCTCGAAGCTTCAACCCGACTCTGATTTTTGTATTTCACGTTAACGAACATGGTTACCCTCTCCACCCGCGAAGAATGAAATAATCGTTATGTGTTATGCACCTCAGCGATTGAAAGTGTGACAAGATAGCTTCGTCTGAGCGGGTTCCTGAGGGTTTGTTGCTCTTTTCCATGGCGTTCATATAGCGTTTTCTGGAGGGCGATACGATGGCACATGAGCTTGAAATCACAGATGAGTCATGGGGTTTCGATTGGCGTGATCCGTTCCGGGTGAGTTTGTCTTTGACGGAGGAGGAACGCGCCGTTCAAGCACTCGCGGCGCGTTATGCGCATGAGAAATTGCAACCGCGTGTCGTGGCTGCATTTCGCGAGGAGCGTGAGGATCGTGCCATTTTCACGGAACTGGGCAAACTCGGTTTATTGGGTGCCAATATTTCGGGTTATGGTTGTGCGGGTCTGGGGGGCATCAGCTATGGATTGATTGCGCGTGAAATCGAGCGCGTCGATTCGGGTTATCGCTCCATGTTGAGTGTGCAATCCAGTTTGGTCATGTTTCCTATAGCTTCGTTCGGTAGCGAAGCTCAGCGGCAACGCTGGCTCCCGCGATTGGCGACAGGTGAGTGGGTGGGGTGCTTTGGTTTGACCGAACCGGATCACGGCTCTGACCCAGCAGGTATGGCAACGCGTGCGTCAAAAACATTGACGGGCTGGAAACTCAAGGGTGTGAAGTCCTGGATTACCAATGCGCCGTTGGCGGATTTGTGCGTGGTCTGGGCACGATGTGATGACGGGCGGGTACGCGGTTTCGTTCTGGAGCGGGATGACGAGGGGCTGAGTCTTCCGCCGATTCACGGCAAACTGGCTTTGCGAACTTCACAGACCGGCCAGATCGTCATGGAGGATGTCGAGATTGCCGATGACCGTCTGTTGCTTGGAGCGGTGGGGCTCAAGGCGGCATTTTCTTGTCTTGATTCGGCACGCTTTGGTATTGCCTGGGGCGCGCTGGGTGCGGCTGAGGCTTGCTGGCTGTGCGCACGAGACTATGTGATGGAACGCACTCAGTTTGGTCAGCCCTTGGCGGCACAACAACTGATCCAGAAAAAACTGGCTGATATGCAAACTGAAATTGCGTTGGGCTTGCAAGGCTGCCTTTCGGCTGGGCGACTCAAGGCACAGGGACAGCTTGCGCCGGAACTGATTTCATTGCTCAAACGCAATAACGCGGGCAAGGCTTTGGACATTGCTCGCATGGCGCGCGACATGCTGGGTGCCAATGGCATCAGCGAGGATTATCCGGTGATGCGGCATTTGCTGAATCTGGAAGTAGTCAACACCTATGAAGGGACGCATGATATTCATGCCTTGATTCTGGGGCGTGCTCAAACTGGATTCGGTGCATTTTGAGTCTCTGAATCCTGAAAGGAGGCATCATGGGACATCGTATGCTGATACTGGGTGCTGGTCGCATCGGCGCGTGTATTGCCAAGGCACTGGCCAGCAGTGGTCGTTATGAGGTGACTCTGGCCGACAAGTTTCCTGAGGCGTTACAAGGTTTGCAGTCTGGCCTTAAACCTGACGCTGCCGCTGGCTTTCAAACTGCGATTGTGGATGTCGAGAAGTGTGGCGAGTTGCTCAAGCTCATGAAAAAACATGAGGCCGTGCTGTCTGCCTGTTCTTTTCATCAGAACCGTTTGATTGCGGAATGTGCCTTGAAAGCGGGTTTGAGCTATTTCGACCTGACTGAGGATGTCGAAACCACACGGCATATCCGCGAGCTGGCACGCAAGGCGCAAGCCGGGCAGATTTTTATGCCGCAATGCGGTTTGGCGCCGGGGTTCATCAGTATTCTGGGAAATGCCGTTGCGCAGAAATTCGATGAATTACATTCGCTCAGACTGCGTGTGGGTGCCTTGCCGGAGTTTCCCAGTAACCAGATGATGTACAACCTGACCTGGTCGACGGAGGGGCTCATCAACGAATATTGCAACCCGTGCGAATCCATTCGCGATGGCAAGCCGATTGAAGTGCTTCCGCTGGAAGGGCTGGAAACCTTTTCGCTGGATGGTCTGGAATATGAGGCATTCAACACATCGGGCGGATTGGGCTCGCTGTGTGAAACCTGGCGAAAGCGAGTGCGGGAATTGAACTACAAGACGATACGCTATCCGGGGCATTGTTATCTGATGCACTTTCTCATCAATGAACTTCGTTTGGGCGAGGTGGGGGAGCGACGTGCCATGCTCAAGCAGATTTTTGAAAGCTCCGTTGCTGGCACGCATCAGGATATCGTGCTGATACTGGTGGTGGGTAGCGGGATGATCGATGGCAAGTTGATGAATGAGACGGCATTACGTAAGGTGTATCACGGTGAGTTTCTGGGAGGAAAGTGGAGTGCTATCCAGAAAACTACGGCCATGTCGGCGGCTGTCGTGGTTGATCTACATTTTCAGGGCATGCTGGCGCGATCGGGATTTATCCGACAGGAGGACGTGTCCCTCGATAAGTTCATGAATAGCGAATTTGCGTTTTTCTTTCGGTCGGCGCATGAGGCGGAAAACAAGATGGCGCATGGTAGGGGCAGGGAGACTCGATCATGAAAACCCAAAAAGCTCAGATAAGCCAAAATATTTTTTTGCGCGATGCTGTACAGGATGGGCAGGTTTCTGGATTGATCGGAAGTACACCTGTCCCGCCCAGTGCCACGCCGCTGCTGCATCGCTCTCCCATTGATCTGACAAGGCTTCCCGGCGTTTCCGTGTTGTCTGTCAATGATTATGAAGCGATGATGCAGCGATTGTCTGCGGCTTTTGACGTGTTTCGCTCCATACCTGCCCCGCATCGGGGTCAGTTAATCAAGGTTTTTGCCACGAAAGTGGCTGAACACAAGGAGGCATTGGCGACGCTCATTACGCTGGAAGTGGGCAAGATTCGTAGCGAAGCACTGGGTGAGGTGCAGGAAGTCATCGACATCTGCGATTTTGCTTTGGGACTCTCACGCCAATTGCATGGGCTGACGATTGTTAGTGAGCGACCGGAACATCGCATGATGGAACAATGGCATCCGCTGGGTATTGTCGGTGTGATTACTGCGTTCAATTTTCCGATGGCGGTCTGGGCGTGGAACGCCTGCATCGCACTGGTGTGCGGCAATGGGGTGCTATGGAAACCTTCGGAGCAGACACCGAATTGTGCGCGGGCTCTTTTTCGTTTGCTGCAGGAGTCCCTCGCAGAATTTCCAGACTTTCCACGGGATATTGCCGCCGTAGCCTTCGGGGGGCGCGAACTTGGGCAATGTCTGGCCGATGATCGACGTATTGCGTTGATCTGTGCAACAGGTTCCTGTGCGATGGGACGCGATGTGGCAGCACGTGCAGGGGCGCGGCTCGGGAAAAGTCTGCTGGAGTTGGGAGGAAACAATGCGCTGATCTGCGCGCCGTCGGCCGATATTGAACTCGCTTTGAGAGCCATCGTATTTTCGGCAGCGGGGACGACGGGCCAGCGTTGTACGAGTCTGCGTCGTTTGATCGTGCATGAATCCCTGCATGACAAGATGCTGGAGCGTATTCAAAAAGCCTTTGAGAGCCTGCGTATTGGTGACCCACGTGAAGATGGCGTCCTGATGGGGCCGCTGGTGTCCGAACAGGCTGGGCAACGCATGCAAAGCACCCTGCATCAGGCAAAATCACAAGGAGGACGCATCATCGTCGGCGGAGATCGGATCACGGAGGGCGTACCTTCTGGCTACTATGTGAGACCTGCATTGCTGTCTTGTTCTTCGCAAATTGCCGCCATGCGTGAGGAAACCTTTGCACCCATCCTGTACGCCATACCCTATAAAACACTGGAAGAAGCCATTGCCTTGAACAATGCCGTCGCCCAAGGGCTTTCATCCGCGCTCTTTACGAATGACTTGAAGGAGGCGGAAGTGTTTCTCAGTGCGTGGGGTTCGGATTGTGGCATTGCGAATATCAATATCGGGACATCGGGTGCTGAAATCGGTGGCGCATTCGGCGGTGAAAAAGATACTGGTGGCGGACGTGAGAGTGGTTCGGATGCATGGAAAAACTATATGCGTCGCGCCACCAATACCCTCAATTACGGCAATAGCTTACCTTTGGCGCAAGGAGTTCGGTTTGATGTTGTTTAGGTGGGTTGAAATGCACATGATCTATTCTTCAACCAAAAAAATCACTTAAAAAACTTGACGTGACCTGAGGTAATGCCTAGAATTCTGCCTCGCGGGGTGGAGCAGTCTGGCAGCTCGTCGGGCTCATAACCCGAAGGTCGTAGGTTCAAATCCTACCCCCGCAACCACCGAATTTAATGAGGGATCAATGACACCACGTCCTTGATCCTTTTTTATTTTGTTCTCATTACGTTTCGTTCCCAGCTTCCCATGACACTCTCCATGCTGACCGCGCTTTCGCCCCTTGATGGCCGCTATGCGCAGAAACTCGATACCTTGCGTGCACACTTTTCTGAATATGGCTTGATCAAACGCCGTGTTCAAGTGGAAATCGAATGGTTGAAGACGCTGGCTGCAGCGCCGCAGATTACCGAGATTCCGGGCTTTTCTGCGACGACGCTGCAAGCGTTGCAGGAGGTCATGGAGGGCTTTAGCGAGGCAGATGCCGAAGCGATCAAAACCATCGAAGCGCGCACCAATCATGATGTCAAGGCGATGGAATACTGGCTCAAGGAGCAGCTCTCGGCCAATGCCGAAGTCATGGCGGCCTCCGAGTTCATACACTTTGGCTGCACCTCGGAAGACATCAATAACCTGTCACATGCCCTGATGTTGCAGGAGGCGCGCCGCGATGTGTTGCTGCCGACCTTGCAGCAACTGGTGACTCGCTTTCGCGCACTGGCGCATGAACATGCCGCGCTGTCGCTGCTTTCGCGCACCCATGGCCAACCGGCGACCCCGAGTACGCTGGGCAAGGAAATGGCCAATATCTGCGCCCGCCTTGAACGCGCCTTGCAGCGCATCGCAGCGGTTTCGCTAACGGCTAAATTCAATGGTGCGGTGGGTAACTACAACGCGCATCTTTCGGCGTATCCCGACATCGACTGGGAGGCCTTCAACCGCAGTTTCGTCGAGTCTTTTGGGTTGGAATTCAACCCTTACACCATCCAGATCGAGCCGCATGATGCGATGGCGGAGCTGTTTGATGCCATCGCCCGCGCCAATACCATCCTGCTCGATGCCGACCGCGATTTGTGGCAGTACATTTCCTTGGGTTATTTCAAGCAGAAACCCAAGGCAGGGGAAATCGGCTCTTCCACCATGCCGCACAAGGTCAATCCGATCGACTTTGAAAATTCCGAAGGCAATCTGGGGCTGGCCAATGCCGTACTGCGCCATCTGGCGGAAAAGCTGCCCATTTCGCGGCTCCAGCGCGATTTGACAGATTCGACGGTGCTACGCAATATGGGTGTGGCGTATGGCTATTCGTTACTCGCCTATGACTCGACCCTGCGTGGTCTGGGCAAGCTGGAAGCCGATGCCGAACGTATGCGCGGCGATCTGGATGAGTGCTGGGAAGTGCTGGCCGAGCCGATCCAGACGGTGATGCGTCGCTATGGTGTGGCGAATCCCTATGAAAAACTGAAAGAACTGACGCGTGGCAAGAGTATTACCCGCGAAGGCTTGCATGAGTTCATTCGCACCCTGGAAATTCCAGAAGGTGAAAAAACCCGCCTGCTGGCGATGACCCCCTCCAGCTATCTGGGCAAGGCGGTTGAACTGGCGCAGCGTGTTTGAGGGGGTGTGAACATGGCCTTTGCCGATAATCTCAAGCAATTACCGAAAGTCTCACATCTTGCCGCCTTGCAGCTCCTCGATGGTGAGGGGCAGGTGGTGGCGACGATAGAAAACAAACCCGGACAAACCGGCTCGCTGACGGTGTACAACCATCTGGGGCAGATTTTTGGCGCGATTACGGCAGAGGCTGCCAGAAAAGGTGTTGAACTCTATGCCGAGCATAGCGAGGATGCGCGCGCCAATCCGGGTAAGCATCCCAATATCGACCGTTTGCTGCAATTGATCGAATGCGAACCCCGGCAAACCTTGCGCGTGAAGCATGTGTTTGCGCTGGGGGATTGAGTCATTTGCGACAAAGTTGAGGCGAAAAAAAGCCGCATCGGTTGATGCGGCTTTTTTTGGAATACTGCGGCTGAATGTAGCTTATTTCAGCTTGATTTCCTTGTAAGCGACATGCTTGCGTGCCTTGGGATCGAATTTCATGATCTCCATTTTTTCAGGCATGGTGCGCTTGTTTTTGGTGGTGGTATAGAAATGGCCAGTGCCGGCCGTGGATTCGAGCTTGATTTTTTCGCGGGCGCCTTTGGCCATGATGTTCTCCGGTCAGTATCTTGACGTGTGATCGTTTAACTTGAACGCTTAGACAGCAACGCCGCGACCGCGCAGGTCGGCGAGCACAGCATCGATGCCGTTTTTGTCGATGGTGCGCAGACCGGCGTTCGAGACGCGCAGACGCACCCAACGATTTTCGCTTTCAACCCAGAACTTGCGGTATTGCAGGTTCGGCAGAAAACGACGTTTGGTTTTGTTGTTGGCGTGGGAAACGTGGTTTCCGACCATCGGGGCCTTGCCCGTTACTTGGCATACGCGGGACATGTGAGTTGCTCCAGGGTTCTATGTTCAGCAAAGCCCACGATTATACCCGAGCCGGATGAATTTGTTCAAGAAAAATAAAGGGTAAATTCCTATGCAGTCGATTTGCTGGTGATAACAAGGTTCTGCGTTATAACAAACCGCGTTCGGCAAATGAGAGCGGTGCGGCATGGCCGGCAACGATGAAGTGATCCAGCACGCGCACATCGACCATGGCGAGAGCCTGTTTGAGGGTGCTCGTCAGTAGCTCATCTGCGCGTGAAGGTTCGGCCACACCCGAGGGATGATTGTGAGCAAAAATCACCGCCGCTGCGTTGTGGTGGAGTGCCTGTTTGACGATTTCACGCGGGTAGACGCTGGTTTGGCTGAGTGTGCCGCGAAATAATTCTTCGCTGGTAATGAGCTGATTTTGCGTATCCAGCCAGAGCACCATGAATACTTCGTGCGGCCGCTGCGCCAGATTGAGGCGCAGCCAGTCGCGTACCGCAGCGGGCGTGGCGAGGATGTCGTGACGCTGCAAATCCTCCTTCAATGCGCGCCGCGCCATTTCCATGACGGCCTGTAACTGGGCGTATTTCGCCAGCCCCATGCCGGGAATGTCGGAAAACTCGGTCGCGCTGGCATGACATAGATGTGTCAGTGAACCAAAGTGCGCGAGTAAATCGCGCGCCAGATCGACGGCACTTTTGCCCTTGATGCCGACACGGAGGAAGAGTGCCAGCAGTTCGGCATCCGACAGCGCAGCCGCGCCATGTTGCAGCAGACGTTCGCGCGGGCGTTCGTTCTCGGGCCAATCGGTAATCGCCATGCGTTAGAATTCCGCTTCCTGTTATGGATGAAGAATTGTAACGTCATGAAGGAACTCTCGGGCAAGTCTATCGTGCTGGGTGTCACCGGCGGGGTTGCGGCGTATAAGGCGGCGGAGTTGGCGCGTCTGCTGGTGAAGGTGGGTGCGGCGGTCGATGTCGTACTCACCGAAGCGGGCGCAAATTTTGTCGGTGCGGCTACTTTTCAGGCACTCACGGGGCGGCCGGTCTGGGGCGATTTGTGGGATAGCCGTCAGCAGCGCGGTATGGGGCACATCGACCTCACCCGTGGGGCGGATGTCATCCTAGTCGCCCCCGCCACGGCGGATTTTCTTGCCAAGGTGGTGCACGGACGCGCCGATGATTTATTGACGACCCTGTGTCTGGCGCGGGAATGTCCCTTGTTGGTCGCTCCCGCCATGAATCGCCAGATGTGGGAAAACCCCGCCACACAACGCAATATGACGCAGTTGGTTGCGGATGGCGTGCGTCTGTTAGGCCCAGCGTGTGGCGAGCAAGCGTGCGGTGAATTCGGTCTGGGGCGGATGCTGGAGCCGGTGGAAATCTTCGATGCGCTGGTGGCGTATTTTCAGCCGCAGGTGCTGGCAGGGCGAAGGGTTTTGCTCACCGCCGGACCGACGTTTGAAGCCATCGACCCAGTGCGTGGCATCACCAATTCAAGCTCCGGCAAGATGGGTTTTGCGCTGGCACGCGCCTGCGCTGAGGCCGGTGCCGAGGTCACGCTGGTAGCCGGTCCCGTCGGACTGCCGACCCCGCAGAAGGTGAAACGCATCAACGTGCAAGGTGCACAGGAGATGCGCATGGCGGTGCTGCAGACGGTGGCGGCGACAGATATTTTTATCAGCGTGGCTGCAGTGGCGGATTACCGGCCGGTGCAGGTGGCAGAACACAAGATCAAGAAAACGGCGGCAGGGGCGCAGCTCACCATAGAATTAACGGCGAACCCCGATATTTTGGCCGAAGTGGCGGCACTTCCCGCCGCACCCTTCTGCGTCGGCTTTGCCGCAGAAAGTCAGAATCTCGCTACCTACGCAGAAAATAAACGTCAGGCGAAAAAGCTGCCGTTAGTGGTCGGCAATCTGGTGCAGGATGGCTTGGGGGGCGATAGCAATAGTGTCATTTTGTTTGATGCCAGCGGCCAGCATCGCCTGACCCCCGGGGCAAAACTGGAAGTCGCGCGCGGCATCGTCGCGCATATCGCCAACATGCTGGAGCAGGACTGATGCCTACGATTGATATCAAAATACTGGATGCGCGCCTGAAGGATGCGACCGGTGAATTGACACCGCATTACGCCACACCGGGCGCGGCGGGGCTGGATTTACGCGCCTGCATCGATGCGCCTTTGTTGATCGAACCGGGCACAACGCATCTCGTGCCAACTGGCATCGCCATCCATCTGGCCGATCCGGGGCTGGCAGCGATGATCCTGCCGCGCTCAGGCTTGGGACACAAGCATGGCATCGTGCTCGGTAATCTGGTCGGGCTGATCGATTCGGATTATCAGGGGCAGATTTTTGTTTCCACCTGGAATCGCGGTGGCACATCTTTTACGCTGAATCCCATGGAGCGTCTGGCGCAACTGGTGGTCGTGCCGGTGTTGCAGGTGGGTTTCAATGTGGTCGAGGAGTTTTCCGCCAGTCAGCGCGGTGAGGGCGGGTTTGGTAGTACGGGCAAGCATTGATTCGGCGGGTGAATCTGGGAGCCGCAGTTGTTCGCTGGTTGTGGCAGCGAACTCTGTTGCAGATAGGGGGGCTCAATCCTGCCTTGCGTGTGTGAGGTTGGAACCGTAGTTTCGCCCATCGGCAAGGGTGGGCGGTGGCAGGACTCCCTCTATTATCATTTGCATGAATAGCTCTATAATTAGGTCTGTATTTTGATCTGAAGGAGCAAGTCATGGAACAAATGCACGCCAGCCTCAGCGTCAGCATGTCTGAATTCAAGAAGAACCCGTCCCGCATCAAACAGGATGCGGGCTTGCAGCCTGTTGCCGTGTTGAATCATAACCGTCCCGCGTTTTATCTGCTGGACCCCGAAGTGTACGAATCTATACTGGATCGACTGGAAGATATCTCGCTTGCCAGCCTGATCCATGAACGGCTGGCCATGAAAGCGCAGGCGGTCGAAGTTGATATCGACACCATCTGACGTGACTTATCGCTTGAAATTTGTTCCTCCTGCACTGGAGGAATGGAATCGACTGGATGGCTCGGTCAAGGAACCGCTACGCAAGCTCCTTAAAAAGCGTCTCGTGACACCGCATGTTCCAGGAGCCAAATTGCATGGTGATCTGGTGAGTTGCTACAAGATCAAGCTGCTGAAGCAAGGCTATCGGCTGGTCTACACCGTGATCGATGAAGAAGTCGTCGTCCTCGTGCTCTCGGTTGGCAAGCGTGAGGATGCTCTGGCCTATGATGCTGCAAAGAAGCGACTCAAGTAGCACTGAAGGAAGGCCATGGCATGCATCTTCCCGAAAATTTTATCTGACAAGTACAGGCAGGCATCTCATACGCGTTAACAACCGATTTCTTTACAGTTGCACTCAAGGACGCCTTGATACGATACGGTTCGCTTGAAATCTTCAACACCGATCAAGGCAGCCCATTTACCCGTATCGAATTCACCGATGTGCTCAAGACGGCAAAAACACAAACCGTGCGGCTCAAAAAACAGTTACACCACCGCTTCATCCTTGACGACTTTCTGCTGGATGAATTGCTCGCGTGAAGCACCGAGCCACATGACCAGCGGCGAGGCGACTAGTACTGACGAATAGATGCCGAACAAAATGCCGATGGTCAGTGCCAGTGCGAAGTAATGCAGTGCTGTGCCACCAAAAATCAGCATGGAGGTGACCATCATCTGGGTGGAGCCGTGGGTGATGATGGTGCGGGAAATGGTGCTGGTGATGGCGTGGTCGATGACTTGGGCTGTGGTCAGGCCGCGTTTTTTGCGGAAGGTTTCGCGCACCCGGTCGAACACCACGACGGATTCATTCACTGAATAGCCCAGCACCGCGAGCACCGCAGCCAATACGGGTAGCGAGAACTCCCATTGGAACAGGGCGAAGAAGCCGAGGATGATGATGACATCGTGCAGGTTGGCGATGATGGCGGAAACTGCGAAACGCCATTCAAAGCGGATTGCCAGATAAATGACGATGCCGATCACCACCAGCAGGAGTGCCATGGCACCGTCGGAAGCGAGTTCCTTGCCGACTTGCGGGCCGACGAATTCAACGCGCTTGAGGGTGACGGGTTCGGCTTGTTGATCGTTTGCTTGATTACTTTGGCAGATGGTTTTCTTGATGTGCTCACCCTTGTCGGTGGTGTAGTCCACTTCCAGCGTGTGGCCGTGCTCCATGCTGCATAGCGAGCCAAATATTTTTTCCGAGTTCTTGCCGGCAGCACTGCCTTCTTCTGCTTTCACGGGTAAGCGCACGAGGAGATCGCGTGAGCTGCCGAAGTTTTGTACCTGCGGGTCGAACATGCCGTCCTGCACCAGTTTTTCCCGCACCTTTTCCACGTCGGGTGCGCTGGCATAGTGCAGTTCCATCAGTGTGCCGCCGGTAAACTCGATGGAAAGATGCAGGCCTTTGCTGATGAGAAAGAATACGGCCAGCAAAAAGGTGACCAACGAAATGACGTTGAACACCAGCGCGTGGCGCATGAAGGGGATGTCTTTTTTGATGCGGAAGAATTCCATTTTTGTCGTCCTGTTCCAGATTCAGCGGGTCATTTATTTCGCAGCAGCAACACCAGGCTTCCAGACCTGGCCAATCGCCAGTTTGGCAACCTTGCGGCGTGAGCCATACAGCAGGTTGATGATGGCGCGGGAGACCACGACCGAGCTGAAGACGGAGGTCAGAATACCCAAGCAATGCACCACGGCAAAGCCACGCACTGGGCCCGAGCCGAAGATCAGCAGGGCAATACCGGCAATCAGGGTGGTGACGTTGGAGTCCAGAATGGTTCCCCAAGCGCGTTCGTAACCATGATAGATCGCGGCCTGCGGTGTTTCACCATTACGCAATTCATCGCGGATACGTTCGTTGATGAGCACGTTGGCATCAATTGCCATCCCCAGCGTCAGCGCGATAGCGGCAATCCCGGGGAGGGTGAGTGTGGCCTGCAATAGTGAAAGCAGGGCAAACAGCAGCATCACGTTGGAAGCCAGGGCCAGTACTGAGACGAAGCCAAACAGCAGGTAATAAATGGTCATGAAGATGGCGATGCCGATAAAGCCACCGATGGTCGAGTGAAAGCCCTTCTCAATGTTTTCTTTACCCAGGCTGGGGCCGATGGTGCGTTCCTCGATGATGTCCATGGGGGCCGCCAAGCTACCAGCACGCAGCAGCAGTGCCACGTCGTTGGATTCCTGTGTGCTCATCCGGCCACTGATTTGCACGCGACCGCCGCCGATTTCGCTGCGAATGACAGGTGCGGTGACGACTTCACCCTTGCCTTTTTCGATCAGCAGGATCGCCATGCGTTTGTTGATGTTGTCACGCGTGATTTCCTTGAAAATCCGTGCCCCTGCAGAGTCGAGGGTGAGGTGAACGGCGGGTTCTTGCGTGTCGCCCGAGAAGCCGGGTTGGGCATCGGTGAGACGCTCACCGGTGAGGACGACTTGTTTTTTGACCAGCAGACCGTGGCCGCCGCGCTCGGTGTAATACTCATCTCCTGCAGGAGGCTGCCCCTTGGCGGCCTGCTCCATGACGCTGGGGTTGGCACTGTTTTCGTCATCGACCATGCGAATTTCCAGCGTGGCGGTGCGGCCGAGGATGTCCTTGGCCTTGGCGGTATCCTGCACGCCGGGGAGTTGGACGACGATGCGGTCAGCACCTTGTTGCTGGATCACCGGCTCGGCGACCCCCAATTCGTTGATGCGGTTATGCAAGGTGGAAATATTTTGGCGGATGGCGAATTCTTGGATTTTCTTTTCGGCTTCGGGCTTGAGCTTGCCGGAGAGCTTGAAGTCAGCACCGTCCTGCGATTCAGTGAACACCAGATCCGGCTGGGCATCCAGTAGTGCATAGCGGGCTTTATCGCGGGCTTCCGTGTCGCGGAAGCGGATCGCCAGATTCATGCCTTCGCGATTGATGCCCGAATGGCGGACGTTCTTTTCACGCAGCAGGCTGCGAATGTCGGCAGAGGTGGCATCGAGGCGTTTGGTTAGCGCACCTTTCATGTCGACCTGAAGAAGGAAATGCACACCACCGCGCAAATCCAGCCCGAGATACATCGGTAGGGCGTGCAGGTTGGTCAGCCATTGTGGTGAGGCGGAGAGCAGATTCAGCGCAACACTGTAGGTGGGGTCGCTGGCATCGGGGTTCAAGGCCTTTTCGATGGCATCCTTGGCCTTCATCTGGGTATCCGTGTCGGTGAAGCGGATACGAATGCTGTTGGGATCAGAAAACAGGCCGTTATTGGCGATATTGCTGGCCTTGAGGGTCTCTTCTATGGTCGATTGAATCTTGTTGTCGACCTTGATGGTTGCCTTGACACTCGACACTTGTACCGCAGGCGATTCGCCAAAGAAATTCGGCAAGGTGTACAACGCCCCGAGCAGGAGCGCGACAACAACCAGGATATTTTTCCAGAGCGGATAGCGATTCATATATGCAGTAAAAAATGGTGAGTGGGAGTGAGTCGAAGCGTGGTGTAACGATAACGATATTCCATGGCTTGATTTCTCAAGCGGGTTTGATCGTTACAGAGTTTTGAGCGTTCCCTTGGGCAGCAGATTGGCGACGGCGTGTTTTTGTACGCAGATTTCAACCGGCTGATCTTTGATATTGCCAACTTCGACGGTCAGATAGTTTTCGCCAACTTTGACGATACGTCCTGCCATGCCGCCTTGGGTGATGATTTCGTCGCCTTTGGCAAGGGCTTCCACCATCTTGTTGTGTTCCTTGGCCTTTTTCATTTGCGGGCGAATCATCAGAAACCACAGCACCACGAACATCAGGATGATGGGCAGCATTTGCATCAAACTGCTCGCTGCATCGGGGGCAGCGCCTGCCGCCTGGGCGTAAGCATTGGAAATCAGCACGTTGGACTCCTAGTGTTAGGTGAGTGTGAGTAAATCAAACCGTCGATTATATCAGCCGCCTGCCCGCTCCCGGCGGAATTGCGCGGCATAATCGGCAAACTGGCCGGCAACGATGGCAGCGCGCATTTCGCGCATCAAGGTCTGGTAATAATGCAGATTGTGCAGGGTGTTGAGGCGCGCCCCGAGAATTTCGCCGGTGCGGTGCAAATGGTGCAGATAGGCGCGGCTGTAATGACGGCAGGTAGCGCAGTCGCAGCTTTCGTCGAGCGGGCGCAGGTCGGCCTTGTACTGGGCATTCTTGATCTTGATGTCGCCATGGCGAGTGAATAGCCAGCCGTTGCGTGCGTTGCGCGTCGGCATCACGCAATCAAACATGTCGATACCATGGGAGACCGCAAACAGCAGATCTTCAGGTGTTCCCACGCCCATCAGATAGCGAGGTTTGTGCGTGGGCAGGCGTGGCGCGGTGTGCGCGAGGATGCGCGCCATGTCTTCCTTGGGTTCGCCGACCGAGAGACCGCCGATGGCATAGCCATCAAAATTCATCGCATCCAATGCTTCACGCGAGATATCCCGCAGGTTTTCGTACATCCCGCCTTGCACGATGCCGAACAGGGCGTTGCCATTTTCCAGGCGACGATGTTCGTCGATCGAACGTTGCGCCCAGCGCAGTGATAGCTGCATCGACTCTTCGGCCTGGCGGCGATCCGCCGGGTAGGGTGTGCATTCGTCAAAAATCATGACGATATCGGAATTCAGCGTGTGCTGGATTTGCATCGAAATTTCGGGCGTTAAAAACAGGCGATCCCCATTGATGGGCGAGGCAAAACGCACCCCTTCTTCGGATATCTTGCGTAGTGCGCCTAGTGAAAACACCTGAAACCCACCCGAGTCGGTGAGGATCGGGCCATCCCACCCCATAAAGCGATGCAAGCCGCCATGGGCGGCAATAATCTCAGTGCCGGGACGCAGCCAAAGGTGGAAGGTGTTGCCCAGTACGATTTGCGCACCCAGTTGCTGGATTTCATCGGGAGCCATCGCCTTGACCGTGCCGTAAGTGCCGACGGGCATGAATGCGGGCGTGTCGACCACGCCGTGCGCCAGGGTGAGGCGGCCGCGTCGCGCGCTGCCGTCTTGAGTCAGAAGTTCAAAATTCATGGTGTGTGCGTTTTAGTTTTTACGTGAAAGAACGAAAACGGAGTCGGGTTGAAGCTACGAGCGTAGCGAGCAAATCAGTAGCCGCCCCTTGAGGGGCGGATGGGTGGGGTGGGCGTATCGGGTAACGATTATTTCATCCTCTGTGGGTGGAGATGACTACCATGATCGTTAGTTTTAGTTTCTTCGGTACGGGTCAGCAGCATGGCATCGCCATAGCTGAAAAAACGATAGCTCTGCTGGATGGCATGAGCGTAGGCCGCACGGATGCGTGGCACGCCGGCAAAGGCAGAGACCAGCATCAACAAGGTCGATTTGGGTAAATGGAAATTGGTCAGTAAACGATCCACCACGCGAAATTGGAATCCCGGCAGAATAAAAAGCCCGGTTTCCCCCGCACCGGCCTGCAATACACCATGACCCGCAATGGCCGCCGATTCCAGTGTGCGTAGCGTGGTGGTGCCCACAGCAACGATGCGTCCGCCCGCAGCACGCGTTTCCTCGATGGCTTTGACGGTGGCTTGCGGCAGGATGTAGCGTTCGCGGTGCATCTGGTGCTCCGCCAGATTTTCACAGCGTACCGGTTGAAACGTGCCTGCGCCGACATGCAGCGTGACATAGGCAATGCGACAGCCGCGTTGTTGAATAGCGGTCAGCAGCGCGTCATCGAAATGCAAGCCAGCGGTGGGGGCAGCCACCGAACCATGGCTGCGAGCAAAGACCGTCTGGTAGCGAGTTTCGTCATGCTCGGCGGCATTGCGATCAATGTAAGGCGGTAGCGGCAGGCGACCATGACGCTCCAGCAGATCAATGACATTTTCCTGGGCGGGAAAGCGCAAATAATAAAACTCCCCTTCGCGCGCCAATACTTCAGCTTGCAATGCATCTTCAAGTAACAGCACGCTGCCTGCTTTAGGTGGCTTGCTGGCACGGATTTGCGCCAGCACCTCATGTTCGTCGGTGACCCGTTCAATCAGCACTTCAACCTTGCCGCCACTGTCCTTGTGGCCATAAAGCCGCGCATGCAGTACGCGCGTGTCATTCATGACCAGCAAATCGCCCGGTTGGAATTGATCGGCCAGATCAGCAATCTGGCGATTTTCAAAATAATCCTCAGTCACGACGAGCAAACGACTCGCACTACGCTGCGTGAGCGGTTGCTGGGCAATGAGTGCGGGAGGCAGTGTGTAATCGAAGTCGCTCAAACACAATGATGAAGCGATGCTTTTTGTCTCGTTGTCGGCCGTTAATGGCGTCGAAAATTCATTATTTAGTGACATAAGTGTTGAAGCGCGGCCAGGAATCGCGGATAATGCGCGCTCTTCAGTTTTCACTTTTCGTGGTTTGGCGGCGAAATGCCGTGTGAAAGATGAAGTAGCGCGGCCGCCATTTTATGCGAGCCGCAACATTCCAAGTGATCCAATACCGCAAATTTTGGTCGCAGAGAGTGTCATGAGCAGCAGGCCCAGGTGGCGGAATAGGTAGACGCGACGGTCTCAAACACCGTTGCCGCAAGGCGTGCC
>CAYTHB010000044.1:0-21676 GCA_964437515.1 uncultured Sterolibacterium sp.
CGGCGCGGCGATGATCGGCTGGTATGGCACGGCCATGCTGTGTTACGTCACGCCCAAGGAACATCTGGGGCTGCCGGATAAAGATGATGTGAAAGACGGCATCATTGCCTACAAGATTGCGGCACATGCCGCCGATCTGGCGAAAGGCCATCCGGGAGCACAAATCCGCGATAACGCCTTATCCAAGGCACGCTTTGAATTCCGCTGGGAAGACCAGTTCAATCTGGGGCTTGACCCAGATAAAGCGCGTGAATTCCATGATGAAACCTTGCCACAAGAAGGTGCAAAACTGGCACACTTCTGCTCCATGTGCGGACCCCATTTCTGCTCGATGAAAATCAGCCAGGATGTCCGTGACTTTGCCGCCAGTGAAGGGGTATCGGAGGACGAGGCCTTGGCCAGAGGGATGGAAGTCAAGGCCATTGAATTTGTGAAACAGGGAGGAGAGGTCTATCAAAAACGATAATCCCCCATCGCAGGATCGCGCCATGCACTGCGATCCGACGGGAACGGTCGATTTTCAGTTTCCGCCCGGAGTGGCTGCGGCCATCCATGACATCCTGCGTCGTCGCTACGGCGCGGATTATGGCCAGCCCTTGCTGGAGTCAGCCATCAAGGATCTGACCGATGCCTTCCGTGGCGACTATCCAGGGCTGCTGCGCTGTGATACGCATTACCACGATTTGCGCCATGCCCTCGATGCCGGCTTGGCCATGGCGCGTCTTATCGATGGGCATGGTATCGATACCCCTGCTCATGCGCCCGAACACATCGATGCAGAACATGCGTTATTAGGTGTGCTGCTCGCGTTGTTTCATGACATCGGGTTGTTACGTCATCCGGATGAAGCGCACATGCAAGGCGCGCAACTCATCCCGATTCATGAAGCGCGTGGAGTGACATTCATGCGGGCTTATTTGTCGAATACTCCGCTGGCACATTTGGCGGACAAGGCCGACCTGATCATGGTGACGCGTCTCGTCTGGCATATTCCTCCTGACATGCCGCCCCTGGAACGCGCCATTGCCTGCCTGCTGGGAACGGCAGATATCATCAGCCAGCTTGCGGATCGCTATTATCTGGAAAAGTGTCGCGATTTCCTGTTCGTCGAACTCAGTGCCATCGGTATGGCTGGCTCTCAAGATCTCCAGTTTCCGGATCCGGAATCCCTGCTGCGCAATACCCCGACTTTTTGTACGGCGCTCCTGAGTACGCGCATCAAGAAGGAATACAACGAAGCGGATCGTTATATGCGGATTCATTTCAATGGGGTGTGCCCTTACGAAGCTTCGATCAATCGCAACTTCCGGTACCTGAGCGAAATCCTTGCAGAGTCTGATCTTTCCCGCTTGAATCGTCAGCCCCAGCGGATCATCTGAGCGGAAATGAAAACTTTTTTCTCTGAAAAATAATTTCCGGGGTTACTGGTTTTTGATTTGTCCGGTTGCAAAACGGAACACGAAACGGAACAAAACGGATAAATGAGCACGCCTTCTGCTACCATGTAGTCAATTGACTAACTGAAGGTGTTCTTATGCAAGCCATTCCGCTGGCTAAGGCGAAAGCCGAGCTTTCACATCTCATCGATCTAGCTTGTCGGGGCGAGGAAGTGGTCATTACTCGCCGCGGTCAGGTTGTCGCCCGGCTGGTCGGAGAGCGTGTCGCCAAGACGGCTGCTGATGCGTTTGCCGCTGTTTGGGCTGCGGGTGGGCTGGACGTCGAAGCACCGTGCGATCCGCAAGTGACTCTCGACAATCCCGATTTCGACGCATGAAATATCTGCTCGACACTAATATCGTCATCGCTCTGAGCAAGGGAAAGCCCGAGGCACGCGCCCGACTGGCCGGACTGCCGGCGCAGGTGCTGCTGCTCTCGCCTGTGGTGTTGTGTGAATTGGAATTCGGCATCGCCAAAAGCCAGCGACCCGACGCCAACCGCAGGGTGCTTGCGCTGTTGTTGGAAAATCTGCCGGTGGTCGATTTCAATGCTGGGGTGGCTGTGCATTACGGGCGTATTCGCGCGGCGCTGGAAGCTGCCGGACAACCCATCGGCCCGAATGATCTGTTGATCGCGGCACATACTTTGTCACTGGGTGCCACGCTGGTGACGGACAATCTACGCGAGTTTTCGCGCGTGCCCGGCCTGGCCGTCGAAAACTGGCTGTAGTGTAAGGGTACGCAGGCCTTTAGAACCCGAGGGGACGGGAGCACCATGTCATAGGTTTTTTTGATTTACCCGGTTGCGACAGCCCCTGATCGAACTTTATAATTCACTTTCTTACCGAGGAGCGCTGCGAGGTTTGGCAATGGCCATCCCCAGGCTCGGTATCCAGTTCATTTGAACGGCGCTCACCTGAACCCGTGCCGGACATGGGGCGTACAGGTGAGTTGATGGAAAAATTCCACAGCACTGAGTACGGTATCCCACGTTCCGGCCACAGACCAAGGAGATTGCTGTGGCTGCTCAAGAATTTACCGATTACAAAATTGCCGATTTGTCGCTCGCCAGCTGGGGGCGCAAGGAAATCCGCATTGCCGAAACCGAAATGCCCGGCCTCATGGCAATCCGCGAGGAATACGCCAAAAGCCAGCCGCTGAAAGGTGCACGCATCACCGGTTCGCTGCACATGACCATCCAGACCGCCGTGCTGATCGAAACGCTGACAGCGCTGGGCGCACAAGTGCGCTGGGCTTCGTGCAATATTTTCTCAACGCAGGATCACGCTGCCGCCGCGATTGCCGCTGCAGGCATTCCCGTCTTTGCGGTCAAGGGTGAATCGCTCGAAGATTATTGGGATTACACCCATCGCATTTTTGAATGGCAGAACGGCGAACTCTCCAACATGATTCTTGACGATGGTGGCGATGCCACGTTGTTGCTGCATCTGGGCAGCCGCGCTGAAAAAGATCTCAGCGTGCTGGGCAAGCCCGGCAGCGAAGAAGAGCGCATCCTGTTTGCTGCCATCAAGACCAAGCTCGCCTCCGACAAGACTTGGTATTCCACCCGTCTGGCGGCCATCAAGGGCGTGACCGAGGAAACCACTACCGGCGTGCATCGTCTGTATCAGATGCACGAGCGCGGCGAGCTGAAAATTCCGGCGATCAACGTCAATGATTCAGTCACCAAATCGAAATTCGACAATCTCTACGGCTGCCGCGAATCGCTGGTCGATGGCATCAAGCGCGCCACCGACGTGATGATCGCCGGCAAAATCGCCGTCATTGCCGGTTATGGCGATGTCGGCAAAGGTTCGGCGCAAGCCATGCGCGCACTTTCGGCGCAAGTCTGGGTCACCGAAATTGACCCGATCTGCGCGCTGCAAGCTGCCATGGAAGGCTATCGTGTCGTGACCATGGAATATGCCGCCGACAAGGCCGACATTTTCGTCACCTGTACCGGCAATTACCACGTCATCACTCACGATCACATGGTGAAAATGAAGGATCAGGCGATCGTCTGCAACATCGGCCACTTCGACAATGAAATCGATGTCGCCTCGATCGAAAAATACCAGTGGGAAGAAATCAAGCCGCAAGTCGACCACGTCATTTTCCCCGCATCGGCAAGCCAAGCCGAGCGTCGCATCATCCTGCTTGCCAAGGGTCGCCTCGTCAATCTGGGCTGTGGCACCGGTCACCCGTCGTATGTGATGAGTTCGTCTTTTGCCAATCAGACTATCGCGCAAATCGAGTTGTACACCCGCAATGCTGACTACCCGGTGGGCGTGTATACCTTGCCCAAGCATCTCGATGAAAAAGTCGCGCGGCTGCAACTAAAGAAACTCAACGCGCAACTGTCCGAGCTGACCGATGCACAGGCGGCCTACATCGGCGTATCGAAGACCGGCCCTTACAAGTCGGATGCTTACCGGTATTAAGGGGACGGCCATGACGACCTCAATAAAGGGGTGTGCAACCACTGGCAGCTACAGCATGGAGTTCTTTCCGCCGCAGACCCCGGAAGGGGTCGTTAAGCTGCGGGTGGTGCGTGCACAACTGGCGGAGCTGAAGCCGGCTTTCTTTTCCTGCACCTTTGGTGCAGGCGGCACCACGCGGGATCGCACGCTGGAGACGGTGCTGGAGATGCAAGGCGAAGGTCATCAGGCTGCGCCGCATTTGTCCTGCGTCGGTTCGACGCGCGACAACTTGCGCACCATTCTCGGCCAGTACAAGAACGCCGGTATCCGCCGCATCGTCGCGCTGCGCGGTGATTTGCCGTCCGGCATGGCGGTGGCGGGCGAGTTTTCCTATGCCAACGAACTGGTGGATTTTATCCGTCAGGAAACCGGCGACTGGTTTCTCATCGAAGTCGCCGCCTATCCTGAAGTACATCCGCAAGCACGTTCAGCCGCCAGCGATCTGGAAAACTTCAAACGCAAGGTGGATGCGGGGGCAGATGCCGCCATCACCCAGTTCTTTTTCAATGCCGATGCCTACGATCATTTTGTGGAATCTGCACAGAAAACGGGCATCTCCATCCCCATCGTACCGGGCATCATGCCGATTGCCAGCTATAGCAATCTCGCACGTTTTGCAGGTAACTGCGGTGCAGAAATTCCGCGCTGGCTGGCGAAAAAGCTGGAGTCTTATGGCGATGATGTGGATTCCATCCGCGCGTTGGGTCTGGATGTCGTGACCGCCATGTGCGAACGCCTGCTCAAAAATGGCGCACCAGGACTGCATTTTTATACGCTGAACCAAGCCGGGCTGACGACCGAAATCTGTCGGAGGCTTCGGATTTAATCAGTATTGCTTGGGTGATTTGCAGATGATCGCAGTCGGTCGTACTCGGGCAGAATGCGTTCAAATTGAGACGGCGTGGCGGCGTGGATAATCATGCCGTTCGCGCCGGCCTTGAACTGATCGATCCAACGTTGTGCGCAGGTCGCTGCATCACCGACGGCGGCAGGAAACCAGTCTGAAGGAATCAGCGTTTCGATCTCGCGGAGCTCATCGAGGGTTGCCACGCTGTCGATGCCGCCCCGCATATTGGCGACGATGGGTGCTGCACGAAATGCTGTCAACACGTCAGGATTCCATCCGTTGATTTCGACGAGCAGCTCGGCCAGATCCGGTGCTTGCAGATAAGTCGCCATACGTGCAACGATGGATCGCAATCGCCGTTCCTCGTTGGGGTCACAGACCGTGGCGACCATCGTCCAGACTTTTACTGTATCCGGATCGCGCCCCGCCTTTTCTGCCCCACGCCGCACATGTTCGACGGATTTTGTGACTGCCGCATCGGAAAAGAAGGTCGGCAGGATGGCACCATCAAACAAGGCACCCGCCAGTTCCAGGCTTTTGGGGCCATACGCACCCAGGAGCAGCGGGATGTCCTCGTTGAGCCAGTCGGCCATGTGCAGATAAGGATAGTTCCCTAAAAGCCCCTCATGCCCCATGACGCGCTCACCGCGCCACAAACGCCGCATCAGATCGACGAATTCTCGTAGCATGGCGTTACTGGCCACGGGAACGCCCCAGGTCGCCATGCTGACGCCTACGCCACGGCCAACACCCAGCGCAAAGCGTCCTTGTGAAAGTCGATGGGCTGTGGATGCCAGACTGGCGGTAATGATGGGGTGGCGTGTATTCACATTGGTCACCCCGGCGCAGATGCAGATGTTACGCGTCACTGCAGCGGCAGCACCAACCAGTACGCCCATTTCCTTGACGTCGACCCGTTCTGAAATCCAGGCAGAGCCTAGACCCAGCCGTTCGGCATGGCGTACCTGATCCAGCAGATCAACAGGGCTTCGCGTATGGCCGGGCAACAGATAGCAACCGATTTCCGGATAACGGGTGCTCGATGGAAATGCCGCAGAGATCGTCGCGTGGCTCACAGTAGGCTCCGGAATAGTTTCAGTCAATGGTTGCTGATTATCGAAGATATCGTGGGAAAATGTGCATCTATGTCTTCACCCGTTCTCACTGATACCGCTTCCGAAAGCAGCCGCAGGCTTCGTTTCGGGGCTGTTGCGACACCTCAGTCAGCCTCTTTGCCTGAACCGGACGCCGATGCGCGTGCCGCGAGCGCTGCATTGTGTCGTCATATTGTCGAACAGATCGAAGCGTCGGGGGGCTGGATTCCTTTTTCGCAATACATGGCATTGGTGCTCTACGCACCCGGTTTGGGTTATTACAGCGGAGGCGCGCAAAAGTTCGGTGCGGCAGGGGATTTCATTACCGCTCCAGAAATTTCGCCGTTATTTGCACAGACGCTGGCGGTGACTGCGCAAGAGGTGATGTCACAATCGGCAGCAAACGTGCTCGAAGTGGGTGCCGGTAGTGGCGTGCTGGCATTGGAGTTATTGCGTGCGCTGGAGCAGGCGGGAAAACTTCCTGATCGTTATGCCATTCTTGAACTTTCGGGCGAATTGCGTGCGCGTCAGCAAGCGTTATTGCGTGAGCAGCTTCCTCATTTGTTCGATCGCTTGGTGTGGATGGATGCCATGCCCACACGGTTTTCGGGATTGATTCTGGCAAACGAAGTGCTGGACGCGATACCGGCCAGTTGGGTGGAGTGGCATGAAGATGGCAGAGTCGAGGAGCGAGGTGTCACACTGGATGCCGAAGGGTGCATGGTTATTGCGTCTCGACCCGCCACAGACGCGCTGCTGGACGCCGCACGTCAGCTGGGTATTGAAGAACCCTATCCCTATGTTTCTGAAATCAATCTGGCTGCCCGCGCCTGGGTGGCCGCGTGGAGTGCTTCTCTGGAACAGGGCGCATTGTTACTGATTGATTATGGATTTCCGCGTCACGAGTATTACCTTCCACAACGCGAGTGCGGCACGCTCATGTGTCATTATCGGCATCACGCACACGATAACCCACTGTGGTGGCCGGGGCTCAACGACATCACGACTCATGTCGATTTCAGTGCCGTGGCGGATGCGGGATTCGATGCAGGGCTGGAGGTGCTCGGTTACACCACGCAGGGTCGGTTTCTGTTGAATGGTGGCATCACTGAACGGCTGGCGCGCATTCCTGGTCTGGAGGAGGGCGGACGAGCCTATCTTACCGCTGCGCGGAATGTTGAAAAACTGATCCTGCCCCACGAAATGGGCGAGTTGTTCAAGGTGCTGGCACTAGGCCGTGGCGTAACGACACCGCTGAGTGGATTCAAAACGGGCGACCGTCTGCACACGCTGTAGTCGTGTTGTTGATGACCCGATCAGAACGCCCGGCGAAATAGCTGAGGCACGCGATTGGGTTTGCCCAGAATCAGCAAGGTCAGCGCGTCGAGCGACTCAGTGGTGATGATGTCCGGTGTCGTGCGATATTCCATAACCCCGAAACGTTCGATATTGCGTGTTCGGAGCACGATTTCCCCGGTGCCTTCATCGCCCATCAGCATCAGCCCCGCTTTGATTTCGCAGGGAAAGTTGAAGGTGGCGTGCTCGACGCGCGATCGATCATTGAGCTGCTCGTCTGTCGTAAAAACGATGCCATGATCAAACAGTGCCTTGCGAAGTTTTTCCATGGCGGGATTTTCACGCGTCACACTAAATTTTTTTGGAGCCACTAGTCGATAACGCAAGCTGGCTTGGTCAAACAGCCGGTCCTCGCTGGCCAACTGTTCCATACGGTAATCCGCGCGGCCTTCTTCCCAGTGCATCTCGTCAAAATCGACCACACCAAAAAAAGAATACGATTTTTCATAAGCAGGCTTGAGCACATTCAACTGCTTGACCAGTTCGTCGAAATATCGGAAAGCACGTTGTAATGCCGCACTCATCGCCTTTTTTTGCTCAATCTGCAGGCCGCTTTTCTGTACGTCACTTTGCAGCTTTTCAGCCGCCTGCTGTTTGAGTGTCCCCAACAAACTGCTGGAGGCATGAGCCGCAGCATCGGACGTCGCTGCGAACGTCGTGCTGGATGCTGGCGATGCGGCAGGAATTTGGGCGGATGTCGTGGATGCGAGAGGCTGAGCCGAAGGCGAAGGAGTAAAGCGTGGCGGAACCGGAGCACTGTCTTTAGGCGGTCCTTGCTCCGAAAACGTTTCGATATCCTTCAAGAGCTGCTCACGGCTCTCTGGCCAGTTTTGATTTTGACTGCTCATAACACACATCCTAGAGAGACAGCTTTGATGTTCGGATTGAAAAGCACTGATAGGGTTATGTTAACAGGAAATTCTTGTTGTATTTGTTGGTGTGTTGTGTGAGGTATCGGTGCCCTCACCCACATCATCGAAGTACGGAAAATCATGGTTTTCTACTGAGAAAGCTGGGAAGGCTCGATAATAGCGGCCGATTCGTTTTGAACGCTATTTTTGGATTCTCGCATGGAAATTAAGGTCAACTTTCTCGACAAGCTTCGTTTGGAAGCCAAGTTCGATGACTTCACGGTCATTGCCGATCAGCCGATCCGTTATAAAGGCGATGGCTCGGCGCCGGGACCGTTCGATTACTTTCTGGCTTCATCAGCTTTATGTGCGGCTTACTTCGTGAAGCTGTATTGCGATACGCGCAATATTCCGACCGAAAACATTCGCCTGTCGCAAAACAATATTGTCGATCCTGAAAATCGCTATCAGCAGATTTTCAAGATTCAGGTCGAGCTGCCGGAGAATATATCTGCCAAAGATCGGCAGGGTATCTTGCGATCCATCGACCGGTGCACAGTCAAAAAGGTGGTACAAACCGGGCCCACGTTTGTGATCGAGGAGGTGGACAATCTGGAGGCCGATGCTCAGGCCTTGTTGACGCTGAATCCGGATGTGGAGACGCGCACCTGTATTGCGGGCAAGGATTTGCCACTGGAGCAGACCATCGCCAATATGTCGGGTGTTTTGGCTGATTTGGGCATCAAGATTGAAATCGCTTCGTGGCGCAATATCGTTCCCAATGTGTGGTCGCTGCATATTCGTGATGCGCATTCGCCGATGTGTTTTACCAATGGCAAGGGGGCGACCAAGGAAAGCGCATTGGCTTCAGCCCTGGGTGAATACATCGAACGATTAAGTAGCAATCATTTCTATAATGACAATTTCTGGGGTGAAGACATCGCCCAAGCAGCGTTTGTTCATTACCCGAACGAACGTTGGTTCAAGCCGGGCAAGAAACACGCAGGTGATGCACTGCCTGCCGGAATTCTTGATGAATACTGTCTGCAGATTTACGATCCTGACGGTGAGTTACGAAGCTCGCATTTATATGACACCAACTCCGGCAACGTACAACGCGGCATTTGCGCGTTGCCTTATGTGCGCCAGTCGGACGGCGCGGTGGTGTATTTCCCGTCTAACCTGATCGACAATCTGTTCCTCAGCAATGGTATGAGTGCCGGTAATACACTGGCCGAAGCGCAGGTGCAATGTCTTTCGGAAATTTTCGAGCGTGCCGTCAAACGCGAAATTCTGGAAGGCGAGATCGCGCTGCCTGATGTGCCCCCTGTCGTGCTGGCGAAATACCCCGGCATCCTGGCCGGTATCGAGGAGCTGGAGAAGCAGGGTTTCCCGGTGCTGGTCAAGGATGCGTCGTTGGGTGGACAATTTCCGGTGATGTGTGTGACCCTGATGAATCCACGCACGGGCGGTGTGTTTGCATCGTTCGGTGCACATCCGCGCTTGGAAGTCGCACTGGAGCGCAGTCTCACCGAGTTGTTGCAAGGTCGCAGTTTCGAAGGACTCAACGATCTGCCACGCCCCACCTTTGAAAGCAACGCCGTGACTGAGCCGAACAATTTCGTCGAACACTTTATCGATTCCAGCGGTGTGGTGTCGTGGCGTTTTTTTAGTGCCAAAGCCGATTTCGATTTTGTTGAGTGGGATTTTTCCGGTCAGGGGGAAAATTCCAATGTTATTGAGGCCGCCACGTTGTTCGGCCTTCTCGAAGACATGGGCAAGGAAGTGTACATGATGGTGTATGACTCACTCGACGCTAGTAGCAACGCGGTGGCCTGTCGCATCCTGGTGCCGGGTTATTCGGAAATTTATCCGGTGGAGGATTTGATCTGGGATAACACCAATAAAGCACTACTGTTCCGCACCGATATTTTGAATCTGCATCGCCTCGACGATGCCCATCTGGCTGCGCTGCTGGAACGGCTGGAAGACAGTGAGTTGGATGATTACACCGACATCATCACCTTGATCGGTATCGAATTCGACGAGAACACGGCTTGGGGTCAGCTGACGATCCTGGAGCTGAAACTGCTGATCCACCTCGCCTTGCAACAATTCGAAGCGGCGCACGAGCGGGTGCAAAGCTATCTGCAATACAACGAAAATACCGTCGAGCGCGAATTGTTCTATCAGGCATTGAATGTCGTGTTGGAAGTCATGCTGGATGACGATCTTGAATTGAGTGATTACGAAGCCAATTTCCGTCGCATGTTCGGCAATCCACGAATGGACGCAGTTCTAGGCTCGGTGGACGGCAGCGTGCGCTTCTTCGGCCTGACGCCCACAAGCATGAAACTGGAAGGACTCGACCGGCACCAGCGCCTGATGGATAGCTATAAAAAACTGCACAAGGCACGGGCTAATGGCGTGGCTTGAGCCAGAAAGAGCAGGTACATCAGGAATCCCGAATATACTATTAGCACTCATCTCGATAGAGTGCTAATATAGCTGCAAAGGAGATTCCGTTTATGAGCAACGTCCTTGCAATTCAACAGTTTACGATGCCGACCCCGCTGGGTAGCATTGATGCTTACATTCAGTCGGTCAACCGCATGCCTTTGTTGACGGAAGCCGAAGAGGTGGATTTGGCGCAGCGTTTTCGCCAGCAGGGTGATGTGGAGGCTGCGCGCGGTCTGGTGATGTCGCATCTGCGTGTCGTGGTATCGATTGCGCGGGGCTATCTGGGTTATGGCTTGCCCCATGCGGATCTGATTCAGGAAGGCAATATCGGCTTGATGAAGGCGGTCAAACGGTTTGATCCAGAGCGGGGCGTGCGTCTGGTTTCTTTTGCCATTCACTGGATCAAGGCAGAAATCCATGAATATGTGCTGAAAAACTGGCGTTTGGTGAAAGTCGCCACGACCAAGGCGCAGCGCAAGCTGTTCTTCAACCTGCGTAGCCTGAAAAAGGATTTCAACACCTTGAGTCCGGATGAGGTTCATTCGGTGGCGAAACAGCTCAATGTCAAGCCTGAAGATGTTATCGAGATGGAAACGCGCCTCTCGGGTCAGGATGTGTCGTTGGAGCCGCTGGGCGATGATGAAGAGGCGCACTATGCACCTATTGCCTATCTGGCCGCAGATGAGGATTGTGAGCCTATACAGGTGCTGGAACGCAAGGCGCACGACCGTTTGCAAGATGAAGGTTTGACTGCCGCATTGGAAACATTGGATGATCGTAGCCGTCAGATCGTCGTGCGTCGCTGGCTGGTTGAAGAAGGCGAGGCCGCGACCTTGCATGAACTGGCCGCAGAATATGGCGTTTCAGCTGAACGCATCCGCCAGATCGAAGCCAAGGCATTGCAGAAAATGCGGGGGGCACTGGCGGCTTGATGGATGAATGAATGAAATTTGGCAGGAATATTCCCTGCATTCATGAAATCAACAAGGGCGATCGAAGGATCGCCCTTGTGTTTTGTAGTTCCTGCCATGTCGATGCAGTGCCACATAACAACACATCATTGATTCCCTGCAAGTGCATGAATTTCCGCAAGAATTTCATCGCGTGCCTTGGTGCCGCCGGGAATTTCAGATTTTGTGTTGCCCACTTTCAGCCGTGCAAAAACGATTTGCCGGCCATCCTTTTCTGCCCAGCCCACAAACCAGCCCTGTGGACGGTTTTCATTTATTTGTCCGTCCTGATTGCGAAGCCAGCCACTGCCGCTCTTGCCATGGACTGTCCAACCACCGGCGGCCGCATATTCGGGAATGGTTGCCAGCGTCATTTCATAGGCTTTTTCGGACACCGGCAAGCGATGCGCCATGAAATTCAGAAGGAACTGAATCTGTTCATCGGGTGAAATCGCCAGTGAAGACATGAGCCAGGCGTGGGTTAGTCCGTTATGTTTTCCCGGATCGCCCGAAACATTCTGATTACCGTAGCCCAGTTTTTTCACATACACCGAGAATTGCGCCTCCCCAAGGCGGGTGGTCAGTTGCTGCGAGAACCAGACAACGGAGTCCCGTTCCCAGAGTGCCGGATCAACTCGTGGATAGCTTAGATCTCTCTGGGAGGGATTGAACTCTGGCTTCAGTTCCCATGAAGGCGAATGAGGAGATTCCAGAATACCGCTGTCAAATCCGATGAGGGCCAGTGGGAGCTTGAAGGATGAACACGGAGAGAACTGCTGATGACACACCCCATTGCGATGTATCACTCGACCGGTGACAGCATCTGCGATGAGGGTGCATTCCAGTGCGTCCAGCGTTTCGGATGCCGTGGCATAGCATGGCATCCAGAGACAGAAAACCAGCAGTAGCCACGGCGGTAGCCGCATATTATTCAATAAACGTATGCGCCGCACCCAGCTGTTTTTGCGCTGCATTTTCCGCCAGCACGAATCCGGCGATGCGGCTCTTGTGGAAGCCCTTGTCGCCCCAAGCTGCGGCGAGTACCCACGCGCGTTTCATGAAAATCTGCAGATCGACTTCCCATGTATAACCCATCGCGCCATGCACCTGCATGCCTTTTTTGGCGGCATACAAGGCGGCTTCGAGTGCGGCGAGGAAAGCGTGCGAGGCGTGTACCGAAGTACGCTGCTGCTTGTGGCTCAGTGCGTAGGCGGCGCGATAAATCACCGGGCGGGCAAATTCGAGCTTCACCGCGACATCGGCCATGTAGTGCTTGAGTGCCTGGAAAGAGCCGATCTGCTTGCCGAACTGTTTGCGATTAACGCTGTAGTCGACTGAAATATCGAGCATGCGTGCAGCCAGCCCGGCCAGTTGCGCAGCATTGGCGAGCACCCCGCGATCGACGGCGCGTTGCCAGATGAGCTTGCCCTGTGCGGCATCGGCGACACGGGTCTGCGCTGTGGGAGTCCATTCGACGCGGAACAGGCGGCGCGATTGCTCCAGACTGGCGTTAGCCGTGAGCTTCACCGCAGCGGGTAGAACAGCGTGCACTTCGTCGTTGTGATGCAGCAGCAACAGGTCGGCGACGTGGGCATCCGCCACCCGCGAATTGAGCGGGCCGCCGACAGCGACACGCGCTTCACCGGCGGCGATTTTTGGCAGCCATTCGGCCGCCAAAGCATTACCCGCTGGCAGTTCGCCAAGAATGCCTGCTGCCAGCCAAGAGGTGTCGAGCAGTGGCTCGGGCAGGGCAAAGTAACCGATCTCTTGAGCAATCAGGATCCAGTCCAGATCGTTCATGCCTAAGCCGCCATACTCTTCGGCCACAGAAAAACCGCTCAAGCCTTGTTCAGCCAGCAACTGACGCAAACTATCCGAGCGACCCGTTTCGCTGTCCCATAGTTCGCGCAACAACTCGGGCGCGACTTCCTTGAGGAACATGCTGCGAATGTTGTCGCGGAACAGAATTTGATCTTCGGTAAAGGTAAAGTCCATGATGGCGGCTCCGATTAAACGCGCGGCATGCCCAGCATGCGCTCGGCGATGATGTTGCGCTGGATTTCGTTGGTACCCGCGTAGATCGGGCCGGCCTGGGCAAACAGGAAGCCGTCCAGCCAGTTACCGACACCTTGCGCATCGGGCGCGTGGGGTTGCAGTTCGGCGCGCGCGGAGAGGATGTCCAGCGCGGTTTCGTGCATCATCTGGTCGAGTTCCGACCAGAAAATCTTGTTGGTGCTCGATTCCACGCCAATCTTCTTGCCTTTAATCAGTTCGGAGGCAGTGCGATAAGTCGCCAGCGTGTAGGCTTCCGCGCCCATCCATGCCTTCAGTACGGCATCGCGGATGGCCGGATCGCGGTCGGCCTGCGCCTGATTCGCTTGATACAGTGCCACCAGTTGCCGCGCGGTTTCCTGAAAGCGGGCGGGGGAGCGCAGCATCAGGCCGCGTTCAAAACCGGCGGTGGCCATCGCCACCTTCCAGCCCGCGCCGGTTTCGCCGAGACGATTTTCCACCGGCACTTTCACGTCATCAAAAAACACTTCGGCAAAGCCCGGCAGCCCATTCAGCTGCTTGATCGGCCGCACGGTAATACCCGGTGTGTTGAGCGGCACGAGGATGAAAGTCAGGCCATTGTGGTTGCTGGTTTCCGGATCGGTGCGGAACAGGCCGAAGCACCAATCCGCCCACACCGCACGGGTCGACCAGATTTTCTGACCGTTGATGGTGTAGGTCTTGCCCTCGGCATCGAGAATTGCCTTGGTACGCACGGCAGCCATGTCGGAACCGGCATTGGGCTCCGACCAGCCTTGCGCCCAGACATCCTCGCCGGTCGCCATGCGCGGCAGAAAGCGTTTTTTCTGCTCGGGCGTGCCGTATTCCATCAGCGTCGGGCCGAGCAGGAAAATGCCGTTCTGATTGACGCGCAGCGGTGCGCCAGCACGCCAGTATTCTTCTTCAAAAATCAGCCATTCGATCAAATCGCAGCCACGCCCACCCAGCTCGACCGGCCAAGTGACCATGCCCCAGCGGCCTGAGTTCATACGAGCTTCCCACTCGCGGTGTGCCTGAAAACCTTCAGCGGTATCAAAGCTGGGCAGCGCTTGCTGGGGGACGTTATCGGCCAGCCAGGCGCGCGCTTCGGCGCGGAAGGCGTGTTGTTTTTCGGTGTATTCGAGTTCCATCAGGGATCTCCGCGTTCTTGGCTATTCAGATTCAGATTCGGATTCAGCTACGGCATTCAGAACTTCGCGTCGCGCTTTTCCACAAAGGCGCGGCGGGTTTCAGCGGATTCCGGGTGCAGGTAGGCTTGCAGCGTGAAGCCCTGCTCCCAGCGATATTTATCTTCCAGATTGCCGTCTTCCACGCCGTTGAGCGATTCCTTGGCGATCTGGATCATCGCCGGGCTCTTGGCGGCAATCTTGCGCGCGATGGTCAGCGCGGCTTCGCGCACATCGGCCTTGGTCGGCACCAGCTTTTCCACCGCACCCAGACGATAGGCTTCGGCGGCAGTAATCGCTTCGCCGGTGAAGTACATATGGCGCACCTTCTGCACCGGGAACATGCGCTGCAAATGCGCCGCACCGCCCATCGCGCCGCGATCGACTTCCGGCACGCCGAAGGTCGCGCATTCCGATGCCACGAGGATATCTGCCGCACCGGCAATACCGATGCCGCCGCCGAGCACAAAGCCATGCACGGCGACGATCACCGGCTTGGGATTGCGATGCACGGCGCGGAAGGTTTCGTAGTTGGCGTGATTGACGACGACGATCAGGTCGGGATTGGCATCGAGTTCCTTGATATCCACGCCCGCGCAAAAGCCGCGCCCTTCGGAACGGATGATGATGACGCGCACCTCATCGACCTGCCCCAGTCGGTCGATTTCCTTCGCCAGATCGAGCTGGCTCTTGCTGTCCAACGCGTTAACCGGCGGACGATTGATGATCAGTTCGGCAATGCCCTCATGAATCTGGGTGTGGTAAGGCGTATTCAGTGTGCTCATTTTATTTTCCTTATTTCTGGCTGAACGAGGCAAGACGTGCCGTGGCCTGCGCGACGATGCCGCCGATCACCTGCTCACAGCTTTCCAGTTCTTTAATCATCGCGGCGACCTGGCCGCTAGGCATCAAGCCCTCGTCCGGTACGCCTTCGACCATGGCGCGCTGGATCACCACCGGCGCATTCGCCGACATGATGGTTTCCGAAATGCTGCTGCCATCTTTTAATGCTTTCAAACCAAACTCGGCCATTTGCTTGATGGTCATGCCGGTGCGGCTGCGCCAGTGCCAGGCATTCTGCGCAGAAATCAGCACGCGTTTTGCAGGACTGGCGGCTTCCAGCGCATGCAACGTCGGGTTATCGAGAAAGCGTTGCGGCAAACCATCGACCGCCGTGGTGGTACGAATGGCGGCAGGGTCTTTCACCGCCAGATAATTCTTCAACGTATTTTGCGGCACGGGCGATTCCTTGGTCATCAGGAAGCGCGTGCCCATGGCAATCCCCGCTGCACCGCAAGCCAGCGCAGAAGCCAGGCCGCGCCCGTCGTAATAGCCACCCGCGGCTACCACCGGCACTTTTACCGCGTCGAGCACCTGCGGCAGGAGGATGCTGGAAGGCACGCTGCCCGTGTGACCACCACCCTCGCCACCCTGCACGGTAACGATGTCCGCCCCCAGTTCGATCGCCTTCACCGCATGCTTCACTGCGCCCACTGTCGGCATGCAGAGGATGCCGGCATCCTTGAAACGCTGGATCATTTTCTTGTCCGGGCCACGGCCATAACTCACGGCACGCACCTTGTCGCGGTGTTTGATGGCGATGTCAATGATCTCCATCGCGCCCGGCTGGAACATGTGAAAGTTCAGGCCGAAATTTTGATCGGTGAGCGATTTGGTCTTGAGTATGGCCGCTTCCACTTCGGCGGGGGTCATCACCGCACCGGCGAGAAAGCCGAAGCCCCCCGCGTTACAGGTTCCCGCCACCATGTTGGCATCGGCCACCCAGCCCATGGCGGTCTGCACCACGGGATATTTGCAGCCGAGCAGGTCGCACAGCGGAGTATGGAGAATATTGCTCATGCGTTTCGAATCCTTCTGGGACAAACTAACGGTGCTCTAACCCGTTCGTGGTGAGCGTGTCGAACCATGAACGGGCGCATTGTTTATTACCGATGTCGACTGCCCTTCGACAAGCTCAGGGCGAACGGTAGCTACTGATGCCTTGTCAGTCGACCTTGACAGCCTAGCGTTTGACGATCACCGACGAACCGTGGCCAAACAGCCCTTGATTGGCAGTGATGCCGACCTTGGCGTTAGCCACCTGCCGCGCCCCCGCCTGACCGCGCAATTGCCAGGTCAACTCGCAGACCTGCGCGATCGCCTGCGCCGGTACGGCTTCGCCAAAGCACGCCAGACCGCCGGAGGTATTCACCGGCAGACGACCACCCAGACGGGTGACACCGGCACGCACCAGCCCAGCGGCTTCACCGCGCGGGCAGAATTGCAGGTCTTCGTACCAATCCAGCTCCAGCGCGGTGGATAGGTCATAGACCTCCGCCACGCTGACATCCTGCGGGCCGATACCGGCTTCTTCATAGGCTTTTTTCGGCAGCGCGGCACGGAAACGGAAGGCTTCGGCAGCGGCGGCGGAATCATTCGCCAGATCGGGCATTTCCACCGAGGCAGAAGCGAAGGTCGGCGTGACCGTGGAAATCGCGGCGATGCGCGGCGCATCAGCCTTGCCGATTTTCTTCGCGTATTCCGTGCTGCAAACGATCAATGCCGCACCGCCATCGGAAACCGCGCAGACATCCATCAAGCGCAGCGGATCGGCCAGTGCCGCAGAAGCAGCGACATCTTCGGCGGTAAACTTCTTGCGATAGCGCGCGTTCGGATTTTCAAAACCGTGCTCCGAATTCTTCACCTTAACCAGCGCGAAATCGGCTTGCGTGTCGCCATACAAGGCCATGCGCCGACGCGCGTAGAGCGCGAAGTAGGTCGGATTGGTGATCCCCAGACGGAAGCGCACCCAGTCGGGATCATCCGGCCGTTCGCCCTTTTGCGGGGCGAGAAAACCTTTGGGCGTGGTATCCGCACCAATCACCAGCGCGACTTCACATTCGCCCGCGAGGATCTTGGCGCGTGCGGCGGCCAATGCCTGCGAGCCGGAGGCGCAGGCGGCATAGGAGGTATTCACCTCCGCGCCCTGCCAGCCCAGTGCCTGACAGAAGGTCGCACCGGCGACATAACCGGGATAACCGCAACGCATGGTCGCCGCACCGGAAACGAACTGCACGTCACGCCAGTGGATGCCCGCATCCGCCAGTGCTGCGCGCGCCGCAACCACACCGTATTCCACGAAATTCTTGCCGAACTTGCCCCAAGGGTGCATACCCGCGCCGATGATGGCGATTTCCTTGCTCATGCTGTGGCTCCCGTTGTCTTCGCCGGGCCGTCCCAAGAAGACAACCGCGTTAAAAATGGAGTCCTGCAGTTTTTTGCAGGACGAACCGTAGTTACCCCTTCCCTTGGGGAAGGGGCTAGGGGATGGGTCATCTTGGTTTCCATTTCCAAGTGGTTTTTTCGGTGGTCTCGTCTGCTGAAAGAACGTCGATCACCAGCTCCATATCCATACCGACTTTCAAGTCAGCCAGATTCACGCCCTTGACCAGTTGCCCCAGCACCACCATGCGCTCCTTGTCGAGCTCGACGGCAGCAATGCCAAACGGTTCGAACGGCTCCGCCGCGATATAAGGTTCGGGCGGCTTGTAGGCCGCATTGGTGTAAGACCACAGCTTGCCGATGCGCGACAGCGGCACCTCACTAAACTTTTCCGAGTTGCAATCAGGATTGCGGCAGAAGGTGGTCAGCTTGGGAAAGTAGTAAGTTCCGCAGGCTTCGCAACGTGAGCCGAGCAAATGCGGCTCCTGACCTTCTGCGGTAAACCAGCCTTCAAGTACGGGGACACGCGCTTTTTCGCTCATGATGAACTCCGCTCTCAAGCCGCTGCGCGAATCGCGGGCGGATCGTTCTTGACGATCATGCCGCGCTGATTGTGCGGATCGAGGCGACGAATAATCGCCAGCTGCTCCGCCGTCGGCAGCGGGGTCACGCCCATGTCGTCGGCCTTCAGCAGCGGGAAGCCGGTAGCCGCTTGCACTTCCTCGAAAGTCACACCGGGATGCAGCGACTTCACGCGGATGGCGTGATTCGGGCCTTTGAAATCCAGCACACAGAGATTGGTGACGATCAGGCGTAGATCGACAAAGCTCTTCATCCCCGCTTCCAGACGTGCCGGGTTATAGCCGGGGCCGGAGACCATATCGACTTCGTCGCTTGCCACAAAAGTGCGCGTGCTGTGGAAGGGCACGAAATAGGAATTGGCGTGATTGATGTTATTGCCCGGCAAGCCGCGCACACCCAGCACCGCCGACTTGGGCTTGGCGTAATCCGTGCCCACGCAGGACAGGTTCGCCTGACCGTAGCGGTCGATCTGGGTCGGGCCGATCATGGCGTGACGCTTGCCACCCCAGACACATTCAAAGACGCGATCGAAGCTCATATAGCCTTCATACTTCGCCACATAATCGCCACGCGCGCCCAGCGGCACCGGCTCGGAGACCAGAAAAGTTTCCGAATCGGTCATCAGCAGGTCGGGTGAGTGAGTGAGCTTGGCAAGGCTCGCGCCCAGACGGGGCACGGTGGTAATGCCGGAAGCCAACACTTCACCATCACCGCGCCAGGCTTCGGAACAGGCGGTGATCATCAATTCAGCCAGGGTGCAATCTGTTGCTTGAGTCATGGTTCGATCACCTCAGAAAATGGGGGTACGCAGCTTGCTGATGCGTTCCATGCCGCCGTTCTTGGCGATGTAATCCGCCTCGCTACAGACGATGAATTCGTCATAGTACTTCTGCCAGCCGCCTTCTTCCGCAGCCGATGCGTTGTACTTCTTCAGGTGTTCCATGTCCCAGCCATACGCTTTGCCGCAGTAGGTCGGATGCCCACCGCCTGGCGCATGCACCACACCCTTCACCAGATAACGCTCGAAATAGTTGAAGCGTGCCTCATCGGCGCTGAGTTGGAACTTGTCTTCGAGCTGCTCGGTGCAGACGAAGCAGGCATCGGCAGCGCGTGCAAACAGGTCGTCGAACAGCGGATCGTTGCCGGTGTTGAGCGTATTGCCCAGCTTGTCGGCGCGATCGACATGCACCAGCGCGACATCCAGCTTGAGCGCGGGCATGGCGAGCAGCACTTCGCCATCAGCATAAGGCGACTTGACCATTTTCAGCATGGGATTGTGCTTGACGACATCCGTCCCCAGACCGCAGCGCGTCGGCAGGAAGGGCACACGCATGCCCGCGGCACGCAGCCCCCATTCGAACATACCTTCATCCAGCTCCATCACTTCCAGCTGACCGGCTTCGCGCGCCTTGCGATAGTAGGGTTCCAGCGGAATCGCGTCCATGGTGACGAAACCGTAAATCAGTTTCTTGACCTTACCGGCTGCACACAGCAGGCCGACTTCCGGGCCGCCATAGGCGACGATGGTGAGATCCTTGACATCGGAACGCAGCAGTTCGCGTACCAGTGCCATCGGCTTGCGCCGTGGCCCCCAGCCGCCGATGCCGACGGTCATGCCGCTCTTGATGTGGGCTACCGCAGCGGCAGCGCTCATCTGCTTGTTGAGAGGTTGATTCATGAACTAGCCTGATCCTTTCCGGTGAGCAGAAACAATGGGTGATACGGCGACACTGTCCCGTAACTTTGTCATGTCATGTGTGAAGGATTCTGGCGAGATTGTCTGCGTCAATCATCGTCCAACAGGACTAGCCTGCGATGCATAAAAGCATGGCAAGCATTTGAAAAAAAAGATTTTTTAGCGGTTGACCTCGTGGGTCAATCGTAGCTGTCGCTGCTGAGGGCTTCCTGCTGGCGATCGAGGAATTCCTGCATATTGTCGATGCCACGGAATTGCAGGATGGTGGTACGCACGGCAGCTTCGAGCAGGACGGCGAGGTTGCGACCTGCGGCAACGGGGATGGAGACCTTGCGGATGGGAACGCCGAGGATGGTTTCGGTCTGGGCATCCAGCGGGAGTCGTGCCGCTTCGGGAACGCCGACTTGCGGTTTTTGCAGATGAACGATGAGCTTGAGCTTCATCTTGCGGCGACAGGCGGTTTCACCAAAGATGGTGCGGATATTGAGTAAGCCGAGTCCACGGACTTCCAGAAAATCACGCAGCAATTCAGGGCAGCGGCCTTCGAGAGCGTCTGGGGTGAGGCGAGAGACTTCGACGACATCATCGGCGACCAGACCATGCCCGCGTGAAATGAGTTCGAGCGCGAGTTCGCTTTTGCCTACACCGGATTCGCCAGTAATGAGTACGCCCATACCGAGGACGTCCATGAATACGCCGTGAAGCGAGGTGGTTTCGGCGAGTTGATGGGCAAGGTAAAGCCGCAGGGCATCGATGACGGCAGCGGCAGGCTGTGCGGTGGTGAAAAGAGGCGTGTCGCCCTGAACACAAAGCTCACGCAGCATGTCGGGAATGGCGCTGTCATCGGCAACGATGACGGCGGGAGGGCGAGCTGTAATGATTTCCGTGATGTGCCGCTTGATTCTTTCTTGCTGGCGGCCTGCGGCCCAGTGAATTTCGGATTCCCCCAAGACCTGTACGCGATGGGGGTGAATGAGATTGAGGTGACCGACGAGATCGGCAGGGGACGTGTCGCTTTGTCTGACGGGTAGTGGCTCGTTCATGGAGCCACAAACCCAGTCCAGGCCGAGTCTGTTTCTGTTTTGTTCAAACAGGTGGGCGACGGTCAGTTGGGGCATCGATTTGCCAGTTTTGGAAGAGCGTTTGCGCAGTGGATGCGTCGGTGGCTTCGACGAGCTGCTCGCGAAACTGTCGATCCGAGAACATTTGCGCCAGTTCGGAGAGAATTTGTAAGTGACGTTCGGTGGCGGCTTCGGGCACCAGCAGCACGAAAATCAGGTGGACCGGCTTGCCATCGGGTGCATCGAACTGAACGGGGGTCGTCAGGCGCATGAAGCCCCCAAGTGTTTCCTTGAGTCCCTTGATACGGCCGTGAGGAATGGCGATCCCTTGCCCCAGCCCTGTCGAACCCAGTTTTTCACGGTCGAAGAGGGCATCATAAACCGTGCTGCGGGCGATGCCGTGCTGGTTTTCAAAGAGGATGC
>CAYTHB010000045.1:0-21342 GCA_964437515.1 uncultured Sterolibacterium sp.
TCTGGCCGCCCGCGCCGCAGCGATTGAAGAAGACATCATCGCTCGCGAAAAATCCCTGAAGGAAGCCAACAGCCGCATCGCCGAACTGGATAAGAGTCTGGCTGACATGAAGAAACTGCTGGAGCTCAAGAACAAGAGCCTGGCAGATACACAAAACCAGACAGCCGAAGCCCCCCTTACCAGCGCCAAGCCCGCAGAAAAGCTGCCCACGCCCGACGCATCCACTGAACAACCGGCTGAAAAACCAGCCGATTCCGCAGAAAAACCGACCACACCCGCCTCATCTCAGGAACAGCCGGCTGCCGCACCACACCCTGCACCTGCACCTGCACACGAGGCTGCACCTGTCCAAACACCCACGCCCCCTCCATCATCTCCATCATCTCCATCGCCATCACCATCTCCTGAATCATCCCCCAGTTTCATCGACGAAAACCCAGACGTTTTGTATGGCGGCGGTGGCATCCTTGCTCTGCTTCTGGGATATATGGGCTTCAAGGCATGGCGCAAGCGTAAGGATGCGCAGGAAAGCCAATCATTCCAAGACGATGATTTATCCCTCCCCTCATCCTCCTCGCCACACTCACAAACCGAATCCTCCGTCAGCTCGGTTTTTGGCAACACGGGTGGGCAGGTTGTCGATACACGAGGGGCAGAGGCATCGATTGCTCCAGCTTCAATTGATATCGACTACAGCCTGGCTAGCGCAGGGACGCCCGACGCCAATGAAAAGGTCGACCCGATTGCCGAAGCTGATGTGTATATGGCCTATGGCCGTACCGAACAAGCCGAAGAAATCTTGCTGGATGCTCTCAAAAACGATCCTACACGCTATGCCCTCCATCTCAAGCTGCTGGATATCTACGCCACCCGCAAGGCAGTAAAACCATTTGAAAATATTGCACGGGAGCTTCATACGCAAACCGACGGCAATGGCGCTGAATGGGAACAGGCTGCTCAACTCGGCCGCACGATTGATCCTGGCAACACGCTTTACGCTGAAAAAACAACGATAGACCTACCCACGTCCACACCCACGCCCCAAGAACCACGCCCTTACGATCCTACGGCCACCATGGTGATGACACCGAGGGATATCGACAAAATAGCCACGACTACCGCACCCCTTGAAACCAACATCTCTGAAGAAGTCCCAGAATCGCTCGATTTTGAGCTGGATCTGGGGGGGGACAGTATCCAGACCGATGCGCCCGACACTTCAGCATCCGACTTTGATCTAAACCTGAATCACCCTGAACCCGTCTTCGCAGCACCCGATGCTCAAGATACTCAGGAAGTTTCACCCCCAGCAGAAGCGGCATCTTTGCAAACCAGTGATGACATCATTGATTTCGAACTGGACTTCCCTGCACTGGAAGAAGCCCCACAAAATCCGATATTAGCCCCTGATGCAACGCCCACCACCGAATCATCCATCGAACTCCCATCCATTCAAGATTCCACTTCGCCCCTTTCTCCCGCAGAACCGTCCGAACAGCCTATCATCCCGGATACCATCAAACCCAGTAGTGATGACAACGATCTGGAATTTGACCTAGGAGATCCAAGTGATTCACCCTTGGGAATGACATCGGCTGATGCCAGTGATGTCATACCTTCGAAGGCTCCACGCATTGACCTCTCTGCCATCAGTCTTGATCTCGATGATACGACTACGCTGTCATTACCACCTTCACACACGCAACAAACTCCAGCCGCCGAAAAAACATCGGGCGACGAACCCACATTGAAGCTTGAAACACCGCCTGCTCTCGAAATGCCTGAGCTTGAAATACCCGCACTTGAGAATGAACCTGCCACCCCCACAGAAGACGACACCCCCGGCTCCACCGAGGTTGATACCAAACTCGAACTCGCCAACGCCTATGAAGAAATGGGTGACCATGAAGGTGCTCGTGAATTGTTACAGGAAGTCCTCAACGAAGGTAATGCGCGACAAAAAGCAGTGGCACAAGGCAAATTGAGCCAACTCGGTTAAGCAGAGCACCGCCGTAGCCACATCCGGGTCGCGATGATGCGATCCGGAATTTCGTCCCGCCGTATCCAGTATCGCGTATCACGCCCCCATAAAGCACCGTGAAACTGCATCCTGCCAGTCTCTTGCTGGCCTGGTTATCACTCGTCCTAGGACTGCAATGGCTTTCTCTGCCGTTTTTGTCAGGATTAGCCTTGCTGATACTGCCTCTGGCTGCCCGCTATGCAGGAACCCGATTGCGCCAGTTGCTACGGCGCACGCGCTGGCTGCTATTGTCTATCGCACTCCTGTTTGCATTTGTCACACCAGGACAGCCCTTGGCAGAGCCTTGGGGACGACTCGGACTGACCAAAGAAGGCATGGAATTTGCGTTATTGCACAGTTTGCGTCTGATCCTGCTGCTCGGTCTGCTGGCTATCCTGCTGGAACGCCTCGGCATTCCTGCTTTGATCTCAGGTCTTTATACGCTGCTTGCTCCCTTAGGCAAAAACCAACGGCGTAGCCAGATGGCCTTGCGTCTATTGCTTGTTCTGGAATATGTCGAGCAAGGTCGCGCCTTGCGTGCCGGAGGAAAAGCACCCGGCTGGCGTTATTGGTTAGCACCGAATGATCTGCCGGATCACACATCAACACTTCAACAGGATTATCCAGAGGTCACACTCGACCTGGCTCCGCTCACTTTGCCTGATTACACCTTCCTGTTGCTGAGCTTACTCACACTAGGCGGTCTGAGTATCGCGTTTTATAACGCATAGAATTCACTATCACCACTGTTTTATATACTCACCTCCATGACGCGCATTGCACTGGGCATTGAATACGATGGAGCCACCTTTCATGGCTGGCAGTCGCAACCCCACGGTCTGACGATACAGGATGTATTGGAGCAAGCTCTCTCCAGCGTCGCCGGACAACCCATACGCGTCACCTGTGCCGGACGCACCGATACCGGCGTACACGCGCTAGAGCAAATCGTGCATTTCGATTGTGATTGCGCCACGCCACGCCCCGATCAAGCCTGGGTGCGGGGTGGCAATGCTCACCTCCCGCCACAAGTTGCCATCCGTTGGGCGCACACCGTCGATCCATGTTTTCACGCACGATTTGACGCGCTTTCACGCAGCTATTGCTATCTGCTCTACAACCATCCGGTACGCCCCGCATTGCAACATGGGCATGTCGGCTGGCATTACCGCCCCCTCGCCGTCGATCGTATGCAGCAAGCCGCGTTGGCTCTGCTTGGCGAACATGATTTTTCCGCCTTTCGTGCCGCAGAATGTCAGGCAAAATCCCCCATCAAAACCATGCATCATGTGGCGGTACGGCGTAGCGGCCAGGTGATAGCGTTCGAGTTCCGCGCGACCGCCTTTTTGCAGCACATGGTACGCAATATGGTCGGGGCACTGGTCTATGTCGGGCTGGAACGTGAGCCGGTCGAATCCATCGCCCACCTGCTCGCAAGTCGGGATCGCACGCGGGCAGCACCCACTTTTTCACCCGCTGGGCTCTATCTGACGGGAATCGAGTATGCCGCGCACTGGAACATCCCGACAACGCCACGTATCATGCCGGTTTTATTCACGGAATGACAGCATGACCTGCCCCGTGTCCACTGAAAACATCCACCGCACCCATCGTACCCACCGCACCACGCGCATCAAGATTTGCGGCATCACCCGAGCAGAAGACCTGCATGCTGCGGTTAATCTGGGTGCGGATGCATTGGGCTTCGTGTTCTACCCACCCAGCCCGCGTCATCTCGATCTCGAGACAGCCGCTCAACTGGCACGCGCGCTTCCACCGTTCATTACATTGGTCGGGCTTTTCGTCAATGAGAGCCCGTTCAAAGTGCGCGAAACGCTGGCACGCGTACCTCTTCAGCTCCTGCAATTTCACGGTGATGAAGATGCCGCCTATTGTCGCCAGTTCGGGCTACCCTACATCAAGGCCGCGCGCGTTCGACCCGAACTGGATTTGTTAGAATATGCGGCTGCTTTTCCCGATGCACGAGGACTTTTACTGGATGCCTATGTAGAGGGCTATGGCGGAGCAGGACAGACCTTCGACTGGTCGCTAATCCCTCAGCGATTACCGCTTCCTATCATCCTTTCGGGTGGGCTGGATGCAAGCAATGTCGAAGACGCAGTACGGCAATATCGCCCTTGGGCGGTCGATGTGAGTAGTGGTGTCGAAATCCCCGGACGCAAGGGAATCAAGGACGCAGCGCGTATCGCCGCGTTCATCAATGGAGTACGGAATGCAGATGCAGCAGAAGCCACAACCTGAACACGTTTATGACTTACCGGATATCCGTGGCCATTTTGGCCCTTACGGCGGCAGCTTCGTCGCCGAAACCTTGGTTCCCGCCCTTGAAGGACTGAAACTGGCGTATGCCGCAGCCCAGCGTGACCCTGCTTTTCGCGCCGAGTTCGAACACGATCTCAAGCATTATGTGGGTCGCCCCTCGCCGATTTACCATGCCAAACGCTGGTCAGAAAAACTCGGTGGCGCACAAATTTATCTGAAGCGCGAAGACCTCAACCATACCGGCGCGCACAAGGTCAATAACTGCATCGGTCAGGCGCTCCTCGCCAAACGCATGGGCAAACCGCGCGTCATTGCTGAAACCGGCGCTGGGCAACATGGCGTTGCCAGTGCCACGGTGGCAGCACGTTACGGCATGGAGTGCGTGGTGTATATGGGCAGCGCAGACATCAAACGACAAGCCGCCAATGTCTATCGCATGAAGCTGCTCGGGGCGACGGTCGTCCCCGTGGAAAGCGGCTCGAAAACCCTCAAAGACGCGCTCAATGAAGCGATGCGCGACTGGGTGACGAATATCAGCAACACGTTTTACATCATCGGCACGGTGGCCGGTCCGCACCCCTACCCGATGATGGTGCGCGATTTTCAGGCAGTGATTGGCGATGAATGCAAACTGCAAATGCCCGAAATCACCGGCCGCCAGCCAGATAAAGTCATCGCCTGTGTCGGCGGTGGCTCCAATGCCATGGGGATTTTTTACCCCTATCTCGATACGCCCGGCGTGCAACTAATCGGCGTTGAAGCCGCAGGACATGGCCTGGCGACCGGCCAGCATGCGGCCCCCTTGACCGCCAATGCCCGCCCCGGTGTTTTACATGGAAACCGGACTTATCTGATGCAAGACGAAAATGGCCAGATCATCGAGACGCACTCGATCTCCGCCGGACTCGACTACCCCGGTGTCGGCCCCGAACACGCCTGGCTCAAGGACAGTGGGCGCGCCGAATATGTTGCCATTACCGATGACGAAGCCCTCGCCGCTTTCCATAACCTGTGCCGTCTTGAAGGCATCATCCCCGCGCTCGAATCCAGTCACGCGCTGGCTTACGCCGCCAAGATCGCACCGACCCTGACCAAGGATAAAATCCTGCTGGTCAACCTTTCAGGCCGTGGCGACAAGGATATGCACACGGTCGCCGAAAAATCCGGCATCCAACTTTAAGCTTTACACTTTACGCTTTAAAATGAGCCGTGATGAAAAGCTGATTGCCAAAATACTCAGTGGGCTTGCTGACAGCCACATCAGTTTCGATGAGCTTTGCAACCTGCTACGACGCATGAAGTTTGATGAACGGATACACGAGTACGCGGCAGCCACCATATTTTACGGCGTGAAGGCGTGATGGAGCAGATCAATCTGCAAGCTGACGGCAGCCAGGCCAAGCCCTATCAGGTCAGGCAGGTGCGGCAGATTATTGTGAAATACCGTTTGTCAGGAGAAAAATGATGTCCATTGATCATTATGAAGTCATCATTTACTGGAGCAACGAAGACCAGACTTTCATTGCCGAAATCCCCGAGCTTCCTGGCTGTATGGCGCACGGTGCTTTGCGACAGGAGGCACTGGCTCAAGTCGATGAAGCGATCCAGCTGTGGCTGGATACCGCACACGAATTTGGTCGCCCGATCCCGCAGCCCAAAGGCGCGCGCCTGATGTACGCCTGATGTACGCCTGAAACAGGCTTTTCCATATAGCATCTCAATGTCATGAGTCGAATTACCCAGACCTTTGCCACACTCCAAACCCAAGGCCGCAAGGCACTGATTCCCTTTATTACTGCCGGCTTCCCCGAACCCGAGCTGACGCTACCGCTGATGCGCGCGCTGGTAGCCGGTGGGGCGGACATCATCGAACTGGGCGTACCCTTTTCCGACCCAATGGCCGATGGTCCGACCATCCAGCGTGCCTCTGAACAAGCACTCAGCCACGGCATGAGCCTGCGTCGGGTGCTCGAACTAGTGCGCCACTATCGGCAGGAAGACAACACCACCCCCATCGTCCTGATGGGCTATGCCAACCCGATTGAAGCCTACGGCACCGCTGCCTTTGCACGCGATGCCGCCGCCGCAGGGATAGACGGCATGTTGGTTGTCGACTACCCACCCGAAGAATGTACCGAATTCACTACTTTGCTGCGCGAACAGCAGATCGACCCGATCTTTCTGCTGGCGCCGACCTCCACCGAACAACGTATGGATGAAGTCGCCGCTTTGGGCAGCGGCTATCTCTACTATGTTTCAATCAAGGGCGTGACCGGCGCGGCTCACCTCGATCTGGACGAAATCACCCGCCGGATTCCGCTGATCCGCAACCGCGTCGGCATGCCGGTCGGCGTGGGCTTCGGCATTCGTGATGCGGCCAGTGCAGCGTGCATCGGTGCCGTTGCCGATGCAGTCGTCATCGGCAGCCGCATTATTGAAGAAATTGAAAACTCACCACGCGATCAAATACTGTCGCGTGTACAAACTTTCATGCAAAGCATTCGTGTTGCCCTCGACTCCAAGGAGATGACCCCATGAGCTGGTTGCAAAAATTACTCCCCCCCAAAATCAAACGTAGCGAAGGCAGCGGTCACAAAACCGTCCCTGAAGGACTCTGGAGCAAATGTCCGGCTTGTGAGGCAGTGCTCTACACCACCGATCTGAAAGACAATTACGGCGTTTGCCCGAAGTGCCAACACCATCATCGACTCGGTGCGCGTGAACGTCTCGATCTGCTGCTCGACCCCGAAGGCCGTCACGAAATCGGCGCAGAAGTACTCCCCGTTGACATGCTCAAATTCAAGGACAGCAAACGTTATACGGATCGCTTACTTGCTGCCAACAATGATGCCGACGAAACCGACGCGCTCATTGTGATGCAGGGCGCGATCAAATCACAAACTGTCGTGGTTGCCTGCTTTGAATTCGATTTCATGGGCGGTTCGATGGGCTCGGTGGTCGGCGAACGCTTCATGCGTGGGGTCAAGGCCGCGATTGAAAACCAATGCCCGTTCATCTGCATTACCGCCAGCGGCGGAGCACGTATGCAGGAGGGCTTGTTCTCGTTGATGCAAATGGCAAAAACGACGGCAGCGGTGAGCCTGCTCGATCAACAGCATCTGCCCTTCATCACGCTACTCACCGACCCCACCATGGGGGGCGTTTCCGCCAGCTTTGCCTTTATCGGAGATGTGGTATTGGCCGAACCCGGTGCATTGATCGGCTTTGCCGGCCCGCGCGTGATCGAACAGACGGTGCGTGAAAAACTGCCGGAAGGCTTCCAGCGTGCCGAGTTCCTGCTGCAAAAAGGGGCGATCGACATGATCGTCGACCGCCGCGAGCTGCGCGACAAACTCAGTGCCTTGATGACCATGCTGCTGCGCGTACCCGCTGCACAATAAATCCATTCGCTTCGCTCTTGTCAAACGTATATGGTGGCCATCTCCACCCACAGAAGATGAAATAATCGTTACCCGATACGCCCACCCCACCCATCCCCCACGGACGGCTTTGCACAGCCGTCCGGCTTCGGCGGCACGGAGCAATGCTCCGTGAAACCCCGCCTACGCCCCCTCAAGGGGCGGTTACTGATTGGCTCGCTACGCTCGAAGCTTCAACTCGACTCTGATTTTGTGTTTCACACTAACCCTGACACGCTCGCCGACTGGCTCACCCTGCTCGAATCGCGCCACCCACAGGGATCGGCGGGTATCGAGTTGGGGCTGGATCGCGTTCGTGCCGTCAGTCAGGCGCTCAAACAAGCACAATCTGTTCCCGTCATTACGGTTGCGGGAACGAATGGCAAAGGCTCGACCTGCGCCATGCTGGAAAAAATCCTGAGCTGCGCCGGTTATCGCGTCGGGCTCTATACATCCCCCCATCTGCTGGCCTACAACGAGCGTATCCGCATCACCGAAACGCCGGTTGATGATGCCGCGCTGTGTCGCGCCTTCAGCCATATCGAGGTAGTCCGCCAGCAAGCGGGAGAGATTCCCCTGACGTACTTCGAAGTGGGCACACTGGCAGCTTGGGAGTGCTTCATCGCAGCAGAAGTTGACGTCATCATCCTCGAAGTCGGCCTCGGTGGTCGGCTGGATGCAACGAACATCTATGACGCAGATTGCGCCATCGTCACCAGCATCGATCTCGATCATTGCGATTATCTAGGTGATACCCGAGAAGCGATAGGCTTTGAAAAAGCCGGTATTTATCGTTCAGGAAAAACAGCTCTCTGCTGTGACCCTCAGCCGCCGCAGAGCCTCATAGAACATGCGACACAGCTCGGCGCACATCTTTGCCTGATTGAGCGTGATTTTGGCTATCGTAATCAGGAACTGCAATGGCAATTCTGGAATCGCACCGGAACAACCCTACACCAACGCAGCAGCCTCGCCTTCCCCGGACTACGCGGCACGGTACAGCTACAAAATGCCAGTGGCGTACTCGCTGCCCTGGACGCCTTGGCAGATCGCCTGCCCGTCGCCATGCAGGACATCCGTCGCGGCTTGCTGGAAGTCGAGTTACCCGGACGTTTTCAAATCCTCCCCGGTCGCCCCGCCATCGTCCTGGATGTCGCGCACAATCCCCATGCTGCACGCGCATTGGTCGATAACCTGAGCGCTCAAGTGCAAGCCTATTATCGGCAAACTTGGGCGATCTTCGGCATGATGCGAGACAAAGATAGCGCGGCTGTCATCGACATTCTGAAGCCCCGTGTCGATCACTGGCTACCCTGTACATTACCGGGGCCCCGATCCGCCACCGCAAAAGAACTCATGCAGCAACTGGAACACGCCCAGATCTCATCAGCACTTCCCTTCGACAGCCCCAGTGCCGCCTTTGCATGCGCACAGGAGAACGCAGGGGAAAATGATAGAATTCTGGTCTTTGGCTCGTTCCTGACAGTTGCCGAAGTGATGCAGGTTTTGCGTACGCAACATCGCTTGTAGCAATGTCGGCAGCGCACTCAAACCCTAAGCCTAAGCCTCATGACCTACGGTTCAAACAACATGGCGGACAAAGCCTCCTCCCCTGACCCTTCCGACCCACAACTGCATCTAAAGAAACGAGCACGTCGCCGTCTCGTGGGTGCTACGGCATTGGCCTTGCTGGCGGTGATCGTACTTCCCATGGTCATGGATCAGGAAGCCAAGCCACCTACACAGGATATCCAGATTCGCATTCCGAGCCAGGATCCGGCCTCCAATGCATTTAGCTCACGCATCGCATCAAACAAAACGGCAATGGCGAAACCCGACGCACCTCCTCCGTCGCCATCGCCCCACAACACGCCTGCCGACAACACCTCTTCACCCTCTAACGCACCTATCACGACCTCCGATCAACCCATCGCTCCAACGACAACACCTGTTACCCCGCTTGCGTCTGCAACCAACGTACCGCATGGAACCGATAAGCTGCCTGCAGGCAAACCAGAATCGCCCCCTCAAGACAAGGCGTCTGCCGATAAACCTAAAACGGATGAAAATGCACACGCGATACCACCGACACCTGCCAGCAACGAGCATTGGGTGATTCAACTAGGTGCTTATCAGGAACACGGTAACGTCAAGGTATTGCAGACCAAGATCAAGGAACTGGGCTACCGTAGCTACACCGAAAAAATTGAGACGACCAACGGCACTCGCACCCGCGTGCGGGCGGGTCCGTTCCCTGACCGCGCATCTGCCGAAAAAGCACAGGAACGTCTGAAAAAGATCGGAGCAGGTGGGCCGACAGGGGGAACGCTGGCTCCAAGCAAGCAACCCTGATACACAGGGTTACCGTACTCACATTCCCCCATCCCCCACGGACAGCTACTGATTTGCTCGCTACGATCGTAACTTCAGCTCACCTCCAATTTTTATTGTTTCACACTCAAAAAAGCATCATGGGCTTTCCCTCTTGCCCCCGCGATTCACTTTTCTCTACACTTCGAAAGCACTGATCGCATGAGCGATTTGAACTGGCTGGACGCGCTCATTCTCGCCATCTTCCTGCTTTCTGCCTTACTCGGCATGTGGCGTGGCCTTGCCAGCGAAGCCCTTGCATTGCTGGCATGGATCGCTGCATTTTTTGCAGCACGCACTTGGGGAGGCTCAGCAGCCCATCTTATACACATCAATGCGTATGGCATGAATGATCCAGGGATACGTCATTTGGCAGGCTTCATCATTGTATTTGTCCTGACGCTACTGATCTTTTCCATTGCCCGCTGGCTGGCAAAAAACCTGCTGCAAGCCATTGGCCTTGGATTGGCTGACCGCCTTCTAGGTATCGCCTTTGGCTGCGGACGCGCACTTTTCATCATCTGGATTGGCGTACTGCTCGCGGGGCTCACCCCGCTACCCCGACAAAGTTGGTGGCAAGCCTCAACGCTGGTTCCACCACTAGAAACGGCCGTCATCGCCACAAAGCCCTGGTTGCCACCGCCGCTGGCGGAAAGGCTACACTATCGACACGGCACAAGATCCTGAGAAACCCGAGGAAACCGAGTATGAGTGTGAATATTTATTTCATTCAATGCCTGAATTCCCATTCCCTCATTTTGAAACAATCAACCAACGGACGGTGAAGCCATGTGCGGAATCATCGGGGTCGTCTCAAACACCCCAGTCAACCAACTGCTCTACGACGGACTACAAGTGCTACAGCATCGCGGCCAAGATGCTGCGGGCATAGCAACAGCGGAATGTGGCCGCTTCCACATGCACAAAGGTTCAGGCATGGTGCGCGACGTGTTCCGTACCCGCAATATGCGCAATCTGCATGGAAACTGGGGAATCGGTCATTGTCGCTATCCGACCGCAGGCTCTGCGCACAATGCAGCAGAAGCCCAGCCTTTTTATGTCAATTCTCCATTTGGCCTGGTGCTTGCACACAACGGCAACCTCACCAATTCTGCGCAACTCAAGAAGGACATGTTTCTTCAAGATTTGCGTCACATGAATACCAACTCCGATTCGGAAGTCCTGCTCAACGTACTGGCACATGAGTTGCAAGCGGCCTCGACAAAATATCAGGTGGATGCCGAAACCATTTTCAAGGCCGTCACGGGCGTACATCGCCGTGTCCGGGGAGCGTATGCTGTCGTCACCATGATCGCAGGCTTCGGCTTACTCGCCTTTCGAGATCCTCATGGCATACGTCCCCTCATCATCGGGCGTAACCAGACCGAAGCCGGAACGGAATACATGGTTGCCTCAGAGAGTGTCGCACTCGACACCCTGGGCTTCAAGATCATGCGTGACGTTGCGCCGGGGGAAGCCGTGCTCATCGACGTACAGGGCAACTTCGTCAGCCGCCAATGTGCGGATCGCACGACCCACGCCCCCTGTATTTTTGAATTCGTCTATCTAGCACGACCGGATTCATTGATCGATGGGATTTCTGTCTATGAAACCCGATTAAAAATGGGTGATTTCCTTGCCGACAAGATTCGTCATACGCTGCCTCATCTACAAATCGATTCGGTAATTCCCATTCCCGATTCCAGTCGGCCCGCTGCCATGGAGCTGGCGCAACGACTGGGGCTTCCTTACCGAGAGGGCTTTGTCAAGAATCGTTATATTGGTCGCACTTTCATCATGCCCGGCCAAACCCAGCGTAAAAAATCGGTGCGCCAGAAGCTGAACGCCATCGGCATGGAATTCAAAAACAAAAATGTGTTGCTGGTAGACGACTCCATCGTGCGCGGCACCACCAGTCGCGAAATCGTCAGCATGGCGCGTGAAGCCGGGGCACGTAACGTTTATTTCGCATCAGCTGCCCCACCGGTGCGTTATGCCAATGTCTATGGCATCGATATGCCCACGCGATCGGAACTGATTGCCAGCGATCGTAGCGATGAACAAATCCGCCGTGAAATTGGTGCGGATGCATTGATCTATCAAGACATCGACGACCTCAAAGCCGCACTACATGCCGTCAACCCGACCATCACCCAGTTTGAAGCCTCCTGCTTTGATGGTCATTACATCACGGGCGACATCAACCCGGAGTATCTCTCCAATCTTGAAATCGCACGTAGCGCATCCGCCAAAGGGAGCGAGGACGATCACGAAACAGGCCAACTCGATCTCAATCTGGATGATAACGAATAGCAAAAACCGATCATGAATAACCCATCCATTTCACCTTCAGATTCATCTTCATCTTTTGACTTCGCCACGCTGGCTGTTCGCGCCGGGCAACAACGCAGCCAGTTCAACGAACACGCCGAAGCGCTCTACCTCACCTCCAGCTTTGTTTTCGAAAGCGCGGCCGATGCTGCCGCATGCTTTTCCGGAGAACGTCCCGGCAATGTTTATTCGCGCTTTACCAATCCCACGGTCACCATGTTGCAGGATCGTCTTGCTGCTCTTGAAGGGGCAGAATCCTGTATTGCGACAGCCTCGGGTATGTCGGCCATCCTGTCGACATTCATGGCCTTGCTCAAGGCCGGTGATCACATCGTCGCCTCGCAAAGTATTTTTGGCTCAACCCAGCAATTACTGGGAAACATCCTGCCGAAGTTTGGTATCGAAACCACCTTTGTGACGGATTATGATCCCGCCGCATTTCAAGCGACATTGCGTCCCAATACCCGACTGATTTTCATTGAAACCCCCTCGAACCCACTCATGGTTCTTTTCGACATCGCCGCACTCGCCGATGTCGCCCATCACGCAGGCGCATGGCTCGCCGTCGACAACTGCTTTTGCACGCCCGCACTACAAAAACCGCTGGCATTGGGCGCGGATATCGTCATTCATTCAGCCACAAAATATCTCGATGGCCAAGGCCGTGTGCTCGGCGGCGCTGTCTGCGCAAACAAACAGATTGGCGAAGAAGTGTTCAAGTTTCTCCGCACCACGGGTCCCACACTCTCCGCATTCAATGCCTGGATTATCCTCAAAGGTCTGGAAACGCTGGATATCCGGATGCGCGCTCAATCTGCCACAGCGCTGGAACTCGCACACTGGCTGGAGGCACAACCCCAGGTTGCGCGGGTGTTCTATCCGGGGCTCTCATCCCATCCTCAACATGCACTCGCCCTACGTCAACAATCCGGCCCGGGCGCCATACTTTCCTTTGAAGTCAAAGGTGATCGTGCCGCCGCCTGGCGTGTCGTCGATCATTGCAAGCTACTCTCGATCACCGCCAATCTGGGCGACACCAAAACCACCATCACCCATCCTGCCAGCACCACCCATGGTCGCATCAGTGCCGAAGCGCGTGCCGCATCAGGCATCACTGAAGGACTACTACGCATCGCCGTCGGCCTGGAGCATATCGACGACCTGAAAGCCGACCTGGCGCGTGGCCTACATCAATGACGCAGACCGCCCGTGGCATAACGACATCACAACAATTTTTTTCGGCTAAACTGGATCACCAAGACTTTTCGCCCTCTTTACACCAGTCTCCATCCCTCATTCGCGAACGACCCAAGTGACACATCATGTCTGAAAAACGACCCATCTACGTCACACAGCCCTATCTTCCGCCGCTTGAGGAGTTTCTTCCCTCGCTGGAAAAAATCTGGAACAACCGGATACTGACGAATTGCGGCCCTTTTCATGACGAACTGGAAACCGCACTCGGACGTTATCTGGATGTCGAGCACATTTCACTCTTCACCAACGGCACGCTGGCACTAGTCACCGCCTTGCAGGCACTTCGCATCACCGGCGAAGTCATTACCACACCATTCTCCTTTGTTGCCACCACACACGCCCTGCTCTGGAATGGGATACGCCCCGTCTTTGTCGATATCGATCCTGTGACATTCAATCTCGACCCCAACAAGATCGAAGCCGCCATCACCCCGCAAACCACCGCTATCCTGCCTGTGCACTGTTACGGCACGCCCTGTGACGTACACGGCATTCAGCACATCGCAGACAATTACAATCTCAAAGTGATTTACGATGCAGCTCATGCCTTTGGCGTTCAACATGGAAACGAAAGCCTGTTTTCGCATGGCGATCTTTCCGTACTCAGTTTCCATGCCACCAAAGTCTTCAACACCTTTGAAGGCGGTGCCATCATCAGCCCCAACGCAAAGATCAAGCACCACATTGATCATCTGAAGAACTTTGGATTTGTCGACGAATGTACGGTCGCCGCATCCGGAATCAATGGAAAAATGAGCGAATTCAATGCAGCCTTGGGATTGCTGCAATTGAAACACATGGATCATGTGCTCACCCGACGTGCGGCAATTGCTCAGCGTTACACCAAAGCCCTGTCAATCGTCACCGGAATTCGTTGCCTGCAACCCAGCCCAGACACACGCAGCAATCATGCGTATTACCCGATCCTCATTGATCCGAATTCCTATCCCTATACGCGTGATGAGCTCTTTGAGAATTTCAAACAACAAGGCATCTTTCCACGACGTTATTTTTATCCGCTGATTTCCGATTTCTCGATGTACCGGAATCTACCTTCTGCCCGTAGCGACAATTTGCCCAACGCTTCCGCGATTGCACGCAACATTTTATGCCTCCCCATTTACCCTGATCTTGAAGATGCGACGGTTGAAAAAATCATCCAAACCATCAGTACGCCTTGATTACAAGCCGTACGCGCAACGCTTTCACTTCAAAAAATCGAAGTACATTTCAGACCTACAAGAAGCACACTTCGTCAATGCCTTGCGAGCTCGGGGTATTTGGTTTATAAAGACTCGATTCAGCAAATAAACTCCGCGCGATCATGCGGCATGACACCCGCGATCCATAGTTAGCCACACAGAAGAGTCAGAACGATATGAACAACAAGCAACAAGCCCATTTCCAAAAAATCCTGCAAGCCCTCAAGGATGAATTGCTGGGTGATGTCGAACGCACGGTGCATACGATGCAGGAGGAAGCGACCGTGTTCGCTGATCCGAATGACCGTGCCAGTCAAGAATCCGATATTGCGCTGGAACTGCGTAACCGCGATCGCGAACGCAAGCTCATCAAGAAGATTGACGAGGCGCTGGAGCGCATTGAAAAAGGCGAGTATGGCTACTGCGATAGCTGTGGCGTTGAAATCAGCGTGAAACGCTTGGAGGCACGTCCGACAGCAACGCTCTGCATTGATTGCAAGACACTGGAAGAACTACGCGAAAAACAGGTCGCCAAATAATCAGCGACACTCGACAAGCATCAAAAAACAAAGGGCGCTTCACAGCGCCCTTTGTTTTACTCATTATCAACGAGAGGGTTTCGAGTGGCTCTCTCCATAATGAGGTCGAGCCACCCTTACCCTGAGGGTGATTTACTGTGCTGCGGGTGCAGCCTCGGCAACAGCGGCCTTCATGGACAGACGCACGCGACCTTTATCATCCGTTTCGATGACCTTGACCTTGACGATCTGACCTTCTTTCAAATAGTCAGAAACCGCATTGACGCGCTCGTTGGCAATCTGCGAAATATGCAGCAGCCCATCCTTGCCAGGCAACAGACTGACAATGGCACCGAAATCCAGCAAACGCAGCACCGTACCTTCATAGATACGGCCGACTTCGACCTCTGCGGTGATATCTTCGATACGCTTCTTGGCCGCCTGTGCTGCATCAGAGTTCACCGAAGAAATGGTGATCGTGCCATCATCCGCGATGTCGATCACCGCCCCGGTTTCTTCAGTCAGCGCGCGAATCACGGCTCCGCCCTTGCCGATCACATCGCGAATCTTTTCCGGATTGATCTTCATGGTAATCATGCGCGGCGCGTAATTCGACACATCTTCACGATGCCCCGACATGGAGTCCTTCATCAAGCCGAGAATATGCAGACGTGCCTGCTGTGCCTGAGCCAGAGCCACCTGCATGATTTCCTTGGTGATGCCTTGAATCTTGATATCCATCTGCAAGGCGGTGATGCCGGATTCCGTACCCGCCACCTTGAAGTCCATATCACCCAGGTGATCTTCGTCACCCAGAATATCGGTCAGCACGGCGAAACGGTTGCCTTCCTTGATAAGCCCCATGGCAATGCCCGCCACATGCGCCTTGAGCGGCACACCGGCATCCATCAATGACAACGAAGTACCACACACCGAAGCCATCGAGCTGGAGCCGTTAGATTCCGTCACTTCAGAAACCACACGCACGCTGTAACCAAATTCCTCCGCCGTCGGCAATACGGCAATCAGGGCGCGCTTGGCGAGACGGCCATGACCAATTTCACGACGCTTGGGCGTACCCACGCGCCCAGTCTCGCCTGTCGCAAACGGCGGCATGTTGTAATGCAACATGAAACGATCACGATATTCGCCTTGCAGCGCATCGATGATCTGCTCGTCGCGCCCCGTCCCCAGCGTAGCAACGACCAGAGCCTGCGTTTCGCCACGGGTGAACAATGCCGAACCATGCGTGCGTGGCAGTACGCCATTACGAATGGCAATCGGCCGCACCGTGCGTGTGTCGCGCCCGTCGATACGCGGTTCGCCATTGAGAATCTGGTTACGCACGATCTTAGCTTCGAGGTCGAATAGATGATTCTTGACCGTATTGGCATCGACGGCATTTTCGCCTTCGCCCAGTGCCGCCACCGTGCTGGCCTCGATTTCACGCGTTTTCAGGGTGCGCGCCTGTTTCTGGGTGATGCGATACGCCTCACGCAACGGGGCTTCGGCGAGTTCGGCAATCTTGGCGATCAGCGACTCATCCTTGGCCGGAGCTTGCCAATCCCACTCGGGCTTGCCCGCCACTTCAACCAGTTCATTGATGGCATTGATCGCAACCTGCAGTTGCTCGTGACCAAACACCACCGCGCCCAGCATCACTTCTTCAGAGAGCTGTTGCGCTTCGGATTCCACCATCAATACCGCTGCTGCCGTGCCCGCCACGACCAGATTCAACTGGCTTTCCTTGACTTGTGACAGGGTTGGGCACATCACATATTGGCCATTGAGGTAGCCCACACGCGCGGCACCAATCGGACCGGCAAAAGGCACGCCAGAAATCGCCAGAGCAGCGGATGCCCCGATCATCGCCGGAATGTCCGGATCCACTTCCGGATTGCTCGACATGACCGTCACAATCACCTGCACCTCATTGGTGAAGCCTTCCGGGAACAACGGACGAATCGGACGATCAATCAAACGCGAAGTCAGCGTTTCCTTTTCCGAAGGACGGCCTTCACGCTTGAAGAAGCCGCCCGGAATACGACCCGCAGCATAGGTCTTTTCAACATAATCGACGGTCAACGGGAAAAAATCCTGACCCGGTTTGGGTTGCGGCTGTGCCACCACCGTGGCGAGCACGACAGTGTCGTCCATATTCACCAGCACTGCACCACCCGCCTGGCGGGCAATTTCGCCAGTCTCCAGGGTTACGGTATGGGCACCGTAGCTAAACGATTTTTTGACAGATTTAAGTTCTAACACAATCATTCCTTTCATCATGATCGAGGATGTCGCACGCCTCATACGCCACAACTAACACGACATGTCTCGTACTTCTCTTATTGGCAAACAAGCCAGCATTGACATTCACGAACTACACAAGCATTAACGACACACAGAAACAGCAATGCCGACACAACCATCAACTGGCTGGTCGGCATCGACAGGACTACATACGTCTGAACCAACACGCGAAGCAGCATGCATACACACTCCACCTCGCGTCACAACGTCCGGGCGATTCACGACTGCAACTGAGACTAGCTCCGGATTCAGAACACCGCACTGTGCGGGAACCGAAATTACTTACGCAGATTGAGACGACCCAACAGCTCACGATAGCCGTTGACATTCTTGCGCTTCAGGTAATCGAGCAGCTTACGACGCTGATTGACCATCATCAGCAAACCACGACGCGAATGGTGGTCTTTGACGTTCGCCTTGAAATGACCGGTCAGGCCATTGATACGCGCGGTGAGCAGTGCAATCTGCACTTCGGGTGAGCCGGTGTCGCCTTGGGCGCGCTGATAGTCACTCACAATCTTTGCTTTGTCAGCAGTAGAAATAGCCATCTGATTTCTCTTGGAAATGGGTTGCTCGGAAACGGTCAATTATACTCAAGATTCAAGGACAAACTCAAGTCACCTCACGACAAAATTCAAGCACCAGATGAATCACTGAAAGCCAGCAGGCGCACCGGCTTGAGCCAGCCATCATTCCCCAGCTCGCACAAGCCTAAAAAAGTCTCAGCTCGATACGCGCGGCAACGCCCCGCGATGCCCTGCCCCTGCCAACGCAGTGGCTGACCATGACTCAACTGGCGCGCCTCGTTTTCCGACAACAACACGCAAGGCAAGGAGGCCAGCAACGCATCCACAGGAGCGAGCAGTTGATCACGCGCCTCCAAACTATTTGACTCGAGTTGCTCCAGCGTCACAGCCTCAGCGAGGACATGACGACCAATACGCGTGCGGCGCAAACCTGCCAGATGCGCTCCGCAACCAAGTGCCTTGCCAATATCCTCAGCCAGGGTGCGAATATAAGTTCCCTTGCTGCAATCCACGGCAATCGACAAGCAATCCCCTTCACGCTCAAGCAAACGAATGCTCTGGATCGTCACACTGCGCGCCTTGCGCTCAACCTCGATACCTTGCCGCGCATATTCGTAGAGTGCCTTGCCATCGCGCTTGAGTGCTGAATACATTGGTGGCACTTGCAAAATATCGCCCACAAAGGATGCCAGCACCGTCGCAATCGCAGCATCCGTGGCCACCACGGAGCGCACTTCGATCACCGCGCCTTCGGCATCGGCGGTTTCGGTCGTAACTCCCAAGCGGATCGTGGCAAGGTAAGCCTTATCCGCATCAAGCAATTCGCCTGCAAATTTAGTGGCCTCGCCCAAACACAAAGGCAACAAGCCTGTGGCCAAAGGATCCAGGGTACCGGTATGCCCCGCCTTGGCAGCATTGAACAAACGCCGCGCCTGTTGCAAGGCGGCGTTGGAAGTCATACCTAACGGTTTATCAAGCAGCAGCACACCATCGACATGACGACGTGGCGGCCGGCGAGGCGCACTCATGTTTTTTCAGGCGGCTCGCTCGCGGCATCAGGCAGAGCCGTTTGGCTCACAGCCTCATCAATCAACTGTGAAAGCTGCACGCCCCGTTCCACGGATACGTCGTAGACGAAATGTAGATCCGGGATGTGATGTATCTTGATTCGCCGCCCCAGCTCACGCCGCAAAAAACTGCTCGAACGCCGCAAACCCGCCGCAATCTCGTCGTGCTGTCCGTTATCTGCCAAGGTTGTGAAAAACACTTTGGCGTGGGCGTAATCCGGGGTCACTTCAACACCCGTCAAGGTCACCCAGCGCACCCGCGGGTCTTTGAGCTCGAGACGTATCAGCTCAGCCAATTCGCGGCGTATCTGCTCAGCAACGCGATCACTACGGGAAAAAGAATTCATGATGATAAGGTGCTTCCTCCCGCACGATCCACATGCGGAAGGAGATTCAGTTACAACGAGCGAGCTATGCTCTGGATTTCAAAGATTTCGAGTTGATCGCCCTCGACGAGATCATCAAAATTCTTCAGTGACAAGCCGCACTCAAAGCCATTCTTAACTTCCTTGACATCATCTTTGAAGCGTTTGAGCGAATCCAGTTCGCCGGTATGCACGACCTGATTCTTGCGCAAGACACGCACCTGCGAGTTGCGTCGTACCAGACCATCCGTCACCATACAGCCGACCACCGTACCCACCTTGGAGATACGGAACACCTGGCGTACTTCGACCATACCAATGACTTCTTCGCGTTTTTCCGGTGCGAGCATGCCCGACAAGGCCGCACGCACATCATCCACCGCATCGTAAATGATGCCGTAGTAACGCAGATCCACGCCCAGATTTTCTGCCAGACGACGTGACGAAGCATCTGCGCGCGTATTGAAGCCGATGATGACCCCCTTCGACGCCGCTGCCAGATTCACATCCGATTCGCTGATACCCCCCACTGCCGCATGCATGATGTTGACCTTGACTTCATCGGTCGACAATTTTTCCAAGGCATGAACAAGTGCTTCTTGCGAGCCCTGAACATCAGCCTTAACGACCAGTGCCAGTTGTCGCACTTCGCTTTGTCCCATGTTCTCGAACATGTTTTCCAGCTTGGCCGCCTGCTGCTTGGCCAGTTTGACATCACGGAATTTACCTTGACGGAACAGGGCGATTTCCCGCGCACGCCGCTCGTCGGCCAAAACAACCGCCTCCGTACCCGCGCCCGGCACATCCGACAAGCCCTGAATTTCCACTGGCAAAGACGGGCCCGCTTCTTCAACTGGATGACCATTCTCATCCAGCATCGCCCGTACCCGACCATAGACAGCGCCGACCAACAGTGCATCGCCACGACGCAATGTGCCGTTCTGTACAAGAATAGTCGCTACAGGTCCTTTACCCTTGTCCAGTCGCGCTTCAACAACCAAACCCTTAGCTGGTGCAGCCGGTGCTGCTTTTAGTTCCAGCACTTCAGCTTGCAACAAGACATTTTCCAGCAAATCATCGATCCCTTGACCCGTTTTGGCGGATACCGGCACAAAAGGCGAATCGCCACCGTATTCCTCAGGTACGACACCCTCTGCCACCAACTCCTGCTTGACGCGCTCAGGATTGGCTTCAGGCTTATCCACCTTGGTCATTGCCACGACCAGCGGCACCCCCGCCGCCTTGGCGTGATGAATGGCTTCCTTGGTTTGTGGCATAACACCATCATCTGCCGCAACCACCAGAATCACGATGTCAGTTGCCTTGGCACCGCGCGCACGCATCGCCGTAAATGCTTCATGCCCCGGTGTATCGAGGAAAGTCACCATGCCACGCGGCGTTTCGACGTGGTATGCGCCAATATGCTGTGTAATACCGCCCGCCTCACCATGAGCCACACGCGTTTTGCGCATGTAATCCAGCAGCGAGGTTTTACCGTGATCGACGTGACCCATAACCGTCACCACCGGTGCACGCGACTTCACTTCATATTCTGTCGCGATATTTTGTTCTTCGGCGAGGAAGGCATCCGGATCATCCAGCTTGGCCGCAAACGGACGATGCCCCATTTCTTCCACCACAATCATCGCAGTTTCCTGATCCAGCGATTGATTGAT
>CAYTHB010000046.1:0-20969 GCA_964437515.1 uncultured Sterolibacterium sp.
ATTTTACTTTTGGACGAACACTCATGGGTGGCGACAGCATTTCCCTGATTCCCGTAACGTATCTGCCTTACCTGCCCGCCTTGCTGATTGTCGCGGCTTATCTGCTGGGCTCGCTCCCCTTTGCGGTCATCGTCACCCGTGGCATGGGTATGGCCGATCCGCGCAGTTATGGCTCGGGCAATCCGGGAGCGACCAATGTGCTGCGCTCGGGTAGCAAACTCGCCGCTGTACTCACTCTCCTAGGTGATGCGGCCAAAGGTTGGTTCGCTATCTGGCTGGTACATCTACTCACGCCTGCGCCTGTCAGCTCTGCACTCATTGCAGCAGTAGGCTTTGTGGCTTTGCTGGGTCATGTATTCCCGATATTCATCGGCTTCAAGGGTGGCAAGGGTGTGGCCACGGCTGCGGGCGTGTTTCTCGGATTCAGTGCTTGGTTAGCGCTGGCCTGCATCGCTGTCTGGCTGATTGTTGCCCTCATCACCCGCTACTCCTCACTCGCCTCCATCTGCGCAGCACTCGCCGCACCGCTGTTTGCCTTGTGGTGGCTCGATGGCGCGCAAGCCACGGCACTGCTAGGCATGAGCGTGCTGGTCATCTGGCGACATCAGCAAAACATTCGTAAGCTGTTTGCTGGTACGGAAAGTCGCATCGGGAATAAGGACAAGCGTCAGGAAGCCAGCAATTCCTGAAGTGGCCAGCGGGGGCGCACAGCAAATGCACCGGAAGTTTCCGCTTGCGCACCAGCCAGCAAACGCTGCGCACCACAAAAAGCGATCATCGCGCCGTTATCCGTACAGAGTGCCAATTCGGGGTAATACACCCGACACTTTGCCTGTCCGGCAGCAGCATCCAGACGCGCACGCAGACGCAGATTTGCCCCCACACCACCGGCAACAACCAGTCGTTTCAGGCGACAATGACGCAATGCCGCCATGGCTTTGCTGACCAGCACATCGGTTACGGCCTCCTGGAATTCAGCAGCAAGATCAGCGCGATCAGCGTCATTTTTTTCACCAAAATCCGCACGACGCACCACGGTGAGTACGGCCGTTTTCAGTCCGGAAAAACTGAAATCGAAATCACCACTATGCAGCATGGGTCGCGGCAATTTGAAACGCCCCGCCTGCCCCTGTGTCGCCAGTGCGGCCAGTTGCGGCCCGCCCGGATAGCCAAGACCGAGCAACTTGGCGGTCTTGTCAAACGCTTCACCCGCGGCATCATCCAGCGATTCACCCAGTAACTCATACTGCCCCACCGCCGTCACTCGCATGAGCTGGGTATGCCCGCCCGAGACCAGCATGGCCACAAAAGGAAAATCGGGGGGATCCGCTGCCAGCAGCGGTGAGAGCAAATGACCTTCAAGGTGATGCACAGGTAAGGCCGGAATACCACGCGCCATCGCCAATGAAGCCGCAAAACTGGCTCCGGTGAGCAGCGCACCCGCCAGCCCAGGGCCTGCGGTATACGCAATTGCATCGACCTCATCGAGTGTCGTCTCCGCCTGTTCGAGCACCCGTTGCAGCAAAGGCACCAGACGGCGGATATGATCCCGCGAAGCCAGCTCAGGCACGACGCCGCCATAGGCTTCATGCATGGCTACCTGAGTGTGAACGGCATGTCCCAACAAGCCACGACCGGTATCGTAAAGCGCGACACCGGTTTCGTCGCAGGAGGATTCAAAACCTAATACTTTTATAGCTTTCATTACACCATTTTACCTGCACAGCCATCAGCGACAGGTACAGACATGATCTGGTGTTTTAGCAACCCTGACGCGCCAGACTTCAGGGCCGCTCTCCAAGTATTCCCAAGTGAACGGTACCGTGCTTTCGGCTTCGATCTGGTAATACAGGGGTTTTGGATCATGATCGTTGATGAGCACAAAGGCTTGTCCGGGTTGCAGTTTGGCAAAGGCATCGAAAAAAATATCATGCCGTTGCGCCGGAGGGTGTGGTCGCACATCATGTTCTGCCACGACCCACAGATTGTCCGGTTTGGTCTGCTGCATTTTTTTATGGATGTGTGCGACGTAATTGCCTGCTTCGTTTTGGCGTATCGTCCAGAGATGCTGATCTGAAAATTTCTGCCTGAAGATATTCAGGATTTCGGTCGGCTCGCTCGTGGCAATGATTTCCATCGTATCGCCTTCTTCCATCATGCCGTAGCGATGGAATACGACGTGCTTCTGGTCTTCAATCGCTACTTTACGTAAGTCCATCAAGGTCGAGATGTCCTTGAACTCGCGGCCTTGCGAGGCTTCCAGCCGGGTCACTTTGACCTGCCAGTCGACGCCCCCCCTTTTCAGATAATCCCAGCCCACCACATCGCCGTGGATGGAACGGAATTCGTAATACAAGGGCAAAGGATCGTGATCATTGATAAACATGAAATGTTCGCCGACCGGTAGTTCCGCAAACATCTTGAGCAGCAATTTGTGTCGCTCAATGGGAATGAGGACACGAACATCCAAAGGTTCTTGAAGTTGTGATGGTGATGATGGGATAGCGTTCATGTTCAGGCTCCTGTTCAGTGGGACGTACAAACACTCAGACTCAAACTCAGACAATCATGCGAATAGAAAGACATCACTTTCTATAACATGTATATTAAATCATTCTTTTAATCTTGTACATTTTGCGGCCTGCTTTTGCCAACCGCTTGCGGATTTCCAATAGAATCAACCGTTGCTGTTAATGGCCGGGACGGGGGCACACCCGATCAACGATCAACGTTCCCTCCTGCGACATCATTCACCTTCCCATCAATTCCAGAACGAGGAGAGCCGCCATGGCCAAGACTGCCAAGGATTACTTCATTGCGATGACCGAGTTTCATTTCATGAATCTTCAGACCATGTCGGAGATCGACTACTACCCGAACGTGCAGCGCTGGTGGGGGAGTGTGGATGGCGTGATGCGCGCCTGGTCGGGCCGCGATCTGACCGGCGAATGGCCGCAACCCATTGCCAGTGCGCTGATTCAGGAAATGGACAAGACCAACGTCGATGTCGCTTTCTGTCTACGCGAGCCGATGATGGACGTGACCGGCGGCGTGGTGTCGCTGTCGACCAACGGCTTCATGCTGCAGCAGATCGCGCCGTATCCCGAACGCATGTATCTGGAAGCCAACGTCGGCCCGGTGATCAAGCGCGGCATCAAGGAAGCCAACTGGGAACTGGAATATCTGTTCAAGGAAAAAGGCGCGAAACTGTGCAAGCTGTACACGCCAGAAGACGACGGCCCGCTCAATGACAAGCGTCTGTGGCCGTTCTACGAAAAGGCGCAGGAACTGGGCATCACGCTGACGGTGCACACCGGCTTCAGCTATGTCGTGCCGCAGCCCTCCAGCCACTGCCAAGTCGGCCAGCTCGATGACGTGCTGCTCGCCTTCCCCGATCTGAAGATCATCGCCTATCACGCTGGCTGGCCGCAGTCGGAAGAGCTGATTGGTCTGTGCGGCAAGCATCGCAATCTGTACATGAGCTTGTCGGGCATCATCGGCTGGTATCAGCGCGCACCGTATCGCGGCTACCACGCCATCGGCACGGCGCTGCAGTGGATGCCCGCCGACAAGATCGTGCTCGGTTTCGATCTGCCCTTCGATGATTTGGGGCGTGTGGTCGATTACATCGTCAATCTCGACATGCCTGCCGAATTGCAAGAAAAGTGGGGCTACCAGCAGGTCACCGAAGAAGACAAGGCGAAGATCCTCGGCCTCAATCTGGCGAAGCTGACCGGCATCGAGCCGGTGAAACGCAAGCAAGGCGGCTATCAGATTCCGGCGCCAGCGGCGGGTCACGGCCACGGGCACTGAGCCCGTGCTGCTGGGCTCGATCCGGACTGGCGCATTTTCCGCAAGGAGGATGCGCCAGTTTCATTGATGCAACCGCTTTGAATGAGTGCGACCCATTGAACCATGGCTAAATGGACTGAAAACGATATTCCCGATCTGAGCGGCAAACGCGCGCTGGTCACGGGTGCGGCCAGCGGTATCGGCTTTGAGGCCGCCCGCGGTCTGGCGCTGCATGGCGCTGAAGTGTTGCTGGCAGATCGCAACGAGCAAGGTGGCCGTGAAGCACTGCAAAAAATCCACGCTCTACGTGCCGATACCAAAGTCAGTTTTCTTCCGCTGGATTTGTCCAGCCAGCAGGCGGTGCGCGAGTTTGCCGCGAAACTGGTGGCGGAAGGCCAGCCGCTCGACATCTTGGTGAACAACGCCGGCATCCAGCCAATCAGCGAACGACGAAGCAGCAGCGATGGCTTCGAGCTGACCTTCGGCATCGGTCATCTCGGCCATTTCACGCTCACCGCCGGACTGTTCCCGCTGCTGCTCAAATCCGCAGCCCCGCGCGTCGTCACCGTCTCCAGCCTGGTGCATCGGCTCGGCTCGTTCGACTGGAACGATCTGCAAATGGAGCAGCATTATTTCGCCCAACGTCCCTACAACCAGACCAAACTTGCCAACATGCTATTTGGTCGCGAGCTGCAACGGCGCGCCCAAGCGGCGGGCTTGAACCTGCTGAGCCTGATCGTGCATCCCGGTGTCTCGCGCACCAATATCGGCAATTCACGCAAAGCACTCGGCAGTTTCCATCTGATCGACCAGCTGATTTCCGTGGTGCTAGGCGTCGTGATGTCGGCCTTCGGTCAATCCGCCGAAGGCGGTGGCTGGCCGACCTTGTATGCCTGCACCTCGCCCAAGGTCACGCCCGGTGGCTTCTACGGCCCGGACGGGCTGGGCGAAACCCGCGGCGCACCCGCTCCCGCCAAAATTCACAAAGCCGGACTGGATGATGCGGCGGCAAAACGCCTGTGGGAAGTCAGCGAACAACTGACCGGCGCGCGCTTTACGGCACTCGATCGCTAGTCGCTCCCATGTCGCGCCTGATCCTCGCCCCGATGGAGGGTCTGGCCGACTATGTGCTACGCGACATCCTCACCCACATCGGCGGCTTTGACAGCACAGTCTCGGAATTCATCCGCGTCACCGGCTCGCTGCTGCCACGCCGCACCTACGAACGCTACTGCCCGGAACTACGCCGTGGTGGTCGCACACCGGCAGGCATTCCCGTCATTGTGCAACTGCTCGGCAGCGACCCCGACTGGCTGGCACGCAACGCCGCACGCGCAGCGGAATTCTCTCCGCAGGGCATCGACCTGAACTTCGGTTGCCCGGCCAAGCTCGTCAACAAACATGGCGGCGGCGCGATGCTGCTGGATGACCCGGAACGCCTGTATCGCATCGTCAGCGCAGTACGCGCTGCCGTTCCTGCGCGCGTCCCGGTCAGCGCAAAAATGCGCCTCGGCATCCACGACACGCAACATACGCTCGCCTGCGCGCAGGCACTGGCAGCAGCAGGGGCAGCGCAACTGGTCGTCCACGCCCGCACCCGTGACGAGGGCTATCGTCCGCCCGCCCATTGGGAATGGATCGCCCACATCCGCACCGCAGTCAACGTTCCCGTGATCGCCAATGGCGAAGTGTGGAGCGTCGCCGACTGGCAACGCTGCCGGGAAATCAGTGGCTGTGATGATGTCATGCTCGGACGCGGTGCCGTCGCCGACCCGTGGCTTGCCCTGCGTATCAAGGGGCAAAAAGAGCCGACCCCCAACGACGCAGATTGGCACGCGCTCCTGCCCCACATCGTTGCCTACTGGGTCAAAGTCCATGAGCGGGTACACACTTTCCACGCACCGGGGCGACTCAAGCTGCTACTGAGTTACTGGGCACGCACTTGGCCGCAAGCGGCGGTATTGCAGACAACCGTGCGACGTATCACTGATCCGCAACAAATCCCCGCCATTCTGGATGCCGCGCGCCTTATGACCGTGTAAGACGAGAGCCCCAGTTTTGCGTGCTCCATCCAATACAGCCCAGCAATGCCACTTGGATCAGCAGTCTCGCGGTCAAGGCAGACTCACTGAATTTCGGAAACAGTTCCGGATGCAGCCACATATGTACGTTGGCAGGGGTCACCGCCAGAGTCAGCAAGATCAACCCCATGCCAGCCATGGTGCGATAGGCCGGTATCAAGACGGCCAGAGCCCCCATTACCTCAAGAACCCCGCTGACATAAACTGCCGCCAGTGGCCACGGCACCCAGGGCGGAACGATGCTGACGAAGAAATCCGTGAGTACAAAGTGAGCGAGACCGCCAAAGAAGAACCAGGAAAAAGTGATGCCTATTCCAATTTTCTTAGCGATGTGCATGCAAGATCTTTCTTATTGAAACTGTAACGAACCGCGCTCAGAGCGTCGCCCAGCGAGCAAACTCACGTCCGAAAAAGGCGATCATCAGTAAGGCTAACGGGGCAAACGCAATGAACACGCGGAGCACATTGCGTATGAACGGATGGGCAATGTGATCTTCGATGAAATGACGTGCCACCAGCGCGCCCTTGAACCAGATGATTGCAGCCACCACGACCTGTAGCAAGGCTGCGCCATGCATCCACCGCCCCAGTTCGAGGCTCAACAAGGTGAGTACGACCAAGGCCAGCCAAGTCCAGGTCAGTGGACGATGATCGGTGGAAGGCGTGACATCAAAATTCGTCGGATTTTCCATCACACCCTCTCAAACCAACACATAGAAGAACGGGAAAATCACCAGCCAGATGATGTCCGTCGCATGCCAATAACTCGCCAACGCTTCCAGGCCGCTGTAATCTTCCGCGGTATAAACCCCTGCCCAATGACGTGCCAGACACCACAAAATGCCAAGAATGCCCCAGATGGCATGCACCATATGGGTCAAGGTGAGATAGTAGTAGGTCGTGAAAAATATCCCCGATTCGCCATTGATGCCCTGCGATAGATTCCAACGAAACTCCAGGAACTTGACGATGGGATAACCCAAAGCCAGCAGCAGGCCGCCAATCAGCCAGCGGATGGAAGTGCGACGATTTTCATTACGAATGGCAAGCACAGAACGCGCAATGAAGTAGCTGCTGGTGACCATCAGCAGGGTAATCACCGTCCCCGCCAGCCGCGACAGGCGCTCGGCGCCCACCTCAAAGGCTTCTGGGAAATGTGCACGTGCGATGAAATACACACAGAACAACAGCGAAAATTCAACGAACTCGCAGGTAATCCCAACCCAGATTCCACTGTTGCCAGGTACTCTTCCACGATTCACGACCGGGGCACGCGGCGCGCATTCACGTTCACACGCATATCCATCGATGCAGGAAGAAGGAACAGGGGAAGTCATGATTCGAATGAACAAATCGGATCAGTCTATCATGGACGGATCACGAAACAGCGACATCCATCGTTCATGAACATGTCCAAAAACTACTTCTTGTTACATTTTTGAACTTGGAGCAGAATACAAAAATAAACCATTTCGCATGTAAGGAATTACTGGCTTCAACCCACCTGAAAGGATCATCATGTCTCAAATGAAAACCCACACCATAGCTGCACTTGTAGCTGCCATTGCAGCACTTCCCCTCACGAGCGTACAAGCCACGCCATCCTGCTGCTCGGGAAATTCTCCATCCGTGGATATCCTTCCGTCGTCATCGCCGTCAACTTCACCGTTTCCCCTGTTACCCAATGCGGGGACACCCTCGACCGCACCCTCAACGTCGCCTTCCACATTTTCTTGTGGTCTGACAAACAAGGCCAATTACAGCCTGACGCTGAACGTATCAAACAACTGTGCCTTGATGACGACACAAACGGCAGACCAGTTTCTCGACAAACTGTCGAGTAGTGGATTGCAGTCTTTTGGTCTGGGCTATGACGGCACACAAACCGCCTCGATCGATGCCAATTTCAATTCACTGGGAATGAAGCTTGCCTTCCCGAATCTGGGCTTCACGGGAACGGGCGCGCAACTGACTTTTGCGGTTCCGGGTCTGGGCGTCACGCAGACTTTCAACGGCACCGACCGCGATGACAGCAAGCGTTTGCTTTCCGATTACCTGAAGAAATCCGACATTATCGGTCGCATCATGAAATACCAAGCTGAACAAACACCCAACAGCCCGATCACGGGTGCCGGGGGAATGTTGCCGACCCAGATTTCTGCTGACTTCAATCAGAACTTCAATGACACCGCCACCAACATCGCCGCCCCCGCCAATCTGGCCAAGGTAGATGGCGCCGGTGCCAATCTGATTGGTGCAGCACTGTCCTATGGTTCCTTGAAGGCACTGGATCGCGATACCAAGGTCACAACCATCCCGCTGTCCTACACCGTTCGAAACGATCTCGATCCGCGTCGTCAGCTGGTCATTACCATGCCCATCACTCAGGTCGAAACCGAAGGTGCCAAGTCCTACCACGGTGCGTTGGGTGTGGCCTATCGTCTGCCCATGAATGACAACTGGACACTGACCCCGGGCGGACGTATTTCGGCCGTGGGCTCCAAAGATCTGGCAACAGTCGCCGGTCTGTATTCGGCATCGATCACCAGCACCTATATCTGGGCGATGGATGGCTTCGATGTTGCGATGGGGAACATGCTCTCCTACAACAAGACGATGAAAATCAAGTCGGGGGACTATTCCTTTGATCCGGATATCACCAGCACCGTCCTGCGTAACGGCGTCATGCTCTCGCAACCGGTCACGCTGAGTGGAAAGAAAATGTCGGTGGAGTACTCCTTGATCGACACACGCTATATGGGCACCAAACTGTATGCTGACAACACGCAGGAAATCGGCATTACACTAGGCACCAACAAGAGCGCATTCTCGTCACGCAGCTTCTTCCGTGGCGGTCTCTCCTACATTCATGGCAAGGACACCAAGGGCTTTACACTCACCATTGGTTACTGGTTCTAAACCTTAACACGACACTTTGCGGATAGCCTATAAAGGATTCAACAGGCACTTGATGAAGTGATCATGGTTTTGAAGGGTGCGTGTGAACTCACAACTCACGCACCCTTTTTTCATGGAGAACGCGATGTCTCGCAACTTCTATTCTGGCTTAAACACGCTGTTACTGGCGATGATCATTGGATTATTGCCCTGCATGACGGCTCAGGCGGATAACAGCACCAAGCAGTTTGAATACGCCGCCAATGGTCGTTTCGATGAACTGCAAAAGCTGATCGAGAATGAAGAAGCCCAGCACCCGCTGGATACGCGCGATCGCCATGCCTTGTGTTTTGCCTATTCAAAAACCAAGCGTTACAACAAACTGCTCCCCTGTCTCGACAAGCTGGAAGAAAGCCTGCGCAAAGGCAGCAAGCGCACACGCTTGTTCGGCCTAGATGATGCGACCCCCATCCTGCACATCATGCGGGCAGATGCGCTGATTGAACTGGGTCAATATGAAGCTGCGTTGGTATCCGCACGCAAGGCACTCGACTGGCTGCGTGCCGATGACAGCGAGGATCTCGACATGTTTGCCAACAGTCTCGCCGCCTTGTCGTTGGCCTCTACATTGAGTGGCAACCGTGCCGATGGCGAACGCTATGCCAATGAGCTTTACCAGATCAAGGCTTCGTTACTGAGCAATGCCGACTATGCCAGCGCACGCGCCATGGCTCTGGGACGGGTCTATATGGCATTGGGAGAATACCAACGTGCGCTGGATGGCATCCAGAGCGACAGCGGTTTCAAATTGAAAATCTTCCTCGACAACCTGGTCAGCGGTGCCTTGTTTCGCGGCGTGAGCAACTGGGCCTGGGTGGAATTGCCACGCAGCTTCATGCTGAACAAGGCCTTGTTTGAAACCGGAAAACTCAACGAAGCGCGTGCCGGTTTTGATGATCTGCTGAAAATTCCCCAGATCAAGGAAAACGGAGAAATCTACTGGCTCATCCTCAATGATCGCGCACGCATCGCCGAACAGGACGGCGATATGCAACGTGCCGCTGCACTTTATAAAGAAGCCATCGATGTCATCGAAGCACAACGCTCGACCATCAACACGGAAACCAACAAGATCGGCTTCGTGGGCGACAAGCAAGCCGTTTATGGTCGGCTCATTGCCGTTCTATTCAAGACGCAGCAATCGGCATCAATCTACGAATACATCGAACGTGCCAAAGCACGTGCGCTGGTGGATCTGCTCGCCAATAAGGAAGACTTTTCTGTCCCACCCCTAGCAGCCAAACAGGCATCCACCTTATTAGCGAGCTATCGTACCGCCGAAAGTGACGCGCTGGCACAAGCACCCATCGACATGACGCAAACCCCGACGGAGTCACGGACACGCACCCTCGCGGTTCGCAAGGCGGCAGAACTGAATAGTGTCGCACCCGAGCTGGCATCATTGGTCACCGTTGCCAACGTACCCATGCAAGACAGCCTGAAACAACTAAGCCCTAAAGAAGCCATCGTTGATTATTATTTTTATGGCACCGACCTGTATGTCGTCGTCGCATCCCAGGCTGGTGTACGTGCGGCACGCATCAATGCCCGGGGGCTTGAAGATCGCATTCGTCATTTCCGTAACAGCATCGAACATCTGGGCGATGATGTACAAACCGAGTCGCGTGCCTTGTTCGACGTTCTGCTGCGCCCGCTGGAAGCCGATCTGGCCGGACGTGACCTCTTGATCGTGCCGCATGGCGCCTTGCATTACCTGCCCTTTGCTGCGCTCAATGATGGCAAAAACTATCTGGTGCAAACCCGGGCACTGCGTTATTTGCCCAGCGCCAGCGTGCTGAAATTTCTTAGTCCGCCTCATGAAAAAACGCTAGAGCGTGTACTGGTTTTTGGCAATCCTGATTTGGGCGACCCCAAGCTCGATTTGCCCAATGCTGAAATCGAGGCACGACAAATCAGCCAGCTCGTTCCCGGCAGCGAACTCCTGGTGCGGAAGAAAGCCTCCTTGCACGCCTTTCGTGAATTTGCACCGAGCTTCAATTATCTGCATATCGCTTCACATGGCCAGTTCAATGCCGCCAATGCGCTGAATTCACGGCTATTGCTTAGTTCAGACAAGGGTGATGATGGATCACTCACCGTCAGCGCGCTCTATGGGATTCGCCTGGATGTCGACCTGACGACCCTCAGTGCCTGTGAAACCGGTTTGGGCAAAGTATTGAGCGGCGATGATGTGGTGGGACTGACACGCGGTTTTCTGTATGCGGGCAGTCGCAATGTGATTGCCAGTCTATGGCAGGTCGACGATCAGGCAACCGCAGATTTGATGCGGCGACTTTATCTGAACATGAAAGCCGGCAAGGACAAGAAACAAGCCTTGCGTGAGGCGCAGACCGAGACACTGAAGTCCTATCCCCATCCCTTTTATTGGGCCGCGTTTTTCATTACCGGGCGCGGCAGCTGAATTTTCAGACAGAATCGGGCGTGTTGCGATCAGCTCCGACATTGAACCCGTTTTTCATGAAGTCGAGCAACTGCTCCATGCGTCCTTCACTGGCAAACACATGGGGCATGCCCACGATAATTTCGTAATCTCCCTGCAAACCCACCACGGATACAAACACATTTTCCAGCTGCGGCAAGCAGCAGAGCGTTTGTGCAGAAAAATCCGGGCTGCTGAACAGGTTTTTCTTGAAAGACCCCAGTAGCGTCAGAACAGCCGATTCATGCAGGTTGGGATTACGATAATTTTTTTCATTGATGGACAACATCCCATCCACCCATGAAAAAGGCAGGTAACGCAGCAATTCATAAATTTTTCGATAATTCATGTCGGCATTGTCATCGCGCAACTGCTTGAGCACCGCCTTGATCGCTTCGAGATCAACGGGCGCATCGGGAAGGAAATCGGCATAGGTCATGCCGGTGAAATTAGCGGTGGTCAGCAGATCACGCGACAAGCGACGCAGATTGGCCGGAATCCCCATGCGAATCATCTTGCCGCTATCGCCATGAATGCGTCCATACTCGACCATTAAAGCAATCAACCGTGGCAAAAGTTGCGGCTGCGGTCCTTTTAGCGTGAAACGTCGCCAATATCCACCCCGCTGCTCACCTTGAGCCGCACCCATCATGCGGGCAATCGAAACGGGCTTTTCAATCAGGACATGGCTACGCAAACCACGGCGAAGAATATCGGTATCCGTAAAACTGGCATTGCTGCCCAGCAGTGTTTCTTCCCGCAAGGCACGAAAGACTTCCTGCATGAAATGCAAAGTTCCCACACCATCCATGACGGCATGGGATGTCCTGAAAATCACCCGGGTGGTCGGCCTGCGCGAAGTCGGCATGAGCAGGATGACTTCGCCGCTACGCCCCTCTTCCAGTGCAAGCGGCTGAGCAAATAAGTCTGCTCCGCCTTCGCTGCCTCGGACATCCCAATCGCTATTCTCAACCACGCGCAGCGGTGGGGGCGATGCATCACTACGCCAGACAGCGCGTTGCCGCTGACCGATTAGCCGGAGTCGCGCACCGGGATTCGCCATGGCCGCCTGATGAATCGCCTGCCGCCAACGTTCTGGATCAGGCGAGCCTTCGCCTTCAAGGACGAAAACCACGTCATGCCCTCTGACATGTGAGCGTGGATGACGACCAATGGCCGCATGATAGTACTCCGCAACCGTCAATGGACGTTCAATATGGGTCTGCAGAGCCAAAGGCGGCAAGCCTGAAAGAAAATGCGTGGACGCGTCGAGACTCATCAAAAATCCCTAATCCTTAACGTGAAATACAAAAATCAGAGTCGGGTTGAAGTTTTGAGCGTAGCGAACCAATCAGTAGCCGCCCCTTGAGGGGCGGATGGGTGGGGTGGGCGTATCGGGTAGCGATTATTTCATCCTCTGTGGGTGGAGATGGCTACCATGATCCTAATCCCTGCCTACCCTTCGCTTCCGGCTCGTTTACTGTTTCTGCCGGTGCGTCTGTCTATTCTGGGTAAGTGATTTTTCATATAACGGCATGACCTGCGGCAAATGCTGTTCGATTTCGTGGATACGGTTAGGCCCCGAAGGATGCGTGGACAACCATTGCGGTGGAGCACCCCGATTCGCAGCCGTCATTTTTTGCCAGAGCGTCACACCGGCGCGAGGGTCAAAACCCGCACGCGCGGCCAGATCCAGCCCCACGAGATCGGCTTCGCTTTCATCTTCGCGTGAAAACCGGAGTGTCAGCAGATTGCCGCCCAGACGAAAAGCATCGGCATACTTTCCCTGTGCCACAAATTGTCCAAGCAAGCTGGCACCCAGATTGGTCAGCTCGCTCTTGGCCATACGCTCGCGGGCGTGTTCACGCAAGGCGTGGGCAATTTCATGCCCCATGACCATGGCTGTTTCATCATCGGTCAGCTTCAAGCCTTCGAGCAGGCCGGAGTAAAAAGCAATCTTGCCTCCGGGCATACAAAAAGCATTGATCTGCTTGGAGCCAATCAGATTGACTTCCCATTGCCACTGCGCCGCACGCGCGTTGTAGCGTGAGGCTAACGGAATCATTCGAGCGGCAATCGCACGGAGTCGGCGTGTTTGTGGATGATTTTCCGGTGCCAGTGCCTGTTTGTCGGCGGCCTGTCGCTTCATGTCTTCGTATTGGGAAGCCGCCTGCTTTTCCAGCGAGGAAGCAGGTACCAGTTGCCGCAACGCGGAGGGTTTTTCAAACTGGATGCCACCATCACTGCTCGCACTATTTTCACCTGCCGCGCCCACTCCTGCCATGTGAGTCACACAGAGCAGCGAAAAAATGCAGCGCAGTAAGGGGCGACGCCGTTTGGCAAGCATCATAGTCGTACCATATTATCCCGATGAATCAACTCAGGCTCGTCAAAATATCCGAGGATAGACTCTATTTCATGAGTGGCATGACGCGCAATACGGCGTGCTTCCGAACTGGAGTAATTGATGAGCCCTCGTGCAATTTCTTGTCCTGTTGTCGTTTTACAGGCCACCACGGCACCGCGCTTGAACTCGCCTTCCACCGCCACCACACCGACCGGTAACAGACTTTTGCCGGTTTCCAGTGCAATCACCGCGCCTTCATCCAGCAACACGTTGCCTGCCAATTGCAGATGATCGGCCAGCCATTGTTTGCGAGCGGCCAACGGCGAAGCCGTTGCGACCAGTAACGTACCGATGGTCTCCCCGCGTGCCACACGCAGCAAGGCATCTGTTTCACGACCACTGGCAATCACAGTATGCGCACCGCTACGCGCGGCACGTTGGGCAGCGCGTATCTTGGTAATCATGCCACCTTTGCTGATGCCCGACCCTGCGCCACCCGCCATCGCCTCATAACGCGTATCGTCGGCTTGCCCTTCGGTAATCAATATCGCATCAGGATCATGACGCGGATCAGCACTATAAAGCCCTTGCTGGTCGGTCAGGATCACCAAAGCATCGGCTTCAATCAGATTGGCGACCAGCGCACCCAGTGTATCGTTATCGCCGAATTTGATTTCGTCGGTCACTACGGTGTCATTTTCATTGATGATGGGAACCACGCCCAGTTCCAGCAGGGTGAGGATGGTCGAGCGGGCATTCAGATAGCGCGTGCGGTCGCTGAGATCTTCATGGGTTAGCAGGATTTGCGCGGTTTTGAGGCCATGTTGGGCGAAGTGCGTTTCATAAACCTGCGCCAGCCCCATTTGCCCTACGGCAGCGGCAGCTTGTAATTCATGCATGGCATGAGGGCGTTCCGTCCAGCCGAGGCGTTGCATTCCCGCAGCAATGGCACCGGATGAAACCAGCACGATCTGCCGTCCTTCGGCCAGTAACTGTGCCATCTGCCGCGCCCATTCGGCGATTGCTTCCTGCGCCAGCCCCGCGCCATTGTTGGTTACCAGCGCGCTGCCCACCTTGGCAACGAGGCGGTGCGCCTCACGCAGCTGGGGGCGCATCTTCGTCGAATGGGGTGTCGTCATCGTCATCTTCGCTGGCAGGCGGCGTGATCGGTTTGTGGCGTTCGACATGCTCCATGATTGCGTAAGTCAGTGCCTTGCAGCCTTCGCCATTGATGGCGGAAATCGTGAAGGTGCGCTCGACCGCGCCATAGCCTTCGATGAGTGCCGCAATCCGCGCCGGGCGTTCATCTTCAGGCAACAGGTCGAGCTTGTTGATGACTAACCAACGCGGCTTGGCGTACAGATCTTCGTCATATTTACGCAATTCTTCAACGATGGCATGAGCATCGCGAACGGGATCGGCTGCCGGATCGAAGGGGGCAATATCCACCAGATGCAAGAGCAAACGTGTACGCTGCAAATGACGCAAAAAGCGATGCCCCAAGCCCGCACCTTCGGCTGCTCCTTCGATGAGCCCGGGAATATCGGCAATGACGAAGCTGCGATTCTGATCGACGCGCACCACGCCCAGATTAGGGTGCAAAGTCGTAAAAGGATAATCCGCCACCTTGGGTTTAGCCGCTGAAACAGCGCGAATCAACGTAGACTTTCCGGCATTGGGAAGCCCCAGCAAGCCCACATCGGCCAGCACTTTCAATTCCAGCCGCAATTCATGCCGCTCACCTTCTTCGCCGGGAGTGCATTGACGCGGCGCACGATTGACGCTGGATTTGAAATGCAGATTCCCCAAGCCCCCCTGCCCTCCCCGGGCAATCATGGTGCGCTTGCCGTCATGATCGAGGTCAACAAACACTTCGCCTGTTTCGGCATCGGCGATGACCGTGCCTACCGGCATTTTGAGCGTGATATCTTCCCCGCCTTTGCCGTAACAATCGGCACCACGCCCATTTTCGCCATGCGGGGCGCGGAAAATTCGGGTGTAGCGAAAGTCAATCAAGGTATTGAGATTGCAATCGGCTTCCGCCCAGATGCTGCCGCCACGTCCACCATCGCCGCCATCGGGGCCGCCACGGGGAATGTATTTCTCGCGCCGGAAAGAGGCCGAGCCGTTCCCGCCATTGCCGGCTATGACTTCAATTTTGGCTTCGTCAAAGAATTTCATGACCGGCTCGCGATGTGTGCAATAGGAGAAGAGGAGGAGGAGCTACAAATACAAAAGCCCTACCGCAAGGATAGGGCTTCTGCTGTTGTGTTTCCTGCTCAGGCCGCAGGAACGATGCTGACGGTCTTGCGCTTTTCAGCACCTTTGATCGTGAAAAGCACCGCACCTTCGATCTTGGCGAACAGCGTGTGATCCTTGCCCATGCCGACATTGTCACCGGCATGAAAACGCGTACCGCGCTGACGCACGATGATGCTACCAGCGGAAATCACTTCGCCGCCGTAGCGTTTGACGCCCAGTCGTTTCGATTCTGAGTCGCGGCCGTTACGGGAACTGCCGCCTGCTTTTTTGTGTGCCATGGTTCAGGCTCCTTCAATAATCAGCCAGCAATGCCGCTGATCTGGATTTCGGTGTAATTCTGGCGATGCCCTTGATGCTTCTGGTAGTGCTTACGACGACGCATCTTGAAAATCTTGATTTTCGGGCCGCGACCGTGCGCAATCACCTTGGCCGTTACCTTGGCACCTGCGATGAGGGGCGCGCCGATCTTGACCGACTCGCCTTCACCGACCATAAGCACCTGGTCAAGCGTGATTTCTGCGCCCACATCTGCCGGTATCTGTTCTACTTTAAGTTTTTCGCCGGCTGCGACGCGATACTGCTTGCCGCCGGTTTTTATGACCGCATACATGTTGGACTCCATTGAAAAAAACTACGAAGAACCGAGCATTATACGCGTATTCACCATGCCGGTCAAAGACAATTTCATGTTCCGGAAGGCAGGAAGCCTGTTAGCAAATCATTAAGAAAACGGCGTCCGAGAGGCGTGGCTGCAATACGGTCAGGATGCACGTCCAGCAAGCCTTGCCTGCGCGCTGCAAGCAAAGCTTCATTGCAAGAAGCCAGTGGCAAGCCGGTGTGAATTTCAAACAGGGCGGGTTCAAAGCCATCAGTCAGACGCAGAGCATTCATCATGAATTCGAAAGGACGTGCGCCCAATTCGACGGGATGGCGTTCCTGGATGAAATCACCCCGCGTTGCAGCTTCGAGATAATCTCTGGGATGACGGCGACGGACTTCGCGAATTATTTGGGTCGGTGATGAGATTTTTCCGTGTGCGCCCGCACCAATGCCGAGGTAGTCGCCGTAAGTCCAGTAATTGAGATTATGTATGCAGCGTTTGCCAGTGCGTGCGAAAGCCGAGGTTTCGTAGTGTTCATAGCCTTGTGTGGCAAGCGTGGCTTCAACCATGTCCTGCATATCGGCCGAGAGTTCATCATCCGGTAGCGGGGGCGGTGCGTGATGAAAAGGGGTGTTGGGTTCCAGCGTGAGGTGATATGCCGACAGATGCGGCGTGCCGAAACTGACCGCCGTTTCGATGTCTTGACACGCTTCTGCCAGAGTTTGTTGCGGCAAGGCATACATCAAATCGATATTGATGTTGTCGTAGTGCCGCAGCGCAAGATCGATGGCGCGCCGTGCCGCATCGCCGTCATGGATGCGCCCAAGTGCGTTGAGATGTCGGTCGTTGAAGCTCTGGATGCCGAGTGACAGGCGCGTAATGCCTGCGTGACGAAAATCTGCAAACTTGCTGGCTTCCACTGTACCGGGGTTGGCCTCCAGCGTGATTTCCGCTTCGGCCAGGAGCGGCAGGCGGGCGCGAATCGCCATGAGCAGGGTTTCCAGCCCCTGCGCCGAGAGCAAGCTGGGAGTGCCACCCCCAATGAAAATACTGACGACACGTCGCCCCCAGATGTGCGGCAGGGCATTTTCGAGATCCTGAATCAGCGCGGCAATATAAGCGGTTTCAGGAATGTCTTGCCGCGCCTCGTGCGAATTGAAGTCGCAGTAGGGACATTTACGAACACACCAAGGGTAATGAATGTACAACGAGAGGGGCGGCAGTGTCGTTAACCCACCTCCCGAATGGCCACGCTCACCGTGGCTGTCGGTTGCAGCGGTCGCCGGTGCAATAGGGATGAAGGTGCGCGCAACCATGTCACATCATGGCTGCGCAGTGTGTAGTTGCAAGCGATCGAGCAACTGGCGCATCGCTTGGCCGCGATGACTAAGGTGATTTTTTTGCTCGGCGGGCAATTCGGCAGCAGTTAGACGAGCCTCTGGAACGAGAAACAGCGGATCGTAACCAAATCCGTCCGCGCCGCGTGCCGCTTCAAGAATTTCGCCTGGCCAGTTGCCTTCGGCAATCAGCGGTTGCGGATCATCGGCATGACGCACCAATACCAGAACACAGGCAAAGTGGGCGCGACGATTGGCAATCCCTTGGAGCATTTCAAGAAGCTTGGCGTTATTGCGCGCATCCGATTTTGGCTCACCGGCATAGCGTGCCGAATGCACTCCCGGCGCACCACCCAGCGCGTCGACACACAGCCCGGAGTCGTCCGCCAGCGCGGGCAGGCCACTCAAACGACTGGCGTGGCGCGCTTTCGCCAGTGCATTTTCGACAAAAGTACCGTGAGGTTCTTCTGCTTCTACGATATTGAGCGCGGCCTGCGGGATGACTTCGATATCCAGCGAGGCGAGGAGTTGCGCGAATTCGCGCAGCTTGCCCGTATTATTGCTGGCGAGAACGAGTTTGTTCATTACTTGGTTAGCGCTTTGCGTTGCAAGGCAACGAGCTGGCGAATGCCGTCTTCCGCCAGTTGCAGCAAGGCATCGAGTTCGGCGCGGGTAAACGGCGTACCTTCAGCGGTACCCTGCACTTCGACCATACCGCCCTCACCGGTCATCACCACATTCATGTCAGTATCGCAGGCAGAGTCTTCGGGATAATCGAGATCAAGCACGGGCACGCCATTGACGATGCCAACGGAAATCGCGGCAACAAAATCACGGAGTGGATTGGTTTGCAGCTTGCCGCTGACGATCAAGCCCTGAATGGCATCGTGCAAGGCCACACAAGCACCGGTTATGGCAGCGGTGCGCGTACCCCCATCGGCCTGCAATACATCACAGTCGAGGGTAATCTGACGCTCCCCTAGTGCTTTGAGATCGGTAATGGCGCGCAAGCTACGGCCAATCAGCCGCTGAATTTCCTGCGTGCGCCCACTTTGCTTGCCCTTGGCGGCTTCACGCGCGCTGCGGGTATGCGTAGAGCGCGGCAACATACCATATTCGGCAGTCACCCAGCCCTCACCCTTACCGCGCAGGAAGGGCGGCACGCTTTCTTCCACGCTGGCGGTGCACAGCACACGGGTGTCACCAAACTCCACCAGCACACTGCCTTCGGCATGACGGGTGTAATGACGGGTGATGCGGATTTCACGCAATTGATTGGCTTTACGCCCGGAGGGGCGAGGAGGTTGGATTGATGAGTTCATGAAATATTTCTGATGAGAATAAAGATTTTGCCATGCCTGCGCATGTATTTAAATTGACATTTATATTTCTGCAAATAAATCACCTTGTAACGGCGCAGCTTTTACCACTTGTGAACTAAAATTTTTTCCTTCGTCCGTTGTTACTTCCACAGCGGACTCAATATCATTTAGCAGTGCGATAAGGGTTCGGCCTATTGCAAATGCAAGGTTGACAGGGACAGCATTACCAATTTGTTTGTACTGACTAGAAGTTGGGCCCGAGAATTGCCATTCATCCGGAAATGTCTGAATTCGAGCATATTCCCTAACCGTAAGCGGTCGACTTTCTTCTGGGTGGCATCGTTCTGTTTGCTTTTGTGCTGGGCTGCAAGTCAACGTAAGGCTTGGTGCATCCCATGCGAGCCTGCGAGCCATGCCAGTCTTACCGCCACCAAGAAAATAACTTCCTTGCATGTATTCACGTTGCAACTCGTCAGGCAAATCCCTCCAGTAGCCACCTTGCGGAACAAGACTAAGAATTTCTTCCTTTCGTTTTGGGTATTTCTGCCCCAATGAATCAGGTACATCGCTTTGATAAAGCTCACCAGACTTTAGTGCGTCCCTTACAGTAAAAATACGCTTGTATGGAGACGGCCATTCAAATTTTGAATATTTAACTAGGTCATCTCTGATACCAACAAGCATGAGCCGTTCTCTCTTTTGCGGAACCCTATAAAACATAGCCTTCAACACCTTTGGCTCTATTAAAGTATAGCCAAGATCTGTAATTACAGATTTAATTACTTCAATCGTCCTGCCATTATCATGCTCCAACAACCCACGAACATTCTCACCAAGAAAAACTTTTGGCTGCGTTTCTTTTATTGCCCTGGCAAATTCAAAAAACAATGTTCCACGAGTATCTTCAAACCCAAGTTGTTTCCCAGCATAAGAAAATGCTTGACATGGAAAGCCTCCAGAAATGAAATCCACCCCACTAAACTGTGAAAAATCTATATCTCTTATATCGCCTTCTATGATATTCCAGTGCTCTCTGTTTTTCCTTAGTGTATCGCAGGCATGTTTATCAAATTCATTTAGGGCTATTGCTTCAAATCCAGCTTGCTCAAGCCCAATTGCAAGCCCTCCTGCCCCGGCAAACAACTCAATTGAAGAGTACTTTCTAACGGGCTTTGTTTTTGTTTCAGAATCCCATGCTGAGTCAAGCATGTCACGAATTTCTTTGAACTCCGTTAACTGAGCGATATCGTATTTTTTTTTTCCATCCCCACAGAATACCGGAGTTACCTTCCCTGACTTTTCCCATTTAAGCAATGTAGCCTTCGATACAGAGACAATATCAGCGAGCAATTCTGCATCGACAAGTTCTTTATATATTGAACTCATGGAAGCCTTCATATTTCTTGAATGACAGCATATAAATGCTTTTGAGCACATTTGCATCTATTTTTTTAAGCTCAGCAACAACCGTGTTGGATTTTTTATCCAACTTTACACTCGCCACAACATCGTCAATTACTTTTGGCAATACCTCACACAACCTCTTGAATGCTGTTTTGTCACCCGTTACAATTTCATAGAATTTATCAATAGAAACACGCCTGATTTTTTCGTGAGATACTTTTGTTTTATCAATACTAACCGCCCACTCTATATTCTGGCTATTTGATGCTATTACTTCCACAAGCATGCATGTGGCAAGCGGGTCTTTAATAAGGGTGGATTGCATTCGTAGAAATGTGTTTTTTGATGATGATGAATTCATTGTATTATGCCTGAATCCGTGGTCATTAAAGCCAAAACCTCTCCTGTGACCATCCAGCATGAAA
>CAYTHB010000047.1:0-15573 GCA_964437515.1 uncultured Sterolibacterium sp.
CTGATGGGTGTTGAATCTGCGCTCCCCTCATTACCCCCTTACTGCCAGCCGTAGCGGCGCGTGTAGAAGCCCTTCATGAGCTGCGTCAGCGTCATGTAACCCAGCAGGATCGCCACCAGGATCGGGAAATAGCTCAACGGCAGCGCCTGCAGCTTGAAGTAGTGCGCCAGCGGCCCCATCGGCAGGAAGATGCCGACGGCCATCATGGCGCCTGTCATGACCAGAAGCGGCGCCGCCGCACGGCTTTGGATGAACGGCAGCTTGGGCGTGCGGATCATGTGCACGATCAGGGTTTGGGTCAGCAGTCCGACGACGAACCAGCCAGACTGGAACAGGGTTTGTTCTTCCGGGGTATTGGCTGAGAACACGAACCACATCACGCCATAGCAGGTGATATCGAAAATGGAGCTGATCGGCCCGAAAAATACCATGAAACGGCCAATGTCGCTTGGCTGCCAGTGCTGTGGCTTTTTGATCATTTCTTCATCCACGTGATCAAATGGGATCGCAATCTGCGAGATGTCGTAGAGCAGGTTCTGCACCAGCAAATGCATCGGCAACATCGGCAGAAACGGAATAAAGGCGCTGGCTACCAGCACCGAGAACACGTTGCCGAAATTGGAACTGGCCGTCATCTTGATGTACTTGAGCATGTTGACGAAGGTCTTGCGCCCCTCGACCACGCCTTCCTTCAGCACCATCAGACTCTTCTCCAGCAGGATGATATCCGCCGCTTCCTTGGCGATGTCCACCGCGGTGTCCACTGAAATGCCGATGTCCGCCGCGTGCAACGCCGGGGCGTCGTTGATGCCGTCTCCCAGGAAGCCGACTACATGGCCGTTGGTTTTGAGCAGCCGCACGATGCGCTCCTTGTGCGCCGGGGTCAGCTTGGCGAATACGTCATGGGTATCCACCGCTTGCGCCAGCTCGGCATCGCTCATGCGCTCCACGTCCGAGCCGAGCAGCACGCCATCGGGTTCCAATCCCACTTCCCTGCAGATTTTGGCGGTAGTCAGCCCGTTATCACCGGTCAGCACCTTCACCGCCACGCCATGCTCGGCCAGCGCCTTGAGTGTCGGCATGGTGGATTCCTTCGGCGGATCAAGGAAGGCAACATAGCCGATCAGAATCAGTTCGTGCTCGTCGGCCACCCCGTAGGTTTCTTGCGTCGGCGGCAATTCCTTGGCTGCCACAGCCACTACCCGCAGCCCTTCCTCATTGAGGGTTGCCGTCATCGCATGAATGTGCGTCAGCAGGTCGGGCGTCAGCGGCTCGCTGGCGTCGCCGTGGCGCACCTGAGTGCAGACCGACAGGATCTCCTCGACGGCGCCCTTGGTAATGAGCAGGTGGCGTTTGTCGAGCTCGGCTACCACCACTGACATGCGACGGCGGGTAAAGTCGAACGGGATCTCATCAATTTTGCGAAAAGCCGTGGCGATCCCCAGCTTGCGGTGAACTTCGGCGTGCTCCAGCACGGCCACGTCCAGTACATTCTTGAGGCCGGTCTGGTAGTAACTATTAAAGTAGGCCATCTCCAGCACGTCATCGGAATCCTTGCCCCAGACATCAATGTGCCGCGTCAGAAAAATCTTGTCCTGCGTCAGCGTGCCGGTCTTGTCGGTACACAGTACGTCCATCGCACCGAAGTTCTGAATCGCATCAAGCCGCTTGACGATAACCTTCTTGCGCGACAAAAACACGGCGCCCTTGGCCAGCGTTGACGTGACGATCATCGGCAGCATTTCCGGCGTCAGCCCTACAGCAATGGACAGCGCGAACAAAAGTGCCTCCATCCAGTCGCCCTTGGTAAAGCCGTTGATGAACAAAACGAAGGGAACCATCACGAACATGAAGCGGATCAGCAGCCAGCTCACCTTGTTCACGCCCGCCTGGAACGAGGTCGGCGCGCGGTCGGTGGCGGTGACGCGGCTCGCCAGTGCGCCGAAGTAAGTGCCGTTGCCGGTGCCGAGCACGACGGCCGTGGCTGAGCCGGATACCACGTTGGTGCCCATGAACAGGATGTTGTCCAGCTCCAGCGGGTTGATCGCCCTGGTATCGCGTTGCACGGCGAACTTCTCCACCGGCATCGACTCACCGCTCATCGCAGCCTGTGACACGAACAGGTCTTTTGCGGTCAATATCCGGCAGTCCGCCGGAATCATGTCGCCTGCCGACAGGACAATCACGTCGCCGGGCACCAGCAGTCTGATGGGCAGTTCAATTCTCCGGGCGGCTTTGACGTGCAAATGCACGCCGTAATACTGTTCGAACACCGGCGCGGCATCTTCGGACAAGTCGCGGCGGACGACGGTGGCTGTATTGCTGACCATCGCTTTCAAGGCGTCGGCAGCCTTGTTGGACTTGGTCTCCTGCCAGAAACGCAACAGGGTCGAAAGCGCCACCATTGAGCCGATCACGATGGTAGCCTTGATATCTTCAGTCAGGTAGGAAATGACGGCCAGCAGCGTCAGCAGCAGACTGAACGGGTTCTTATAGCAGTGCCACAGGTGAATCCACCATGGCAGCGGCTTCTCGTGCTCGACTTCATTGAGGCCGGCATGCTTGCGGACGGCCTCAGCCCGTGCTTCGGATAGGCCGTCGCTGTGGCTATCGAGCTGCTTGAGCACGGCTCCGATATCACTGATGGCAGCGCTGACCAGGGCCTGGGTGAGGGCGGGCGGCGCCTCGCGGCTAATGCCGGTGCCAGCCAGACTCTCCAGCAGCGCGAGCCGGCGGAAATGGCGGGCAATATGGCGGGTGCGAAGAAACCTCGCGAAGAATTCTTTCAGGGTGCTGAGCTTCATTTTCTTCTCCGGTGCCGCCCGCTGCCATCCTGATCCAGGAGGATCAACGAACGGGTTTCAATCTGGTAGGCCGTTTAAGAGCGTACCAAGGCAGCCGATGCAAGGCAAGAACAGGCGGGAAAGCGGCGTTTATGTTTGATGAATGAGCGTTTCGAGCCTGTTTTGTTAATACCGCAGCGGCAACGCAGACAGATTTTCAACATCCTGCCAAGGCTAGACATGATTCTATTCGTTTCCATGTTGGACCGCGTGCCTTTCTTTCCCGGCAGAAAGGGAAGAGGCACGATGCATGTCTGGAGCGACAAGCGACCAAGCAGTACGGCATTGCGCGCCGCACGCTGGCCGAAGGAAACGATGAGTAATTTAACCTTAGTTTGCTTATTGCTGGAGTATTCGATACAGCTTTTTTAGATACGGCCAGTAATGCACTTCGATAGCATGGCGTGGATGCGGGATAAACTGTTGTGCCAAATATTTACCTTCAAGGTATGCCTGTTCATGCCAATTGGCTGGAAGCTGTATTTTATCAGTGATCAATTGGCCCGCTAGCCTGGCCTGGATCTCTGAAAGCGGCCATATGCAGCCTTGGGGCTGAACCAGTCCGATAAAAATCAGGCGAGGATGCTGCGGATGAAACATCCTAAGATAGAGCGGAATGTTCGTTGCATTTTCCCAGTCAATGAAAGCCGAATCAAAAAAAGGGAAACTGATTTTATAGCCAGTGGCAGCAATGATCACATCGTATTGAGTGGAAGAACCATCATCAAAAAATACGGTTTGGCCTGAAATTTCCTTGATCCCCTGGCGGGGATGCACTTTCCCATGCCGTATCTTGTCCAATAGCTCAGAGTTGATGGTAGGATGCGCCCGGGTTGGTGGAAAATCCGGTTCGGGTAATTGATAATCGCGGTAACGTCCAATCTGGATACGAAGCGAGATTTTCTGTAACCAATCCTGGACAGTTTGGGGTAACCACTGCAGTGAAGCAGCGAAAGAATCAGTAGGCTGCCCCATAAAAAACTTGGGAATAATATACTGCGGCGAGCGGAGACTGAGATCCACACGCGCAGCAACACGGCTGGCTTCCACTGCGCAATCGCAGCCAGAATTGCCAGCCCCAACCACCAGCACATGTTTGCCTTCCAGCCCCCGATTAGATTTATAATCATGCGCATGTAAATACTCTCCCGTAAAGTCATCCTTCCAGGAAGGATGACGCGGTACCGAGTGATGGCCATTGGCTATCAGCAGATAATCAAAATCTGCACAGCTGCCATCGTTTAAATACACTCGCCAATGCGCCTTTTCGGTTTTTTCGACATGCAGCACAGCCGTATTAAATCGGATATATTTTTCCAGATGGAAATGCCTGGCATAAGCCTGAAAATACGCAAGTACCTGCTGGTGATCTGGATAGTCAGGATAATTATCCGGCATCGGGAAGTCGCTGAACTGCGACATCGATTTGCTAGAAATAATATGCGTTGTTTCGCATATGCTGCTATGGCCCTTATTGGCCGTAAACACCCAATTCCCTCCAATCTGGCTATTCTTCTCGAAGCAAGTAATATCCTTCAGATTCGCCTCAACCAATTTTTTGATGGTAGTAAGACCGGAACAACCTGCACCGATTATTGCAATTCTCATAAGCTATCCAACATACCCTTCTCCAAGGAGAATCCCACAATATCCATATACAGAGGATTCCGTATTACTCACCGCTTTACTCTTGAGATTGTTCAACCGTTGCCAAGGAGAAAGCTGCCCTTTTCCGAGATGAATGGAAGTGATCGGCTACATCGAATGACAACCCAGTAGATGAGATGACTCATAGCTGCTTCCAGTATCACAGATTTTCAATCTCAACAGGCTCAATCTCGTCTGCTGGTTCAAACTTGAAGATGCGCGAGTAGAAATAGAGTTCTGCCTCCAGCGCACGCTTGTTGTTCTCTGCTTTGACGAAGCCGTGCTGTTCTCCTGCAAAGGTGAGATATGCCACGGGCAATCCCCTTGAGCGCAAAGCATCGAACATCATCTGGGATTGGTTAGGCGGCACAATCGGATCATCAAGCCCCTGGATCAGAATCAGCGGGCAGGTCAATTGCTCGATATGCTGAATAGGCGAGCGCGTAAGGTAAAGATCGCGCCGTTCCGGATAAGGACCCACCAGACCATCCAGGTAGCGTGACTCGAACTTGTGCGTGTCCCGTGCCAGCGCCTCCAGATCACTGACGCCATAATAACTGGCTCCAGCGCTGAACAGTTGATAGAAGGTGAGCGCGCACAAGGTGGCATAGCCACCCGCACTGCCGCCGGTAATGGCCAGACGGTTGCCATCCACCATTCCCTGACTTACTAGATAGCGCGCGCCATTGACACAATCGGCGACATCCGCGATACCCCATTGACCTTTGAGCCGTTCCCGGTAAGCCCGGCCATAGCCGGTACTGCCTGCGTAATTCACATCCAGCACGGCAAAGCCGCGTGTCGTCCAGTACTGGATGCTGTAACGAAACAGCGGCAGGGCAGATCCCGTGGGCCCGCCATGACTCATGACCAATAGCGGCGGCCGCTCCTCCGGCATGCCGGTAAAGTCACGATTTTTAGGCGGGTAGAAGAAACCATGTGCGGTCAAACCCTGCTCTGCGGGAAATTCGACGGGCTCAGCGATCGAGCAGCAGGTGGCGTCAAGCGTGACTTCCTGGGCGCGCCGCAACACTTTGACTTCTTCATTGGTTACATTGAATTGCACCAGGGCGACAGGTTCGGTTGCGGAACCGGCAATGAAAAAAACCTGGCCAGGCGCGGCGCGCACATTGCTGATGACGGTGTAGGGAAGATCAAACGGCTGAAAATTCAGGGTGCGCGTATCGAGGGAGGCCAAATGGTAATAGCCTTTTTGAGAGTATGCGCAGATTAATCTGTCAACAGATTCAAACCCAAAGGCGGACATCCCGAATTTCCACTGCGGTTCACCAAATTCAGCTTCCATCGGGCACAACGCTTCCACAAATCCGCTCTGTTCATGCCAGCGATAGAGATTCCACCAGCCTGTTCGGTCCGAAATGAAATACAGCGTTCCATCGGGTGACCACTGTGGCTGAAATATCGACTCCGCCTTGCCCCCAGCCACCAGTGTACGCTGACCGACAGAACCATCCGCCAGCCATTCCGCGACCCACAGCTCAGTGCCATCCCACGGCATGTTGGGGTGGTTCCACGTCAGCCAGGCTAGCCGGGTGCCTTCCGGATTGAGGCACGGTGTCGCGTAAAAGTCATTGCCAGAAACCAGAACCTGGCCATCGTCATCGCCTGCTGTGCGGATACTCACCAACGCATTAACAGGCTGAGGCGCGCCGGTGGTATGGTCTTCGCGCACCACGATGATTCTGCCGCGAACCTCATCCAGGATTGCATCGGCGTAGCGCATGCCTGGCAGGCGAGTAAACGGTTCCGGTTCAGCGTCCGGCACTTGCCGATACATCTGTTGATCCGTGAAGTTGGAAAAATACACGCCCCCCCCCGCAGCGAGGTAGTCACCCCCACCATACTCGTGTACCCGGGTACGCACATTGTAGCCAGCGGGCGTTAAATCGATTGCCTGCTGATCAGATGAGCGGCAGACAATAACCGTGCGCCCATCTGGGCGAGATTCGCTCCAATACAATTTATCTCCATCAAGCTGGATGCTTCTCAGGCCAACAGACTTGGCAAACACCTCATCCGCTGTAACAGGGGATTTCCAGGAACCATAAGTAGCCATCTGAGATACCATTGCTATTTCCTCTCGCTCAAAGTATGCATCGTTGCGTTCATGGGGGGCAGCCCAAAAAAGGGGACGCTGCCTTAGCAGACCGTTGAAAAACTATCCGCATTGCCGTTGCGGTGTTAAAAACAGGCTCAAAATGCTCATTTATTGGGTATAAACTCCGCTTTTTCGCCTGTTTTTGCCTTGCATCGGCTGCCTCGAATACGTTTTTCAACGGCCTGCTAGATGATTTTTTCATTCTGTTTATTCAAATGGGACTCCACCAGCAGCAGATCATCGGCCTTATCGACATCAATACCCGCTTCTGCAAAGGGAAGCCTGATCGCTTGTATCCTCACCCCGGTTCTTGCCGAAATATTTTTCAGCGCTTGCGTCAGTGTTAAATAGCCAAGCAGGTAACTCAATACGGATCGCCAGCCAAGCACCCGGGCAATCAGCCGCCAGGGCCGCTTGCGCTGATCTTCAGCCCTGCGCCAGAATGAAATCAGTTCACGGCCTTGATGGTTGAAGGTATACAGGTTGCCGCCACAAAAATCTCCATCACGCAGCCGGATGACTGTCTTCTTGCGGCCTGGGAAAGCAGCTTTGATGATTTCATGATCGATCACTCCCACTGTCACATCGCAATCAGCCGCGCTCGATGCGTGCAGAAAATACTGCACAATCTCTGGCGTGAGTAACGCATGATCGGCTGTGGTCAGCAGAACCCGTGTCTGCTCGTTGGCTTCTGCCAGACCTTTTTCGGCACTGCGGCTAGGCGACGACTCATTGGCGATCCAGGCGATTTGCCCGCTTTCAATGCGCTTAACCAGCTCCGGGCATTCAGGCAGTAATGTTTTGGGTGGACCGCATAGGATGGTTGATTGAATCATGTGCGTCGCAGCCAATGCATCCAGCACGCGAATAATCATCGGCGTACCACCAACAGGGGCAAATGCTTTACAGGCCACGCCCGCTTTGCTGGCAACCGCATCGTTTGCGGCGCGATCTGCTGCCAGCACAATAGCAGCATAGGATGTGTCTTGATTCACGCTTTATCCTCAATCATGAAGTGTTTTTCCATAAAACCAGTATCGCTTATATCATTAACTATTTCATACTTCGTGGGAACAGGTTGTTCCTGGAAATTTCCTGTTATTTGCGGTAGGGTATATGCTTGCAATCATGTTATCAACTGCTACGAAGCGGAGCCTGCATGAAACGGCACCCTGAAGCACACACTACTTAGCCGGTCACACGCATGAAACTGCTGCTCATCTTTTCCCGCAGCGATCCATGGCGCAGCGTGCTGGTGCTCGCAGCATTGGTCCTGGCTGCGGCGGTGGAAGGTTTTGGGTTTTCCACGCTGCTTCCGCTGCTGAGCCTCGCCAGTAACCAGCCGGCCACCGAACACTCAGCGCTCGGCCAGATAATGGGACCCTTGTTGTCGTATGCAGGGCTCCATCCGTCCACACCCGTTCTGCTGCTGATCATTCTCGCAGCGTTGCTGATCAAGTCCGCGTTGCTGCTCATCGCCAACCGCCAGGTCGGCTACACCGTAGCCCAGGTTGCTACCGACCTTCGCCTGCGCTTGCTGCGCGCCCTGCTCAGCACGCGCTGGGCGTACTTCACGAGTCAGCCCGTCGGGGCGCTCGCCAACGCCTTCGCTGCAGAGGCCGCGCGCGCATCGCAAGCCTATTTGGCGGGCGTCACGATGGTATCGCAACTGATCATCGTCGCTGCCTACGCGATTGTCGCTGCCATGACTTCCTCGTCAGCGACTGCGGTGGCGATTTCGCTCGGCATCATCACCGTCTTGATCCTCAGTCACCTCGTCCGCATAACACGGGCTGCAGGCGCCCAGCAAACGGCACTACAGAAGGATGTCATCACCCGCCTCATCGACGTCTTTCGCGGCGTCAAGTTCGTCAAGGTCATGGGACGCGAGCCGATCGTCGCGCCCATGCTCATAAGCGAAACCGAACAGCTGAATGCCGCCCTGCGCCGTCAGGTGATCACCAAAGAAGCTGTCGCGGCGCTCCAGGACATGGCGCTCATGTCCTACGTCGCCGTCAGCGTGTATGTGTGCATCGTCGTGCTCGGCCTCGATATTTCCCAGGTGTTCATGCTCGCGCTGGTGTTCATTCGCATGCTGACGAGTCTCAACAAAGCACAGCGGCAGTACCAGGACATGGCCGAGAAAGAGAGCGCATACTGGTCACTGCTCTCAACCGTCGAAGCGGCCGAGGCCGAGCGCGAGATGATCACGGGCAGCAAGACGCCGCACCTTTCACGTGGCATAGTATTGCGCGACGTGCTCTTCGCCCACGGCACGCACAAAGTCCTCGATGGCGTATCCCTTAACATTCCAGCCGGGAAACTCACCGTGCTCGTCGGCCCATCCGGCTCCGGCAAAACCACGATCATCGACCTGCTGGCCCGCCTGGCCAACCCGCAGTCAGGCGAGATCTCTGTGGACGACGTGCCACTCAGCGAGCTGGATGCAACCGCATGGCGGCGCATGATCGGTTATGTCCCGCAGGAAACGGTGTTGTTCAATGAGAGCATCGCATTGAACGTATCGCTCGGTGATCCCGAAATCCGTCGCGCGGACATCGAAGAAGCGTTGCAGCGCTGCGGCGCGTGGCCATTCATCGAGTGTCTGCCGCAAGGCATCGACAGCAGCGTCGGCGAGCTTGGCGCCAAATTCTCGGGGGGCGAGCGCCAGCGCATCGCGATCGCACGCGCGCTGGTGCGCCGTCCACAGCTCCTTATTCTCGACGAGCCGACTTCGATGCTGGATACCGCCAGCGAGAAAGCGATATGGCAGATGGTGGCGGGGCTGCGCGGCCCGGTGACGATTCTTGCAGTGTCGCACCAGTCCGCCCCGCTCGCCCTGGCCGACCGCGCCTACCGGCTCGAGCACGGTCATGCCGTGGCGCTCCGCCCCGGCGAAGCGCCACGGGCCGCGACCTGAGCTGCGAGCACACGCAGGTACGCGTCGATACCGGCATCAATGCGAAAATACTCGGCCCGGCATAGAAGCTTTTCACGATCCGGCGGCGCTGCGAGAACCGTGAGAATCGCTGAGGCCAGCATGTGGTCGTCATGAACCGATACCAGGGGGCCGATCATGCCGTCTTCGAGAATCTCGCGCGGTCCGCTCGGACAGTCTGTCGACACCACCGGGCAGCCGCATGCTAGCGCTTCGATCAGTACGCCAGGCAGTCCCTCCCACGCCGAGGATAAAACGAGCATCGCTGCCTTCGACATCCACGCGAACGGATTGTCGGTATGACCCAGAAAAGCGACATCGGCATCAAGGCCAAGCTCGCGCACGAGTTTTTCGAGCTTGCCGCGTTGACGTCCTTCTCCGAGAATCACCAGATGCGCGGCACGTCCTGCGCGGATCCGCGCAAAAGCACGGATCAACGTCGGGTAGTCTTTCTGTACGGTCAGACGCCCCACAGCAAGGATAAGCGGCACGTGAGCATCGGCGGTCCACGCGTGATCAACCGGCTCCGCGGCAAGGCGTGCAATATAAGGGCCAACCACGGGGTTGTAGATCGTGGTCACGCGCTCGTCAGGCAGGCTGGTAAGACGCTGCACGTCGCGCGCGACCCCTTTGGATACCGCGATAATGTGGTCTGCCCATGGATAAACGACACCCAGCGTGTAGCGTAGTAACCGGCGGATCGCTTGCTGGAACAAGGGCCATTCATGGAGGTTGGCCGAGGGATAATTGCTCGCGCGCAGAACGAGGGGCACGTTCGTCCTGGAGAAGCGGCGCGCAAAGATGGCGACCAGATTGACATGACTCGCTCCCGACAGCAGCACATCGGGCCGCTCGTTCCGGAGATAGCGCGCCAACGCCGGAATGGCGCTGGCGGTAAGCAGTCCACGCAGGTTGATGCGGCGGTTGAGTCGCTCGAACAGGTGATGCCAGTCTTGCTCGAGCGCAATCACGCGCACGCCGGAATGCAAAGTAATCCCGGCATTGCCGTTGGTGGAGACGACCACGAGATCCACCGCATGTCCCCTTTCGGCGAAGCCGTTGGCGAGCGTGAGGGTGCGATGCTGTGCGCCGCCACCGCGCAGGGAGTAGATGAACAGGGCGATCCTCACCTCAGTCCCCCTGCCTGAGCGCGCAGACGCGGCGGAGAACTGCGAGATAGCGTTCTACGGCAGAATCGCAGCCGAACTCCGCTGCGCGTGCGATGGATCGCTCACGCTGCGAGGGAGCTGATAATGCGGCTGCGATCGCGGCGGCCAGCGCCGCGTCGTCTCCTACCGGAACCAGATGCCCGAATGCGCCTCCGGCGAGAATTTCGCGCGGTCCGCTCGGACAATCCGTGCTCACGACCGTGCAGCCACAGGCAAGCGCCTCGAGCAGCACGTTGCTTAGGCCCTCCCAGGCCGATGCCAATACGAAGACCGACACCCGCGCCATCCACGCGAAGGGATTCTCGACGAAACCGGGTAAGTAGACATCGGCTTCGACACCCAGATTTTTAATGAGACGCTCGAGGCGCGCACGCTCTTCGCCCTCGCCCAGGATCACCAGGCGCATCTCGCGATGCGCACGCACGCGAGCGAAGGCCCGCACGAGCGTAGGATAGTCCTTCTGCCGTTTAAGCTTGCCGACCGCGAGCACGACGGGAGGCGCGCCAACGGCCAGCCATGGGTGCCCGACCGTCTCACGCGACTGGCAAGTCACCCATTCGAGATCGAGCGGATTATAGATGGAAAATACGCGTTTCCCGGGAATGCCGGTCACCGTTATGAGGTCATCGGCTACGCCCCGTGAGATGGCGATGACTGCCTGCGCGCCGCTGTAGGCATGCGCAACCAGCCAGCGCAGCAGTTTGGCGATAAGCGCGCCCCACTTTGCGGTCGCCTTCGTGAGGTTAAGATTGGCGGTAATCACGATGGGCGTGCGGGTGCGCGACAGCGCACGCCCCCACAGCGCCGTCAGGTTGGCGGGAATCGACGTGGCAAGCAGGACATCAGGGCGTGTCGCCGCCAGATAGCGGGCCAGAGCAAACAGACTACTTATCACCCATAGCCCCTTGATGCGCCGGATTACCGGCAAGCGGGAGGCACAGGGTTCGAGCGCGAGCAATCGTATGCCGGGTGCGACCGCGGTACGGAACGGGCCTTCAGCATGCACGACAATGAGGTCGACCGTGCAGCCGCGTTCCATGAAGCCCCGCGCAAGCAGCAAGCTGCGCCGTTGCGCACCGCCGCCAGCCAGGCCGGATAAAAACACCGCGACATGCAGAGATTCACCTGTGCCCATGACCATGAGCCTCCCTTATCTGCCCGGCGCTGGCACGCTGAATGTGCGTGGCGAAGCAGCACATGAGCTTGGAGCAGCTGTCTGGCGATTCCTGGAAATCAAATCCCATAGTGCCTCCGGTACCAGGCCACAAAACGGGGTAACCCTTGATCAATCGTTGTCGTTGCACGCCAGCCGAAATCACGCTGCAGCGGCGTAGTGTCGGCGTAAGTAGTCAGCACATCGCCCGCTTGCATCGGCAGCAGATTCATTCTTGGGGCGCGGCCCAGCGTCTGGGCCAGTACTTCGATAAGGCGCAGAAGGGGCTCGGGCTGGTGATTGCCGATGTTGTAGAGCGCATGGGGAACACCCTCCACCGCCGGTGCAGGGCGATCCAGCACGGCCAGCATGCCGGCCACCGCATCATCGATGTAAGTAAAATCGCGCTGCAACTGACCGTGGTTGTAAACATCAATCGGCTCACCCGCCAGGATCGCACGCGTGAATTTGAAGGCCGCCATGTCGGGCCGTCCCCACGGGCCATATACCGTAAAAAAACGCACACCCGTCGCCGCCACGCCAAACTGGCGTGCGTAAACCAGCGCCATCAATTCATTGGCGCGCTTGGAAGCCGCATACAGGCTCACGGGCGCATCCACCCGGTCTTCGACCGAAAACGGCGTCTTGCTGTTAGCCCCATACACGCTGGAGCTTGAAGCATACACCAGATGTGTGAACGCCCCTTCGCGCTGCAGATGGCGTGCCGCTTCCAGCACGTTGAGAAAACCGCTCAAGTTGGCATCAATATAAGCGTGCGGATGGGTCATCGAACAGCGCACGCCGACTTGCGCCGCCAGATGAACGATGCGTGCAGGGCGCAGCTGTGCGAGCAACGCAGGGAATGCCTCTCGATCGGTAATGTCCACACGCTCAAACGCAAAGCCTGGATGGCCCTGTAACTGCGCGAGCCGCGCTTGTTTAAGCGCGGGATCGTAATAATCATTGAGATTGTCCACCCCCACGATCCGCTCGCCGCGCCCCAGCAGCGCCTGGACCAGGTGCATGCCAATAAAACCTGCGGCGCCGGTGACGATGATGGGGGCGGACATGGCGCCGTGACTAGGGACTGCGTCCCCGCCCCATACCGAAATATTGCAACCCGTTCGCACGCACGAAAGCGGGATTGTAAAGATTGCGACCGTCAAACAGGGCCTTGCTTTTCAGCGTGGCGGCAAGCCACTCAAAGTCTGGACTGCGGAATTCCAGCCATTCCGTAATGACGGCGAGCGCATCAGCGCCATGACAGGCTTCGCGCGCTGAAGCGGTGAATGCTATGTCCTGAGTGGTCTTGAATATCCGGCGGGCGTTGTCGGTAGCGGCCGGGTCGTAGGCGCGCACGCGCGCGCCGGAGCGGGTGAGCCAGTCGATCAGTGTGAGACTGGGGGCTTCGCGCATGTCGTCCGTGTTGGCTTTGAAGGCCAGACCCCACAGCGCAATGGTTTTCCCTTGCACATCGCCGCCAAAAAACGTTTTGATTTTTTCAAATAGCATGCCGCGCTGCCGTTCGTTGACTTTAATCGCTGCGCGCAGCAAGAGAGCAGGCTCTGCGATCTCATCGGCGATGCGCGCCAGCGCGCGCAGATCTTTGGGAAAACACGAACCGCCAAAACCCACGCCGGCGTACAGAAAGTGCGGGCCGATGCGTGGATCGGCACCTATACCATAGCGCACTTCTTCGATATCCACCCCCAGCCGGTCGGCCATATTGGCCATCTCGTTCATGAATGAGATGCGCAGAGCCAGCATGGCGTTAGCCGCGTATTTGGTGAACTCGGCCGAGCGCACGTCCATCACCAGCAGCCGGTCGCGGTTACGGTTAAACGGGGTGTAGAGCGCACTCAGTGTTTCAGCGGATGTTGCATCCTTGACGCCCACCACGATGCGGTCGGGGCGCATGAAATCGTCGACGGCAGCGCCTTCTTTAAGGAATTCAGGATTTGAGGCGGTGCTCACCTTGGCGGGTGAACCGCGCAACCGAAGCTCCTTCTGCAAGACAGCCAGCACCTGATCATTCGTTCCTACGGGGACGGTGGATTTGACGACCACCAGCGTGTCACGCCCGATTCTCTGGCCCAACGCGCGCGCGCAGGACAGTACACCCGACAAATCAGCCGAGCCGTCTTCACTGGAGGGCGTGCCCACGGCGATGAAGATGAGCGACGCATGGGCCGCTGCCTCGTCATAGCTCATTGAAAATTGCAAGCGCCCCGCAGTGCGGTTGCGCGCAACGATAGCATCAAGCCCCGGTTCGCGCAGGGGAATTTCACCACGGCGAAGGCACTCGATTTTTTTGGAATCGGCATCGATACACAACACATCGTTGCCCACATCGGCGAAACAAGCGCCAGTAACCAGTCCTACATAACCTGCACCTATGACGGTCACTCTCATGAGCTTTCCTCATTTAAGGTTTCAATTCCGGCGCCTTCTGAATTGGGCGGGCATTCAATTATCAGCAAATTAGCATGGCAACTGGCTTCAATAATATACCCAACCAAGTGAAATATTCGTAAAGCTGGCTATATTGTCCAAAGCGCTTTTAAATAGTTCACCCAACCTGCTATTTCACAAACATGACCGTCGCCACTTCATGTCCGCGCACAGCCATTTTGATCTCTCCTTTTTGCCCTGTTTTGAGTGGGCTGATTGTTTGCTCCGCCATATTCACGCGCTCAGCTTTCTTGAATTCACACCACGGCGCGATGGCAACCTCAATCTCTTCGTCGCAAAGGTTATAGCCGCGCATGAGCCAGCCATGGCCGTCATCCGTCTCTTTCACTGCGCTGATCAGAAAAGAGGGATGGTCTATGTCGGCAAAGGACCCTGTGGAAGGCAGCGGCCCGCTGTGGGCATCTGTTGAGACCGCGCGTAAGGGAGTATCAAAACTCCATGCCTGTCGAAAATAGCTCTGGTTCAGGATGATCGAATAATGGAAATCCCATTCACCCAGCATTTGTGCCTTGGGGGTTTCGAGGAAAGGGCCGGCGTGTCCAATGCGTGTGGAAAAATCATCGCGTGACAACCAGCCGACGCAGCGCAGCAGGGTAATGGCGATTTCATGGCGTGATGTCACTTCCACTTCAGGCAGGCCGCGGTTGGCGATGATCATATCCGCGACAGCGGTAAACGCGCGTTGATGTGTTTCGGGACGCGGCGCCTCCACCCACGTTGAATCATGAACAGAAATGCCGATTTTTCGCTTGACGATCTCAAAGTGACCATCATATTGGGCAAATTTAATATTTTCTGCGTTTTCTGCCCAGGCAGGAAAATGAACCCGCAAGCGGTGATCCTTGGCACGGTTATCCAGCCGCGTATGGATATCCACGCGCGGAACGCCAGTGGTAAGCGTGAGAGTCGTCGCGATGGGAAGCTCCACCCTCTCGCTCGAGCGGGATTGCCTGTCTGCGCTTAGACCTGAGGGAATGTTCAGCACAAGAGAAACCGTCATGGTCTGCTGAAGAGAACCACATACGATGCTGACATCGCGCAAGGCAGGCAGATTCTGTATCTCGTCTACCACGGGCGGAGAGAAATTGTATTCGTCGCCGCAGTCGCCGCCGTCTACAAAACGGTTCAAACCGCGATAAATTTTTCCTGCTGCCTTGTCAGTAATGGTAAACGTCCGGTCGCTCAATTCCAGCTCAACGGAAAAGAGGGCGTTTTCGATCACGTAGGGCGGG
>CAYTHB010000047.1:15673-20712 GCA_964437515.1 uncultured Sterolibacterium sp.
GTCGCTCAATTCCAGCTCAACGGAAAAGAGGGCGTTTTCGATCACGTAGGGCGGGCGGCATTTTGGCTCGGAATGGCGCGCCAGGTGTTTTTGCACGAAAGGTAAAGAAATCAGCGGTGCAAGCAGACGCATGACGTGCGGAACCTTGATTTCAGCGGGAACACTCTCCTTTGCGCGAAGGTGAAAAGTCTTCCATCCCAAAGCAGGGACATCATGAGCGACAAAGGTGACATTTGCAGACCCGGCGGCACGCGCATGGATGTGGAAGGACTCGATGCTGGAATCATGAATGTATGCCTGAAGCGCCTGCACGCTGCCATTCCATACCTCTGCCTGAGGGAGCGCATTTTCAGCGCAGAGGGCTTCGATGCGCACGGTTGCGCCGTCACGCACGAGGTGGATGGCCTGTATGGCCAGGTTACCGACGCGTCCTTCGTGCACCATTCCAAGCAGGCTGCCGAACCTTTCACGCGGCACACGGACATTGATCAAATCAGAGGCGTTTGCGCTGGCCGATTGGTGTGGCACGATATTTCCCGCTTCGTCAACGATGTCGAAATCGGCCATGCTTGCTGGCAGGATAATGTTTGCACTTACCTCGTCGGTGCGGGAAAAAGAGAGCGGATTGAAGACAACGAGGGATGGCAGATCAGGATCAAGGGAGGATGGCCTCTGTTCGGTTCTGATTACGGATGCCAGCGCTTCGAGACTCTGCTGCGTGATCTCTTCACCGATCTGCTCCACCTGATCGAAGCGCGCTTTCATCTCTTCGTGCACCTGGTCAATGGAACAGCCGCAAATCGAATCGTGAGGATGACACGCCATCAGCAGTTGCCATGCTTGGCGGACGATGGGCGCGGGTTTGTTAACGGTCTTCATGAGTGAAGCGAACAGACTAAATGGCTCAGCCCATTTCTCCAGTAAATGTTCGCAGGCGTGATTGCGTTGCTTGATCCACATCCGCGTGGACAGCACGCCAGGCAATAGCGGGGAACGTTTGGAGGAGCGCAATTCGCCGGTAATGACAGGGATTTTTGATTCTCGATCTGCGATTTCAGTCTGAATTGCTTTGAAACAGGCAGGCAAGGTCGAATGAATCACGCGGTATTCTTCGAGATGTGCATTTGCAGCTTGAATGGCTTGGGCAGTTTCTTCCTGCGGTTCCATGTGATCCGTGCCATACATCACCAGCAGATGCGATGTCACGGAATGCGGCGCAAGCGAGTCCGCCGACTGTTTGATTTGTTCAGTGAATTGCGCGGGACGATTCGCGTTAAGGCCTGCGCCATTGCTGTAGGAATCGCGAAGGTACATCATCAGCACACGCGAACCATCCGGAGATTCCCACCAGACTTCAGCAGGCTGATCATCCAGTCCGCGCCAGAGACAGGCGCTATCCATTCCAAATCCGCGCAGGATTTGCGGCATTTGTCCGATGTGGCCGAAGGAGTCCGGCATGTAACCGATCGCCATTTTCCGGCCAAATTTGCGCGCCTCGCGCTCGCCTGCCAGCAGGTTGCGAATATGCGCTTCGGGACTCACGAGGAACATATCGGGCAGGATATGCCAGGGACCGATCAGAATGCGCCCATTGCAGACATGTTCCCTCAGCGTATCTTCCGCTTCGGGCCGCATGAGCAGGTAATCGTCAAGTGCGACCGTTTGCCCGTCGAGCATGAAGTATTTGTAATCGCCATCTCTGGCAAGAATGTCGAACAAGCCGTCCACAAGGTGAACAAGTTTAAGGCGGAACTGCTGGAAGGTGCGATACCACTCGCGGTCCCAGTGAGTATGGCAGATGATATGAATTGTTTTCATTTCAACCTTACCTTTTGTTTGGCCAAACTTCGCGCTTTTCTTATGATGACGAGAGAAAGGATGGTTGGCAAGCGATTCTTCGCCAAGTCATGATTCCTATATTTGGCATCAAATTAAGGTGCGCTTTAGCGTCCATATAAGCTAATATTTTCATAGGGGCAAACTCAAAGAGACGTCATCACAGGGAGAACAAAATGAAGAATAGAAGACATCCGGATAAAATCATCGCGTTTGTGATGGCGGGGGGAGAAGGTAAACGTTTAAACCCGCTCTCCGCGGACCGTTGCAAACCCGCTGTCCCGTTTGGCGCGCGCTATCGGATCGTGGATTTTGTTTTAAGCAACCTGATCAACTCCGGAATAAACTCTGTTTACCTTTTAGTTCAGTACAAATCACAAGAACTCATTGAACACATCCGTAAGGCCTGGGTGGTTTCTCCCTTGCTCCCGAGCCAGTTTGTCACGGTGGTGCCGCCGGAAATGCACACGGAAACCCTGCAATTTAAAGGGACCGCGGACGCGGTTTATCAGAGTCTCAGGCTCATCGAACTCCATCAGCCCGATATTGTCGCCGTGTTTGGCGCTGATCACATCTATCGGATGGATATCAACCAGATGGTATGGTTCCATAAAGAACATCACGCGGATGTCACTATCGCGGCCTTGCCAGTACCGCTGGAACAGGCATCGAGCTTCGGCATTATGGGCACGGAAACGGATGGAAAAGTAAACGCGTTTCAGGAAAAACCCCGGCTGCCCAAACCTATGCCGTCTGATCCCGGCCGGGCCTATGCCTCCATGGGAAATTATTTATTCAATACCGATGTGTTGGTAGACGCCTTACGCGAGGCCCATCGCCTTGGCGAGACTGATTTCGGCAGCCATGTGTTACCCCGTTTGATGACCAGCCGGCGTTTATATGCGTATGATTTTTCCAGCAATGAAATACCCGGTATCAAGCCCTACGAGGAAGTGGGTTACTGGCGTGATGTCGGGACTATTGACGCCTATTTTGACGCACATAAGGATGTCATGGGAGAACATCCCCGTTTCGACGCGTTTAATCCGCAATGGCCCATCTTTTCCAGTAATTATCAAGGACCGGTGGCAAGGATTCTGGGTGGCGAAATTGAAAATAGCTTGTTTGGGGCAGCCTGCATCGTCCACAAAAACACGCGCATCCGTAATTGTATCGTCCGCCGCGAAGCCGTGGTGGAAGAAGGTGCCGAGCTGGAGGACTGCATCATCATGGATTATGTCCGGATAGGACGCCATGCCCGGCTGCGGCGTGTCATCGTCGACCGTCATAACACCATCGAAGCCAACACACAACTTGGCTACGATCGTGAAGCGGATAGCCAGAAGTACGTTGTCTCACCCGGCGGAACCGTGGTGGTGCCCATGGGCAAGATCAGTTTTTTTGCGCGTGATTCACGTGGCCGGGGGCCGGGTTATGCTGAATGATATTCTAAGTTCAACCAGCAAAATAGAACGATATTTCACACGAGCCCATCAGTAAAAAATTTTAGTCAGCATCAAAAAAGGGATTAAGGGTTGACCCTGTGGGATTCCTATTGCTTCTCTTAGTGCGTAATTCTGTTGCCGTAGGGTGCCAAAATAAACGAAGCGCATTGCACTGGCATTTTTCATCCGGCGCAATAACGATTGCGCGCTGGCCCTGAGGTATCCCCCTGAATTTACCCTCCAATGAATCGAAGTAATCTACTAAAAGGGCTTGCGCCTGCTCCAACATTGAGGCGGATAACTCAGGGACAGACCACGATAGTTTCTAAAATTAACAGAACTTAGTTAGAAACCGTGGTCTGTCCCCTATTACTCACCCGTCGTGCATATTTGTAGAAGGTGTGATTCGTGTATTTGACCTGAAAATCATGGTTTATTCATCATATTGTGGATTTAAGTAAGTTTGTATGATGGAAACTAAAACGATGCAATTCGATAAAACATAAGGAGATAGCATGCAGTTTGCCGTGATAGATTTCATTTTTGACATAACTTATTGTGTCATTTCGGACGTCTAATTCTCGTTAGGTTTGTTTGGGGAGATTATGAGCAAGCTACTTACGAGCTGCGCACTGCTACTTCTGCTTGTTGCCTGCAGCGTGCCGTCGCGACCGACCTCATCGCAAAGCCCTACTCTTCCCGTCGCCCAATGCGGAAAGGATACGGACTGCAAGGGGGACCGAATCTGTGACTCTGGGAGGTGTGTGAATCCGCCCTTTGCCTCTGGAGATCCTGTGCCCGTGTGCAAGCCTGGTGACAAGAGAATCCATATCCCTGTTTGGGAGCCTTCGGTTGATGAAAAAGGCAATCTTTCATCCGCGCCCCCACAGAAGGACGGACAAATTGTCTACATCTTGCTCTTTCAAGATGCCTCAAAAACTACCTGCAAGGAAAGCAAACTAAACTCGTTTAGTAGACCGACCAACCCCGCGAATCCCATGGAGGGTGGGCTTGCAGTCAACATCCGAGGGAACACGCAGTTCGCAAACGGCATCTGCTACTTCAAGGGGTACTTTATGAATGAAGATGTCATGGGCATCCACCAGGGCTGGGTAGAGACGTACTTTGGCGCAGTGGATAAGGAGAAAGTTGTCATGTCTGACAAGTATTGCTTGTCCAAGCGCGTCAACTAGCAACAAACCTAACAATTCGTCCAAGCCGACGCCGCTTCACGGCGCGGATTTACTCAGGTATTAGAACTTACAGCACACAATGAAGCAACTCATCGAGAACGTCTTTGCTGTCGCAGCCGTCGTTGGCACGGAGGCATGGTTTCTGCACGGCTATTACGCTGGCAACCCGGAATATGGACCGGGCCTTGCCTTCATCGCCGCGCTTGGAGTTCTCCTCGCAAAAGACCCTATTCGCGCGAAGCTAGCGGGTACAGACTCTGCACTCGCGCATGATCGAGAGCTTTTTCAGCAGTTCCTGACGGCTCTCCCATTCGAGCCAATGATCCGAGTGCTGCGGGACTACGACATGGGTGACCCGATTCCAAGGCAAGCGATGAACTTTCTCTACGAGTTTAGTGACACATGGGACAGCGTCGAGAAGGAGTTTTTGGATTTCAAGTTGGAATGTCAGAGAAAAGCTCTGCACGGTTCAGCACGCGAGCTAGCCTCCGAAGGAAAATAGGGGGACGGAAAATAGGGAAAATAGGGGGACAGACCACGATTGTTTTCTGAATTAACAGAACTT
>CAYTHB010000048.1:0-20655 GCA_964437515.1 uncultured Sterolibacterium sp.
CCTCTGTCATTGGGTGGCTCGAACACGGACAACAACATTCAGTTGCTTCGTGCCACATGCAATTTACAGAAAAGCCGCAAGCACCCTATCGACTTCATGCGGCAGCGGGGGTATCTGCTGTGAACCTGAAAGAAATCAAAGCCCGCTATACGGCGATGGCTAAGGAATTGGCATGACGATCAATGACGGCACCGGGGCACCGGGCTTGCTGTACCTCAGCCAGCAGGCGAGCCGTCACCCTACAACGCTGAGGATGGCGCAGGCAGAGCGCGTTGAGGAAAACACATGATCTACAGAATTAAAAACTGGCAGAAGCATCAACATTTCAAGGATAGACGCCCGCCTTGGGTAAAACTCTATCGTGATTTGCTAGATGATCCAGACTGGCACGACCTCAATCCAGAGGACGCAAAGCTGCTAATCGGCCTTTGGCTGGTAGCCAGCGAGGATCAGGACATGAATGGGGCGCTGCCGGAAGTAAAACGCCTGGCGTTCAGGCTCCGAACTTCAGAAAAGCAGCTAAAACAATCACTTACCAGACTTTCTAACTGGCTGATACAGGATGATATCGGCGTGATATCAGAACGATATCAAGTTGATGCACCAGAGACAGAGACAGAGACAGAGACCAGAGACAGAGCAGAGACAGAGACAGCTTCCGACGATGCTAAAGCATCTCGGCTCAAAAATGTCGCCGTTTGGGAAAGCTATGAAAACGCCTATCGGAACAAATACGGGATTGAGCCTGTACGCAATGCCAAGGCAAACAGCCTGATTGCAAAACTACGGCAAAGGCTTGGCGATGATGCGGTACATGTTGCAGGCTGGTTTTTGACTCATCGAAATGGCTGGTACACGCAAAAGATGCACAGCCTTGACTGCCTGCTGAGCGATGCTGAAAAACTCAGGACGGAGTGGGCGACGAATACACAGATGACAAACGCTAAAGCCAGAACGGTTGATAAGTCTACTGGCGGCGGAAATGTGTTCCTGAAACTCATAAATGAGGGTTATGCACCATGAACAACATCATGCAGGCGCTGGCCGTGACGGCTGAAGTGTGCGGGACTGAGTTTAGCGAACCGGCGGCAAAGGCGATTGTTGCCCGCCTGAGTTCCTACCCGCTGGAATCTGTGTTGAAGGCGCTGGACAAGTGCCAGACCGAAGTACCCGGGCGCTTGTCGCTGGCGGCGATCATCGGGCGGATTGACGACGGCAGGCCATCGGCAGACGAAGCATGGTCAATCGCGATCCTTGCAGGCGACGAAGCGGCGACGGTGGTGTGGACTACCGAAACGGCAAAAGCCTATTGGGCTGCTGCTGCGCTGCTTGAAGGCGGCGACAAGGTTGGGGCGCGGATGGCGTTCCGTGACGTGTACGAACGCGAAGTAAGCAATGCGCGGCAGGCCGGGACGGTTGCCAAGTGGGAAGCAACGCTCGGGACAGATCCGTACCAGCGCGAACAGGCCATCACACAAGCTGCCGAGTTGAACCGCATTGGGCGCGAACACGCCAAAGGGTTGCTGCCGTACCTCGGGAACCCGGAGACATTCACCGAAGTTAAGCGGATTGTTGCGCTGAAGGTGGTGGGATGAATTCGCCGCATAAGGGTTGGGCTTACGCCCTAATGGTGCGCGAGGCTGGCGGCGAGGAAATCAACATCATTGCCGCCGAGTTCTGGCGCGAAGCCCTCGGCTACCCGAAGGACCAGGACGCCAGCAAGGCGCTGGAAGCCGTTAAGCGCCAGCAGGAGGCTGCGTAATGCACCACAGAGCAAAACTATCCGACGCAGACGTTATTGAAATGCGCCGGTTGCGCGAGTCTAAGCCGTGGCTGTGGAGCTACCGATCACTGGCTGAATACGTTGGGTGTGGCAACTCGACCGCACGGGACATTGTGACCTATCGCACCCGTCGCAACGCAGCCCGCGCCGACCTGGACGCGGCTATCCCGTGTTTTGCAGCGCTGGCCAAGGAAACCGCATGACCCGCGATGAATACCTGATCCGGGCCGGCGAGTTCTGCAAGCGCGGATTCGACCTGCCGCAAACCAAGGTTCCGCCACTGGCAATCATCGCCATCCGGGAAGCGGCAAGGAAGCGTGAGGAACTGCGCAGGGAAATCACGGAGAAATACTCGAACGCCGCGCTAGCGAAAAAGTGGGGCGTTCATCCCCGCACTATCGAAAAGATCATTTCGTATACCACCGGAAAACACGTTCTGTAAGGGAGAAGAAAATTGACAGCACGAAATGATGCACCGCCATCCCGCTACGTTCAAGCCGAGAAAATGCGCCAAGCAGCCCTTGACATCATCAACGCGAACCCCGGCATATCCGGCTCCGAGATTATCCGCATTGTCGGCGGCGACGGCTGCACGGTGAACAGCCGGCTGAAGGGGATGTGCGACCTTGGCGAGTTGAAGCGCAAGCCGGTAGTAATCACGCAGCGGAACGTGCGCGGCCATGTGCGCAAGGTGAAAACCTACGCCTATACCGCCATCGTGGCGAAAACGATCAGCGCCGAGACTGTTCGGAATAGGCCGCTTGCAGAGCGCAAGCCGATGCGGCCACGGGAGAAGGTCGAGAACAAGCCGGAGGGCGGCAAGATTAGAGCGAAAGGCTACTACAGCCAGAAGGGCGGAAGCTGGAAGGCGGTTGAGGGGCAGGGCGGGCAGGGTGCGGTTGCTAGGCGGGTAAACATCGGGAGCACATTAGCATGAGGGTAGACGACGCAGTTTTGCAGGTTTTGAGCGTGGCAGAACTGGACGGCATGGCATTGCGCCTGACAGGGCAACTTGACCGTGCCATGTACACGAAGGTTAACAAGGTGATCGAGGCCGCTGGCGGCAAGTGGGACAGGAAAGCCAAGGCGCATCTGTTCGACCGGCCCGCATCGGATCGGGTAGAGGAAATCATTCTCACCGGCGAGGTGGAAGTGCCGAAGGATGAATTCAACTACTTCCCGAGTCCGCCCGGAGTGGTGGCGCGGCTGATTGAGTTGGCCTGCATTGATGCCGGAATGCAGGTATTGGAGCCAAGCGCGGGACGTGGGGCGATTGCTGACGCTTGCGCTGCGCTGGGCGGGGTAGTGGATTGCTGCGAACTGATGCTGGAAAACTACCTGACGTTGTGCGAGAACACCAAGCTCCGCCACGTCAAGCCGATTGACTTCCTGAAGCTGGAGCCGGAAGCCAGCTATGACCGCGTAGTGATGAACCCACCATTCGCCAAACAGCAGGACATCAAGCACGTCCTGCACGCCCTGAAGTTCCTGAAGCCTGACGGCCTGCTCGTTTCGGTGATGGCATCAAGCGTGACATTCCGCGACAACAAGCTGACGCAGGATTTCCGCGACCTGATTAGGGAGCGTGGCGGCGACATCGAAGCATTGCCGGAAGCTGCGTTTAAGTCGTCAGGGACGATGGTAAGAACCGTGATTGTGACGATTCCGGCATGAACCTAACCATAAACAGCGATACATCCTTGCAGTCCGCAATAGGCGACCTCCGCGAAGCCTACCGCGCCCACAAGTTCCTTCGTGTGGCCGTCAAGACCGGCAAGGCCCGGAGCATCCCGCAAAATTCAATCTCCCATGAGTGGTACAGCCAAGTTAGCCGCGAGCTTCGAGAGGACACGCCGTTGTCGGTCAAATGCTTCTGCAAGCTGACGATGGGCGTACCAATCATGAGGGCCGAGGATGAAGAATTCCGCAAGCTGTACGACTTGGTTATCCGGCCACTCAGCTATGAGAAGAAACTGGAAGCGATGAAGGTTTGGCCCGTTACCAGTCTGATGAACAAGGATCAGTTATCGCAGTACCTAGCCGCCATGCAGGCCGCATACGCAGACCGCGTGCAACTCGTTTTCCCGGAACAGGAGGCAGCATAGATGACCGAAACCGAGATCGGAATGCAGCGGTTCTACAACTGGTCACGCTGGGCCAATGGTGGGGAATGCGCGATGGTTCTCCAGCATTACTACCCTCAACGTGCAGCCGTGGCAGGTCAGTACATGCCAGAACTAGGCGAGGTATGGGATGACGAGCCACATATCCCGGTTGACCAGAAGGACGCCGAGCAGGTAGAGAAGTTTATAGTCAGCCTGCCTACTCACATTGTCTCAGCCATCAAGGCCATGTTTATCCACAGGGACAACAGTATGCGGGTGTTGGTGGAATATGCGGCGCGGGAACTTATGGCGAAGAAGTTTCATGTTGTGTAACGGCAGCGGTAAGCCGACCACGGAAGCGGCAAAGCCGCCCCGGAATGCTGCGCGAGGCACTTGACAAGGCAATTGCAGAGGTGCGCGAGCAGCGTGGGATTGAGAGTGCCTAACGCCTAAGCTGTGCGGCGCGATTGAAACGGAGAATGAAACATGGACTGGCAACCGATTGAAACAGCACCACGAGACGGCACGCCAATACTCGGGTGGAACGAAGACTATGGGCAAAGGGAAACCAGTATGGAGAAATACCAAAAAGGAAGCCTTGGCTTTGCAAGATGGTCAGCCGGTGACGGCCCGCTAAATTATGGGTGGAGATGGAGCGAGCCAAAAAATAACTGGGCCAGCACATGGGAGCCGACGCATTGGATTCCGCTGCCGGAAGCCCCTAACGCTTGACATAACCGGCGCGCTTTAGCGCGTCCGAGTTGATGGAAATGTTAGGCATGGAGGATGAACGATGCAGATCAACGCAAGACACGCTCACTCAGCAAAACTGCCACGCGGATTGAAGCGGTGCCAGCTTGAGCCGGAAGCGAGCGCAATGATTCAAACGGAGGCCATCGAGGTTTTCACGGCGATGGTGAACAGCGGGCGCAGTTTCCAGCACGCGCTGCAATCTGTTTTTTTGAGCGGCATGGACGCCGCAAGGGAGGCGATGAAATGAACGGGCAATGGAACTGGTTGATAGGACGAAAGTTGAGCTTGGGCGAAGTTGTTGATGTTTTCGGAGAGTCGGCAACCGTGAGGCATAGCGATGACGAGACGCGGGTGTTGCTGTGCGAACTGCTCGAAGAAGATTACAAAGCCCACGACCGCTACGAGAGAGACTTGAATGAAGCGTGGAACACTGGCGACGGGGCATACCGGCCATGACGCCTAACGCGCAATAGACACCTGCATAGGTGTGATAACCGATATTGGGCGTGTTTTACACCTATGTGTAGTATGAAAATACTACTTGCGCAAAGTACATTTCTTTGATAGCCTACTTTTTGTGTGGACTTCGCACGTCCATAGGAAACGCAAAAAGCCGCTGGTGGGCGGCTTTTTTTATTCCTTGTCGTGATGCGTAGCCCAAAACCGCAACGCTTCCCGTATCCCGCTGGATCGATCCCGCCCGGCGCGGTGGGCGATAGCATCGGATTCGGAATCGATAGAGATATTGCGGCGTTCGAGGCCGGTAGCGCCGTCGGAGGGCTTGCGCCCTTGGCCCCGCCCAGCGCCTCCGTGAGTGGATTTGAGCGCTATTGCCAGCCCGCGCGCCGTGGCGTGGTCGATCAGCGGCAAATCGATCAGTGATTTTCCCATCGGCTCGGTGCTGTACGGACGGCGGCGGTACAGGCTGTATACGCCGTCGCCGAACCTGTGCGTGAGCCGCATGGAGCTGGCAATCTCCGACAGGATCAGATTCTGTTTGCCGAAATCGAGGCCTTCGGTAGCGCGGTGTATACGGCTGTAGGCTGCGACTTTATCGATGATTTTAATTTCGTTCTCCACGATGTTGATGGCGCCGGACAGGCTATCTCCGGCCAAATCGAACCACTTTCCCATCATGCCTCCAGCGCGGCCACGTCGGCTGGATCTTCGGTCCAGTATTCATACACTTGGGTTGAGATGTGCCATCCGCCACAGGAGGGTGCATGAACCCTGGCGCGGTTTATCCCATCCGGAACCGTCCCGACGAATGGCGCTTCTGCGTCGAGCGTTTCCTCCGAATATCCTAGCTCGGCTAGATATTCCTTAGTTGCTATATCCTCGCCAACCGATTCTGTGATGATTTCCTTGAGGGTTTTCATTTTGCTGTTGCTCCTATCAGGATTCCCGGTTCCGCCGGGGCGGGTGGACTGCAATGCGCTGTCCATGAGTTGAATTATACACACGAAACAAAAGAGCGCAAGGGGTTTATGAAAAATAATTTTTGAGTATGTGATGGAACAGCAGTTGAACCTGGCTGAAACCTTGCTTTAAGGTATTGACAAACGCTAAACGCCTGCGATAATTGGGGTAGGGGCCATGCGCCCCGCGTTTTTGTAACCGCACGCCAGGTATTGGGCGCAATCGGGATGCGAGGCCCGAGCAAACACGCATGGCGATTGAGCATCCGGCCCGAAGGCCAAGGGTTGCGGTCGAAGCGGCTTCGTCGCCAGCCGTGTTGGTGAATGCGCAAGCTGCTGAACAATGCGGGGATTAGCACCGCACACCAACCAATCTGAACCCCTGACTTACCACGGATTAGGCCGATGACGGTGGAAACACCAGCAGACAGTGGGTAGATTCGGCTGGCAACCGATTAACAGGATCAAATAGCCTTACACACACACGAAGCACCGAGCCGCCACGCCTCTCAACGATGCGCACCCAGGCGGGTTTTTTTACGCCCGGAGTTCCCATGAAGTGCTGCAAGGACTGCAAGCATTTCACGGATGGGCATTTCAGCAAGACCTACATTTCCCCCACCTGCACAGTACGCGGCACAGATAGCGCGTCCTACATGCGTGAGCGCATTTGTGGCGTGGATGAGGCAAGACTATGGGATCCGATACCAAGCCAAGCCCATACGGTAGCCGATGGCAAAAGGCCAGAGCAGGATACCTGCGCAACCATCCGTTATGCGCCGACTGTGAGCAACGAGGGCGAGTAACCATCGCAACTGTGGTTGACCACGTTATCCCGCACAAGGGCGACATGGTCCTATTCTGGCAGCGCGACAACTGGCAACCCTTATGCGCCGCGTGTCACTCAAGCAAAACAGCGCGAGAGGACGGCGGTTTCGGCAACAAGGCAAGCGGCAAGCCAAGGCAGGGATGCACGGTTGATGGTTTTCCATCGGCACCAGATCACCCATGGAATAAGGTAAAGTAGACCCAATCAAGGTGTTTGAGCGTGATGGATGGCGCTGCCAGATATGCGGCAAGCCAACACCACGCAACAAGCGCGGCAAGGTGCGCGTGCAGGCTGTGTAATGGCCGTAAGGGCAACACAAGAGAGACCGGACAGCTCCCGATGTTCCAGCACGCGGCATAGGGCGGGATCAAAGTCCCCGGCCCTATCTTCAAAGACCGCGCATGAAGTTTTCTTTTAACCCTAACCCGAAATAACCCGATGAAACGCACCCGCTCAGATTCTGCTGCTGCGGCGATTGCTGCTGCCCAGGCGGCTGGAAAGCCGATTGATCCGCCTGCCCATGTAAAGCTGCGCGAGGGAGACCGCCCGTTCTGGGATTCCCTTGTGAGCGCGCGCGCGAGGGATACATGGAACAACGCTGACCTAGAGAACTGCGCGAACCTTGCCCGGTGCAAGGCTGACATTGAGCGTTTGCAGGATGAGATTGCCAGCGAAGGCGACATCATCGTGAATGACCGTGGCACGCAGATCATCAACCCTAAGCACACGCTGCTGGAAACATTGAGCCGTCGCGCTGTGGCCTTGTCCCGGATGCTGCATGTTCACGCCGAGGCTACTGTGGGTGAGTCGCGGGATGCTGGCAAGGCGCTGAGTACGGAGAAGGCTGCGAAGTCGGCAGAGGTTGATGACCTGATTCCGCGCCTTCATTCGGTGAAGTGATGACAAGAGGTGGCCGGGTAGTCGCATTTATTGAACGCTACTGCCTAGCGCCTGAAGGGCAGCACGTAGGCAAGCCGATCAAGCTGGCACCGTTTCAAAAAAAGTTTATCAAGGCGATATACGATAACAAGCGCGGCACGCACACGGCGCACTTGAGCATTGCCCGCAAGAATGGCAAGACCGCGCTGATTGCCGGAATCATGCTGGCGCATTTAGTCGGACCGGAAGCAAAACAGAACAGCCAGATCGTCAGCGGCGCGCGAAGCAGGGAGCAGGCGGGGCAGGTTTACAACTACGCGGCCAAGATGGTGATGCTGTCGCCTGAGTTGCGTTCGATTGTTCGCACGATACCCAGCAGCAAGATATTGATTGGGCTGCCGCTCAACGTGGAATACCGGGCGCTGTCGGCTGAAGGATCAACCGCGCATGGTTTGTCACCGATCCTTGCCATCTTGGATGAGGTGGGGCAGGTGCGCGGCGCACAAGACGACTTCATTGACGCCATCACCACGGCACAAGGGGCGCACGAAGCCCCGCTGTTGATAGCGATCAGCACTCAGGCGGCGAACGATGCCGACCTGTTCAGCATCTGGCTTGACGATGCCGAGCAATCGAAAGACCCGCGCATCGTGTCGCATGTCTACGCAGCGGCCAAGGATGCCGACCTGCTGGACAAGAAAGCGTGGAAGGCGGCTAACCCGGCGCTAGGGTTGTTCCGTTCTCTCGATGACCTGGCAGAGCAGGCGAAGAAAGCCGCCCGGATGCCGAGCGCGGAGAACACGTTTAGAAACCTGTCGCTCAATCAGCGGGTTTCCACTGTCTCGCCGTTCATTTCGTCGGACGTGTGGAAATCATGCGGCGGCAAGGTGTTGGAGTTTGGCAGCGCCCCGGTGTGGTGTGGGCTTGACCTGTCGGCGCGGACTGACCTTACGGCTCTGGTAATCATCGGCAAGATTGCAGGCGTGTGGCACATACAACCGCACTTCTGGACGCCTGAGAACGGCCTTAGCGACCGCGCAAAGCTGGATAGATCGCCGTATGACGTGTGGGCGCGGCAGGGTTATCTGCATACGACCCCCGGTAGCACGGTCGATTATGAATACGTTGCGCAAGACATAGGCGCGATTCTGTCAGGGCTGGACGTGCAGAACATCGCATACGACCGCTGGCGCATCGCCTTGCTGCAAAAAGAGTTTGACGAATTGGGTATCACTCTGCCGCTGCATGAACACGGGCAGGGCTTCAAGGATATGTCGCCCGCACTCGATACGCTGGAAGCCGAGTTGCTGAATGGCCGCATCGCCCACGGCAATCATCCGGTGCTGACGATGTGCGCGGCAAACGCTGTAGTCCAGAAGGACGCGGCAGGAAACAGAAAGCTAGACAAACACAAGGCCACCGGGCGAATTGACGGCATGGTGGCGATGGCGATGGCGTTCGGTTGCTGTTCAATCGCAACGGAAAACGAAGGCACCTCATTTTGGGAAAGCGGGCATGAAGAAACTACTACCTGATGTCCTGCTGATTGCTGGCGCTGCTGGCGTGTCCTATGGCGCGTGGCTGGCGTGGCCTCCGCTTGGGTTCATTGTTGCCGGTGTGCTGGCGATTGTGATGGGCCTGAAGTTGGGTAGCGTTTGATGCTGGCGGAAGCGTTCAGCCGCAAGTCAGCGAACAGCTATGACCTGATCCGCGAGCTATTGGGGCGGCGTGCGTCTGCCACCGGGAAGAATGTCACCGTCAGCACGTCGATTGAGGTCGCTGCGGTTTTCGCCTGTATGCGCGTCATCGGTGAAGGCATCGCCCAGGTTCCGCTGAAGCTGATGCGCGAGAGCAAGGACGGCAAGACCCGGCTCCCGGCCAATGATCACCCGCTATATACGATCCTCGGCACCAAGCCGAACGAATGGCAGACCTCGTTCGAGTACCGCGAGATGATCGCCATGCACGCCGCGCTATGCGGCAATGCGTACTCGTTTATCAATCGTTCTGTGCGTGGCGGTGAGATATATGAACTGATCCCGTTCACGCCTGGCAGCGTAGTGGTAAAGCGTGCCGATGACTTGACGTTGACGTATGAGGTCACCGCCAGCAATGGCAGCAAGCAGGTATTTCCGGCTGAGTCTATCTGGCACCTGAAAGGCCCGTCATGGAACGGGTTTCAAGGGCTTGAAGTGGTCGCGCAGGCGCGGGAAGCAATCGGCCTGTCAATGGCGATTGAAGAATCCCAAGCGCGGATGCAGAAGAACGGCGTCCGCGCTTCCGGCGCCTACTCTGTCGAAGGCACGCTGAACGCCGACCAATACAAGGCGCTCAAGGGCTGGATTGAGGAAAACCACGCAGGGCCGGGTAACTCTGGCGCACCGATGGTGATGGATCGCGCTGCCAAGTGGTTGCCGCACACCATGTCTGGGGTTGACGCGCAGACGTTGGAAACGCGGCTGTTCCAGATCTCCGAGATATGCCGATTCATGCGCGTGTCGCCAATCATGATCTACGGCGATGAGAAGCTTTCGACCTACGCCGGTTCGAGTCAAGGATTCTTGAATCACTTGATACATACAATTTCGCCTTGGTATCAGCGAATAGAGCAGTCAATAGATGCAAAGCTGCTAACAGAAGCAGAACGTAAAGAAGGCTTGTATGCGTCTTTCGTGGAAGAGGGTTTACTGAGGGGTTCGGCATCCGAGACGAAAGATATTCTGTTGGGCTACCTTAATGGAGGCCTGATGACGGCGAATGAATGTAGAAGCAAGCTCGACATGAATCCTGATCCTGATCCGTCCAGCGACAAGCTCAGAATTCCCGCGAACATCGTTGGTGCTGTACCGACTGAACCACCGCAAGAGGTGAAACCATGAACATCAAGAATCTCGACTTCGGTTTTGAGCTGAAATCAATCAGCGAATCCGGCACGTTTGAAGGCTACGGCTCCGTGTTCGGCGTCAAGGATAGTTACGATGAAATCGTCGCACCTGGCGCGTTTGCCGAAACTCTCGCAAACCACAAGGCTGCTGGAACGATGCCCGCCCTGCTCTGGCAGCATCGCTCGGGCGAGCCACTTGGAATCCATACAGCATTGAGCGAAGACAGCATTGGCCTGAAGGTTTCCGGTCAACTCGCACTCAAGACCGCTCGCGGGGCAGAGGCTTACGAGCTGATGAAGATGCGCGCCATTAGCGGTCTGTCTATCGGCTTCGTTCCGCGAGAGGACAGCTACGACAAGCTCACCGGAATCACCACATTGAAAAAGGTTGACCTGTGGGAAATCAGCCTCGTTACCTTCCCGGCCAACGACGCGGCCCGCGTGCAAGGCGTCAAGAGCATCGAAACCATTGAAGATTTGAAGTCGGCGGAACAATACCTGAGGGATTCAGGCTTGAGCCGCCGCGAAGCCGTTGCGTTCATCGCAAGGGTTAAATGCCTTGGACAGAGCGATTCTGACGAAGGCGGCATGAAGGAAATTGTTGAGGCATTGAAACGCCGAGACAGTGTTTATACCGCGTAAGCGAACCGCAGCAACAAAACCAGCCGCCTAACCAGCGGCTTTTTTACGTCCAAAGGAAACAAAATGGAAACCAAAGAAATTGCAGACCTGATCCAAAAGCAGGGCGAAGCCTTCGAGGCTTTCAAAGCCACGAATGACGCCATGATCCAAGCCAAAGCAGATGGCAAATCCGTTGCCGAGTTGCAGGAAAAACTCGACCGCATCAACGCCGACATGACCGCCCAGTCCAAGGCGTTTGCCGACCTCGAAAAGAAAGCCAACCGCCCCGGCGCTGGTGCTGATGCCGAAGTCACCGCCGAGCAGGCTGAATACCGCAAGGCGTTCGGCCAGTTCCTGCGCAAAGGCCGCGATGATGGTTTGGAGGAACTGTCCCGCAAGGCCATGAACACCGGTAGCGACCCTGACGGCGGCTACCTTGTCACCCCGGAAATGGATCTGGCTATCGACCGCTTCGCCGCGACGATGGGCGGTCTGGCTTCGCTGGCGAACGTCGTCACTATCGGAACGGCCAAGTATGAAAAGCTGGTGAAGACCTCCGGCATGGCGATGCGCCGGGTGGCTGACGGCGCAACGGGCGGCGAATCCACCGAGCCGAAGTTCTCCAAAGTCGGAATCGAAGTGTTCACCGCTGAAGTCGAGCCGTGGATTTACAACGAAACGCTGGAAGACGCCCGCATCAACCTGGAATCCGACCTGGCTGATGAAGCCGCAATCGGTTTTGCTGAAGGCCTGAACGCTGAATACATCACCGGCAACGGCGTCGGCAAGGCACGCGGAATCACCGCTTACACCAACGTGGCTAACGCTTCGTATGCATGGGGTTCGGTTGGATACATCGCTTCCGGCAAGTCGGCTGCGTTCACCTCTGTCGCGCCTTCTGACGCGCTGATTAAACTTCAGCACGCTCTCAAGGCCCAGTATCGCGCTGGCGCTCACTTCCTGATGAATGACACTACCCTCGGTGTCGCACGTCAGATGAAGGACGGCTCCGGTTCGTACTACCTGTGGACGCCGGATGCGTCGGCTGGTTTCGGTGGTCGCTTCCTCGGCTCCCCCGTCACCATCGACGACAACATGCCCGACATCGGCGCGGGTGCGTACTCTGTTGCTTACGGCAACTTCAAGCGCGCTTACACCATCGTCAACCGCGCAGGCACCACGCTGATTCGGGACAACATCACCGCCAAAGGTACGACGAAGTTCAACTTCCGCCGTCGCTCGGGCGGGGGCATCGTCCAGTACGAGGCAATTAAGTTGCTCCGCATGGCAACCAGTTAAATCTGCCGAGCATCATGCATAGCAAACGGGCCATCTTCGGATGGCCTTTTTCAATTGCGCCGGGGCAATCTTCTCCGGTAATTTTCAAAGGATAGAACCATGAGCATCAAAGACCTGCACAGCAATGTGCGCACCAAGAACGTCATCACCGCTGCCGCAATCGGCGCGAACGCAACCAAATCCGGCTTGGTCATCGACCGCCAGGGTTACGGCGGCGTTGAGTTCATCGCCAGCTATGGCGCAGTCACCACCACCGGCACTGTCGTTACGCTGGTTGTGAAAGAGGGCGACGTAACAGGCACCCTGACCAGCGTTGCCGATGCCTACCTGCTGGGCACTGAGGCGCTGGCAAGCCTGCCTGCCGCTACCCCGCGCACCGCTGGCACCACCAAGGAAGTCACCAAGCGCATCGGCTATGTCGGAAACAAGCGCTATGTGACCGTCAACGCGGTGCAAACCGGCGTGACTTCGGTCGGCTGCATCTCGGTTGCTGCCGTGCTGCATAGCCCGGAAGTGGCACCGCAGACCAACCCGTAATCGTTTCAAGCAAATAGGGCGCTGCTTACCCAGCGTCGCCGTGCAACTCGGCTTCATCAACCCTCTGGTAAGAGAGAAGAAAACATGAGTTTGAATTCAGGCGAACGCCAAGTATCACCGAACATTGCCGACATCCGCCGCGATCATGTGGCGCGGTATGAGTGGGTAGCGAAGCGGCTGGAACCATTAAGTAATGTTGTTGATTTTGCCTGTGGCATCGGCTACGGCTGCAACATTATTGCAAACGCTGGGCATGTGGCGCACGGATACGATGTTGATAAAGAAGCTATCGTCTACGCCGAGAAGAATTACAGCGTCGTCCCCCTAACGGGATTTTATGTAGCAAACGGCAACTCACCAGGACTGCTTGGCCCATATAACGCAGCCGTAAGCTTCGAGACAATCGAACACATCGAAGACCCGCGCCCGCTGCTTAAAGCCTTGCGCGAGTCCGCACCGATCCTGTTCGCTAGCGTACCAAACGAAGACGTGATGCCGTGGCAGCGCGAAGATGGAGCGACAACCGCTTTCCATTTCCGCCACTACACCAAACATGAATTCGCCCAACTGCTGAACGAATGCGGGTGGGCTGTAACCGAGTGGTATGGTCAGGAAGGCCCGGAGTCCGAAGTAGAGCCGAACGTGAACGGGCGCACGCTGATTGCAGTCTGCGAACGCTGCGAGATCCCGGAAGAAAAGCCGGAAGGCAAGCACGTTGCAATCCTTGGACTCGGCCCAAGCCTTGACCAGTACCTAGAACAGACCAAGCGCGCAGGCGGGCGGCACAAGTTCTGCGATGAAACGTGGGGCATCAACGCGCTGGGCGACGTGTTCGCCTGCGACCTGATTTTCCACATGGACGACATACGGATTCAGGAAATCCGCGCAGAAGCCGCCCCGGCATCGAACATCGCCGCAATGGTGGACTGGATCAAGACAAGCCCGGTTCCAGTGGTGACAAGCCGTGCGCATCCCGGTTATCCGGCGCTGGTCGAGTTCCCGCTTGAGGATGTGCTGAACCACCTCGGGCATGATTACTTCAACAACACGGCGGCTTATGCGGTGGCTTTCGCCATCCATACAGGGGCCACAAAGATCAGCCTGTTCGGCATGGATTACACCTATCCGAACGTACACGACGCAGAAAAGGGCCGGGCATGTGTCGAGTTCTGGCTTGGTCAGGCTCATGCAAGGGGGATTGAAATCCGCCTGCCGAAGACCACCACCCTGATGGATTCATGCTATCCGCAGGCGTCCAGACTATACGGATACGACACGCTGGATATTGCTTTCAATGTTGACGAAATCGGCAAACTGACGCTGGGATTCAGCCCTCGCGAAACCCTGCCGACAGCAGAACAGGTCGAGCGGAATTATGACCATTCCGCCCCTATCGCAGAGCAGCACTTAGGCACAAAGGACTGACCATGTTGCACGAGATTTTGAAAGACTTTCCCGGTTCGCAGGACGGCACCAAAACCGAACAATTCAAGGCCGGAGAGCAAGTCGAACTGTCAGACTATCTGGCGGGAATCGTCGTGCCTGAAGGCTGGGCCAAGCCGGTTAATCCGGTTGAAATCCAGAACAAGGCCATTGTCTCCAGCGGGCGCGGGCGTAAATCAAAAAATGACGGAGAGGAATAAGCCATGAGCTTACGCGATCAACTGCTGGCAGCAGACACCCACGCCGAAATCGCCGCCGTGCTTGATGAGTATGTCGGCACAAACATTGCCAGCTTCTCCACCGACGCCAACGGCAACACGGTGCTGGTGGGGGGGGGTAACGAATTCGTACTTATTGATGGGGAGTTTGGGTCTGCCTCTGGAACGGCGTTTTCTGTGCCCAATGCGTACACCGTAGGATCACCGGCAACTGCTGCGCAGTTGACCACATCCATAGTTGATAGCAACGGCGCGGTCGTTGATCTTGCTGCCGACTGCTTCATCCCGCCGATTGATGCGACCAAATTCCGGGTTTTCGCGCATGTGCTATTTGACGCCAATGCTACAGGACACCGATACCTGGCGGTGGAGCAGTATTTTCAAGCGATCACCACATGGACAGCAACTGCCGGTTTTTATGATGAGAAAGTGGCGCTTGCTGGCGGAAAGAAAACGGCGGTTCAGCTCAATACACCGTGGGCTCCGTGCGCGCCTGCCAGTTTCCCGAAACTTAGGATCGGTGTCGGACAAGACAGCGGCAATGCGCTGAATTGCACGATCACAGGCGTCACGTTTGAGTTCATGCGCTGATGACGATGATGATGCTACCCAAAGTGTCAAAAGTTCAGCCGAGCACGATTGATGCGATCAACCCGGCAGATTTCCATTCGTTGCGTGGCTACTGGAAATGCAATGACGGGGGACTCGTCGTGCACGACTATTCAAGCTATGGAAACGACCTTGCGCTTGAATTGTCTGGATCAGGGTTTGCAAATATTACTGAATCATGGGGGAATAAACCCGGATGGTTATCAATCAAGAACCATGACCGCGCCTATATCGCGCTGACGCCAAGCCTCACTACAGGGTCCCGTTTTGTGATCGTGTCATGCAACATCGAGCATCAAAATGTAATCTCCGATTGCGACCTCGGGACGGCATGGAATTCTGACGGGATCGCAACAGGTGCGTATCGCGGTTTCTCCATTGCGCCGCTTGGCGATATTTTTGCTTTCAGGGTTACGGAATACACACCTGGGGCTGGAAATTGGGCTCCCAATATGGACTTGACCATGACGCAAGCTGTCGTCACAGGGCAGCCACTGCTTTCTCCTGTTGGGCTAGCGGGGGCATTCAAGCCAGGCGTTTCTGTCTCTATCTCGTCCGACGGGTCTGCTCTGGTCACAGAAGCCACCACTACGGCGGCGCTGGAGTCGCAAAGCAGCACCTTTGCGCTGGGTGCGGCTGACCTCAATTTAACGTCTGACGGATACACGGCAATCAAGAATTATCAGATATGGGCCTTTGACCATGAGCCGCCGCTGTTCGATAAAACCGTGCAATGGATGAGCGCAAACCCTGGGCTGATCCCGTGGTGGTGGAAGGGACGTTAAATCGTGAAACACCAGCAACCACAACCCCTCCACCCAGCCGCCGCAAGGCGGCTATAGTCGGACACAACAATGGCCCCAACAATGACAGCAAATGACCTGAAACCCGAGGAGCGCACCCGCTGCGAAGTCTGGACCCGCTGAAATGGCTATCCGTTACAAGACGACCACACTAAACGGGAATCCGATCTTAACGCATCGCAAGGTGTGGATTCTTCACAATGGCCCGATTCCTGACGGCTACCACGTTCATCACAAGAACGAGGACAAGTTCGACAACAGGATTGACAACCTCGAACTTGTGCCGGGCAGCGAACATACCCGGCATCACTCGCTTGGCCGCCCTGCATGGAACAAGGGGTCGAGCTACGGCAAGACGGAAGCCTACAAACGCTCGAACGCAGCACGCATGAAAACGCACTTGGCGAACTGTTTGAAGACGAAGGAGTTATGCGATGGAAGAACACAAGATGAAGTGGCTGGAATCCTTGGGATTAGCCGACGCCAAGTCAGTGAAAGACTGCGATATGTTCGCCAGAACTGTGCTCACGCATGACGGGCGTACTCGGCAGATGGTCGAGTGTTATACCCGCGTGATGGGCTACCACCGCCCGACCACGTCCTTCAACAAGGGCAAGCAGAGCGAGCACAAAGAGCGCCGACACTTCACCGAAGCCGCAACACTCCGCCAAGCCGCCTAACCAGCGGCTTTTTTACGCCCATTAACCTGACACTCCACCATGACAGTTGACCCAATATTACTAGCCAAGGCCATCGTCGATGAAATGAAGGCGAACGGGCACGCGCTTTGGCTCGACCCTGAACAGCACGCTGTGCAGCACGAATTCATCGCGCAGATGATCGAGGAACGCAAGGAGCGAGCGGCGCGAAGGAAGCGGATTGAAGAAAAGATTGCCGGCTCCCTGGTGCTGTCTGCAATCGTCGGGCTGGTTGCATTGCTGGGAGCGGGAGCAATGGAATGGATGAGAAAGCATCTTTAGCCGAACAGGCCGAATGCCGGGTAATCCACATGACCTATGACGTGACCATGACCCCGCCGCAAACAGGGAGCCTTGGCGAGACTGAGGCGGCGGTGGAGATAGGGCGGGGGCTGATTAGTGAGGTGTTCACGCTGCTGAAAGTGGTGGCCGAGGCTGAAGGGTTTGTTGTGGATGTGACGGCTCGACAGGTGGTTTATTGATGGCAGATGATTGCGACCGCGCTGATAAGCGCATCACCGACACGATAGAGGATGGCGTAGCGGCCTCACGTCGGGCGCTTGGCAACAGCCTTGCCGCTTGTGGCGTATGCCATTGGTGCGAGTCACCAATTGATACCGGGCGCGTTTTTTGTTCGACCGAATGCTGCAATGACTTCGAACACGAACGGCAGCGCCGTAAGGATCTCGGGCTATGACCCCAGAGCTACTGCTGAACGCCGCGATAGTGCCGGCCCTGCTCTTGCTGCCTGCTCGCATGGATACGCCAACAGCCAGAACAATTCTGCTAGCTATCGCCTATCAGGAATCGAACATGCAGCATCGCCGCCAGATCAAGGGGCCGGCACGCGGATATTTCCAGTTCGAGCTTGGAGGCGGGGTGCGCGGGGTGCTGAAACACCCGGCAAGCAGCGTACATATCCGGGATGTGCTTGAAGCCCTTGATTACTACGCCGATTCGACTTCCGCTGAGTGCTGGTTAGCAATCGAGCATAACGACATCCTGGCGGCTGCGTTTGCGCGTCTACTGCTGTGGACTGACAGCGCACCGCTGCCAACCGACGCAGAAGGCGCGTGGGCCTTGTACCTACGAACATGGCGACCCGGAAAGCCGCACCCGGATAAGTGGGCAATGAATTTCAAGAAGGCAAAAGACGTACTCGAAGCACAACCAAAGGAGAAACACCAATGAACGCAATTGCTGGATACCGTACATACATCATTGCCGCTGGCGCAGTCGTTGCCGCCGTAGTGGCATTCCTTACCGGCGAGCTTTCGCTTGGCGAAGCAATCAACTCGGGCCTTGTTGGCGCTGGCCTGGCTTCGTTGCGGGCTGCGAAGTGAAATCCGCGCTGCTGGTCATTGCGGTCCTGGCGCTGTCTGGATGTGCCACGAACGGCATGAAAGCGCAGGTAATGGGCGCGAATATCGAGATTGCCAAGGAACGAGCGCAGGCCGCAGCCAAGCCGGTTCTCAACGCCAGTATTCCGGTCCCAGGCTGCAAGGCTCCCGAAGGCGCGAATTACAAAGACGCGTGCGTGATGACCATCATCGTTCATGCCCCGCAAGGCAATGCAAGCGGGCAAGTCTCGATGCCTGATGATCCGTGGGCGCGTGTGGCGGATCGCGGCATGGGCGTACTCGGCACGGCGGCGGGGATTTACCTGGGCGGCGAGGCGGCTATCGGGCTGGTGGGTGCGGCTGGTAGCGGCATCGTCAACGCGCTCAAGGCACAGCAAGCCCCGACTGTCGTAAACCAGCCGGCACCTGTGATCGTATCGCCTGCCGAGCCGATCATCGTTCAGCCTGCCGAGCCTGTGATTGTCGATCCGGTGATTGTGAATCCGGTAGTTGTCGAGCCTGTCGTTATCCAGCCTGTCCTATAAGTGATGTAGTAAAATGAGTGTGTCGGGACAGGGCTGGCCAGCCTTTCCACTTGCCTAAACCAAGTGGATTACCGACACACTTCAATTACTGTTTAGGGGTATCAAAATGAATACATGTTCTGTAGATGGTTGTGATATTGGCGCGCGCAAAAAAGGCATGTGCGATAAGCATTATCGGCGCGTCCAAAGAAGGGGCACGCTAGAGCTTACTCGACAGCCACCAGGCAGCTTGGTTGATATAGGCGACTATTTCACGATCAATATTAACGGAGTCGTGAAACGTCAACATGTGCACATCGCAGAAACCGCGCTTGGCAAACCTTTGCCACCGAATGCGGAAGTGCACCATGTGAATGGAAACGGTAAAGACAACACAAACAGCAATCTAGTTGTTTGCCCTAGCAGGGCGTACCACATGATGATTCATCTGAGGCAGCGCGCACTAAAGCAAAGCGGACATGCCGACTGGCGTTCGTGCGAGCACTGCAAAAAATGGGACGCGACCGAGAACATGTCATCGTATTCAAAGCGTGGCGGACGCACTACCGTTTTCTACCACAAAGCATGTGCAGCATCGACCGTAGCAAGGAACAAAGAGAAGCGCAGAATAAAGGAGCAGAATGGGATTCACAACTCCGTTGAAGGTTCAATTGCTATCGGATCGGACTCAATATCCTTGGCTGTTACTTGACGATCTTGTTTATGAAAGCGCACTAACTGGCGAGACATACACAGCGCCAAAACACATGCGAACAGACGGCGCGAGCGTTCCACGCTCGTTGATTCTGATGGCTCCGCCGCTGGCGATGCGGTTCATGGGACAAGGCGTGTGGCAGGGCTTCAAGCAAGGCGTTCTTCATGACTGGCTGCGACGGCCCGAGAAGGCTACCGGCAAGCCGCCCGTGCCGGCGAACGTCGCGCACCTTGTTTTCAGGGAAGCGCTGATTGAAGCGGATTACCCCGACGACCTCGTGAGCGCGTACTACGCAGCCGTGAAGCTGTTCAACCAGGATTGACGATGACCACTAAACGCCTCACCACCGTAACCGAGCCGATCACCGCTGCCGAGGTCAAAACCCTCATGCCGCTGGATGGCACGGATCAAGATTCGCGGATTGCTATCCTGATTCCCGCTCTCCGTCAGCGTGCCGAGCAGATCACCGGGCGCGCGCTGGCGACGGGTAACTTTTCCCTGACGCTGGACTCGTTCCCGGCTGGCGCGATCCTGCTGCATTCCGGCCCGGTAACGGCGATTGTCTCGGTGGCATACACCGACACCGCAGGCGTGGCGCAGACGTTGACCGGGTATCAACTGGACACTACCAGCCTGCCTGCACGGATTCTGCCCGCCGTCGATACCGTATGGCCCGATACGCAGGACATCGCCAATGCCGTAACCATCACATACACCGCAGGTGCTGCCACCGCACCGGCTGAAGTCAAGGCGTGGATTGCGGTTTATGTACGCGCGGAAATCGATGGATGTGCTGTGCCTGGCTACATGGATGGCCTGCTGGATTCACTGAAAGTCTACTGATGCCCTGCAAATACCCATCCCCCACGTACAACCGGCGCATCACCATCCAGTCGCCTGCCGGAAGCCGGGATGCCTACGGCGAGCGCACGACCACATGGACGGACGTTGCGACCGTATGGGCTGCTGTGATGCCGCTGTCGGTGCGCGAGTTGCTTGCTGGCGGGGCGATACACGGCGAGTTGACCCACAAGGTGCAGGTGCGCTATTCGGCGGCCCTGGCGGTCGCTGATGCCAGCTGGCGGATCATGCTAGGGGCGCGGATTCTGGTCTTGACCGGGCCTGTTCGCAACATCAACGAAGGCAACCGCGTGCTTGAGTTCCTGTGCGCCGAGGGAGTTATTGAGGAATGAGCAT
>CAYTHB010000049.1:0-20064 GCA_964437515.1 uncultured Sterolibacterium sp.
ACGCCAGCGGCATCGTCACACACATCGAAACCATCGTGACCGATCCGCTGGTACATACCACGACACGCGAACTCAAGAACCTGACCCCGGACGGCAGCGTACAAAGCACAGTGACGAGCCTGACCAGCATGGACGGCTCCAGCACCGTCACCACCGCAGACATGAACGGCGTCATCCGGGAGATTGAAACCCAGGACGTTACCACCGGGCGGTATGAACACGCCACCTACAGCGCAGACGGCACACTGCAAAGCAGAACGACAAACAATGCCCATGGCTACAAGGCGGTCGAGACGTTCGAGGCCATCCCCGATGGCAACACCACGACCACCCAAACCTATGAATGGGGAAAATTCACCGGCGCATCATCAGAAACGACCACGACAGACCCGACGACAGGCGTGCGGCACACGACTGTGACAGAAACCGATGCCACCGGTGCTCAATATGTTGCCGAGCGGCGTATTGATTACCCCAATGGCGGAAGCAGCGTCACCTTCACCTGGCCTAATGGCGCGCTGGCATCTTCGGCGGACATTTCGATCGACCAAGCCACGTGCACCCGAACAGAACACTATCGTGAATTCAATCCGAATGGCTCTTTGATGGCCGAACGAAGCTTCACCACCCGTACCGATGGCAGTTACACCGCGCTCATCAAGGATGGTAGTGGGCGTATCGTTCAGCATGTCGTGATCGACATGACTGCTGGAACGTTCTTCTACGATATGCTGATACAGAACCCGGATGGAACGATACAAGGTGAAACTATCACCACGGGGGATGCCAGCGGCAATATGAGCATCACTACCAAGGATGCGGCAGGACACATCACGCAAGTTGAAACAACTCGTATCGATCCTTCGACCGGAATCAAAACAGAAGAACTTCGCCAACTGAATATCGACGGTTCGCTCAGTGCCGAAACCCTCAGCATCACCGACCCTGACGGCCAGATCATCATGACGGGAACACAAACGACAGACCCGCTGACCCAGCGTATCACGCTGGACATGAAGAACTGGAACCCCGATGGAACATTGCATGATGAATCCATCAAAATCACCGATGCCAACGGCCAACTCGTTCAAAGCGAGCACATCACCACAGACGCAAAGAAAGGCAACACCCTCGACGAACTCAAGCACTTCAATGCTGACGGCAGCCTGCAAAACACCACAACGACCACGACCAGTGCCGATGGCCTGAAAATCGTGATCAAACGCGACATGAACGGCGACGGCCGCATCGAACAGAAAGAAACGATCGCCACGAACGCCAACGGCCTGACGACAGACCATATCCAGAACCTGAATGCCGATGGGAGCCTCATCGATGAAACGACCATCCAAACAAGCCTGATACGAACCAAGACAAGCACGACGGATGCAACAGGTCTCAAAGTTGACGACATTAAAAACTTCAATCCCGATGGCACGTTGAAGAATGAAACGATCAGTCAAACCAGTATCGACGGCCTGACGATCGACTTCCAGCGTGATAGCAACGGTGATGGCCTCATCGACCAGATCGAGCATCGGGTCAAAAGCAGCAGTGGTCAAAAAACTTCAGACATCAAAAATCTGAATAGGGACGGCACTCTGAAGAATGAGAAATTCATTCAAACCCAGGCCGATGGCTCCTCCATGACAAAGATCACACAAAGCGATGGTGCCTACAGTCTGCGGACGGATGACGGCCAGGACAACATCAAGACCGATCATTTCGACGCCAACGGCTTTAAGAAGAGCGACCGCTGGCAAAAGGCGGATGGCACGCACGGCACAGACACCTTCAAGCCGGATGGCAGCTACAAGACGACGAACTACCATGTCGATGGCAGTTATGAGTTGGGCTGGTACAACGATCCTGTCAAACCCGTTCGGGAAGCTTTCTACACCGCCGACCGTGTTCTTCTGGAAGAAAAGGGGCTGACGATCGTTGGGGGGTATGAGGTTCATTACGACACGATCTACCTGCCCAATGGCAGCTACGACCGGTCGTGGTCAGCTCCGGTGAATGGGAGTCATGGGACAGAACATTATGACAGTGCAACACATACATTCAGCTATCAGACCTATGTCGCTGCTAGTGTTACACCGACAACGGTTCCCGATCCTTTCCATAATGCGCATTTTTTTGGGTGAGTGCATGATCCTAGAAACCGCAGTTGACCGCTTATCATCATCACAAACACCAGTCATGCTGTATGTTTTTCATTACATATCTATCAACCTCACCTTGCGGGTGAGACCGCTATGCCCCGCAGGAAATCCCCTTGGGGGACGCCGTCGATTGCACATTTTACGGGTCGCCTGTCTGCGTTGCTCTTCCCACAGGGATTTCCTTCGGTCATCGTTGCAGGGAGCGGCCATGCGCCCAGTTGTACCCTCCGCGCCTTGCCAGACAACCCGTAAAATGCACACTCGAAGGCGTCCAACTACGGTTTCTAGGATGATAGATGTTCGCGAGACGGAGTTATCTTGGTTGGCATAAGCAGCGCACAGAATTCGAATGTCTAAACTGTTATTTTTGATCACCGAAGACTGGTTCTTCTGTTCGCATTTTCTGATGCGCGCCATTGCTGCGCGTGAGGCCGGTTTTGATGTGGTGGTTGCTGCACGGGAGCAGCAGCATGGCGAGATCATTCGGTCGGCGGGGTTGCGTTTTGTTCCCTTGCCTTTTGATCGACGCAGCATGAATCCGATGCGTGAATTGGGGCAGCTTGCGATGATCTGGCAGCTCTATCGGCACGAACGGCCGGACATCGTGCATCACATCGCTGTTAAACCCATCCTGTATGGCACACTGGCAGCCCGTCTGGCGGGTGTTCGTGCCATCATCAATGCGCCTGTGGGGTTGGGATATGTGTTCAGTTCGGAGGATCGTGCGGCACGATGGCTGCGGCCTGTGTTTCGGTTGGCTTATCGGCTGTTGATGAATCCCCCCGGTAGTCGTGTCATTTTTGAAAATCGTGATGATCTGGCGAGCTTTGTGGCACAAGGTGTGGTGCGGAAAACGGATGCCGTTCTGATTCGTGGTGCGGGGGTGGATGTGACACGGTTTCATCCCTCTCTCGTTGAAAAAGGGCAGCCCCCCATCGTGATGTTGGTCGCGCGGATGTTGCGTGACAAGGGTATTGTCGAATTTGTGGCAGCAGCACGGCTCTTGAAAAAATCTGGTGTCGCAGCACGTTTTGTTTTGGTGGGCGATCCTGATCCGGAGAATCCCGCTTCACTCGATGTGGCGACATTGAATGCATGGCATGAGGGGCAAGTGGTCGAATGGTGGGGGCGACGCGAAGATATGCCCGAAGTCTTTGCACAGGCCGATATCGTGTGTTTGCCTTCTTATCGGGAAGGCTTGCCCAAAGTGTTGCTGGAGGCTGCGGCGAGCGCTTGTGCTCGGGTGGCAACCGATGTGCCGGGGTGTCGGGAGGCTGTGATCGATGGGGAGGATGGTCTGCTCGTCCCGCCGAGAGATGTACTGAGCTTGGCAGCAGCCTTACGGCGTCTTCTGGACGATGAGCCCTTGCGTATCGCGCTAGCACGTCGTGGGAGGGAACGTGTTGAACAAGAGTTTTCGGACGACATCGTGGTGCAACAAACGATGGCCGTATATCGCGAAATAATGGCTGATGGCGTACTAAAATAATGCCCCATTTGTATCAATGATGAATTTATTTTCGTATTCATGATTACCGCCATTACCGTCAATTACAACAGCGGCCCTCAACTCACCGCCTGTGTGGCGTCCTTGCTGGCTTCAACCGTGCCGGTTCGGGTCGTTGTTTCCGATAATGATTCACAGGATGACAGTCTGGCACGATTGGAGGCGTTTTTTGGCCATGATGAACGAATCACCGTGATTCGTAATGGTGCCAATCTGGGATTTTCTGCAGGATGCAATGTTGGTTTGACGCAGGGTTCAAAAGACATAGATGACATAGATGGCACAGAGAATTATGTACTGTTCATCAATCCGGATTGCGTGGTACCCCCCCATGCCCTCGAACGCATCCGTGATCTCATGGAGTCTCAACCGGAAGTGGGTATGGCAGGATGCATGATACGGAACCCGGATGGGAGTGAGCAGGCGGGATGTCGTCGTTACACACCGACCCCGTGGCGTGCGTTGATGCGGGTGCTACGGCTCAATTTTCTGTTCCCGGATCAGTCTTGGTTTCAGACATTCAACATGCAAGGAACGCCTTTGCCGAATGCGCCTGTGCCAGTAGAAGCCATTTCAGGCGCCTTCATGTTTGTGCGATATCAAGCATTGCAGCGTGTCGGTTCTCTCGATGAGGCTTACTTTCTGCATTGCGAGGATCTGGACTGGTGCATGCGATTCAATCGGGAAGGTTATGTCATCCAGTTTGTGCCGGATGTCGAGGTTCGCCATCTCAAAGGCGGAAGTCAGGTGTCACAACTTTTTGTCGAATGGCACAAGCACAAAGGCATGACCCGGTTTTATCGCAAGTTTTTCCGGGAGCGTTACTCGTGGATGATGATGTGGCTGGTGATCTTTGCCGTGCATGTGCGTTTTGCCTTGCTGGCTCCCGTGTTGTGGGCGCAGTCTCTTTGGGTGCGCACTCATCTGCGTGAACAGCGACGTGTGTGGGGCGTGGAAGTAGCTTTGCCGCGCGATACAGAGGGGGCTTTGTGTCAACGAACGGTGATGGTCGTTGGGGCAACCAGTCAAGTCGGTCGGTTCTTGTTGCCCAGGTTGACGCGAGCGGGCTATCGCGTCATTGCATTGAGTCGGCATGGTGCACCGGATTGGGCAGAAGCGACGGTTGACGATGTTCTATGGCTCAAGGCCGATATTCATGACCCTGCCTGTCTGGACTTGTTGCCCGTAGCGCATGCATTGATTCATCTGGCACCCTTGATGGGTTTGCCCACGCATCTTTCGGCCTTTGCTGCATTGGGGGTTCGACGCCTTGTCGCGTTCAGTTCATCCAGCAAATACAGCAAGGCACGTTCTCCCGTGGCGACAGAACGTGCTTTTGCCGCGCGACTGGAAGCCGCAGAACAGGCGGTTGGTGAGGCAGGACGTGCTTTAAATGTGCGCTGGACGATATTTCGTCCCACACTGATTTATGGTTGCGACATGGATCGCAACGTCACATTGATTCGCCGTGTGATACAGAAAATGGGTTTTTTCCCTTTGTTGGGGACGGCCAGCGGGCTGCGTCAACCTGTCCATGCCGATGATTTGGCTGCCGCTTGCGTTGCGGCACTCGATAAGCCAGCCGCCTTTGATAAAGGCTATGAATTGAGCGGAGGAGAGAGTCTTAGTTATCGGGATATGGTGGTGCGTATTTTCGAGAGCCTGCATTTGTCAGCCCGTTTCTTGCGTATCCCCATTCCGCTGTTTGCCATCGTCTTGCGAATGGCGGCATTGATTCCTCGCTATCGCGATTTCAATGTCGCCATGGCGCAGCGCATGAATGAAAATCTGGTGTATTCCCATGAGGCTGCGACGCATGATTTTGCTTATCTGCCGCGCCCATTCAAACCGTGAGATGTGATTTCATATTGCGAAATCCCTAGCCGTAAAACGGTTTTGGGCGCATAATTCGAAAGTTTGCGAAAGTTTGATAAACCGTAGGCGCGAAACATCGTTTTTGCGCATACCTTTATGGTTCAGGTTCAGATCAGGCAAACGCTGTTTTTACGATATCAATTCACACGAGATGGAGCAGGCATGAGCACTTCGCTGATCAAGGTACCCCAGGGCGGTCGGAAAATCGTCGCCGGTCAACCCATTCCAGATAATCCCATCATTCCGTTCATCGAAGGCGATGGAACGGGCGTCGACATTACGCCCGTGATGAAAAAAGTGGTGGATGCCGCTGTGGCCAAGGCTTATGGTGGCAAACGTCAGATTCACTGGATGGAAATCTATTGCGGTGAGAAGTCCACGCGCCTGTATGGTCCGGATGTTTGGCTGCCAGAGGAAACCTTGGCCGCACTCAAAGAATATGTCATTTCCATCAAAGGGCCGCTGACGACCCCGGTGGGGGGCGGTATCCGTTCGCTCAACGTTGCATTGCGTCAGGAGCTCGATCTTTACGTTTGTTTGCGTCCGGTGCGTTATTTCCAGGGCGTGCCCTCACCGCTCAAGGATCCGGCAAAAACCGATATGGTGATTTTCCGCGAGAATACCGAAGACATTTATTGCGGCGTGGAATGGCAGGCCGAGACGGACAATGCGCGCAAGGTGGTGAAGTTCCTCACTGAGGAAATGGGCGTCAAGAAGATTCGTTTCCCGAACACCTCGGGCATCGGTATCAAACCAGTTTCGCGCGAAGGGACTGAGCGTCTGGTGCGTCAGGCGATCGAATACGCAATCGACAACAATCGCAAGTCGGTGACGATCGTGCATAAGGGCAACATCATGAAGTACACCGAGGGTGGCTTCCGTGATTGGGCCTATGCATTGGCGAAGAATGAATTTGGCGGTGTCGAGATTGATGGCGGCCCGTGGCTCAAGCTACCCAATGGCATCGTGATCAAAGACGCCATTGCGGATGCATTCTTGCAGCAGATTCTGCTGCGTCCGGCGGAATATGATGTCATTGCGACGCTTAACCTCAATGGCGATTATATTTCCGATGCTTTGGCGGCTCAGGTCGGCGGCATTGGTATCGCACCGGGTGCGAACCTGTCCGACAATGTGGCCATGTTCGAAGCCACGCACGGCACGGCACCGAAGTATGCGGGGCAGGACAAGGTCAATCCGGGGTCACTGATTCTTTCTGCTGAAATGATGCTGCGCCACATGGGCTGGACCGAAGCCGCTGATCTGATCATTTCTTCGACTGAAGCGGCTATAAAGGACAAGATGGTGACCTACGATTTTGCCCGCCTGATGGAAGGTGCCAAGGAAGTGTCCTGCTCGGCCTTCGGTGATGCGATGATTGCACGCATGTAAAAACCAGGGCAAGTAGGTAATAACGACAAAGGCTCCTGCGGGAGCCTTTGTTATTTTGTGGGTTTGTTGCTTTGGCAGGGGGGGAGACGGTTTTGTTTTGCACTCAAGCAAAGAAAAAGCCCGTCGGCAGATGATGCCGACGGGCGGAATTTTGTGCTGCTAAGAAAGCTTAGGGAGCTTTCTGGATATTGGAAGCCTGCTTGCCTTTGGGGCCTTGCACCACTTCAAACATCACTTTTTCGCCTTCTTTCAGCGACTTGAAACCGGGCATGTTGATTGCGGAGAAATGCGCAAACAAATCCTCGCTGCCGTCATCCGGAGTAATGAAGCCAAAACCTTTGGCGTCGTTGAACCACTTAACAGTACCTTGTGCCATGAAGAAACATTCCTTAAAAAAAAACACAAACCAGCAAGTCTGATGACAAGCCAGGCTATGTTTGTGCTCCAAGTTCGCTACAGTTGCAAATACGTCTGACGGTGATTCCGAAAGGAGACTGCAGAGATTACAGGGCTGCGGTGATCTTGACAAAAACAAACATGAAGGGCTTTTTACGCACTTTGAATCGGCTTGTCAACATTTTTCTGAAGGTATGCGTCTGGCAATAATTACGGCATTTTTTATGTCGGAATACCATGTACCGATTCTATGGGGATGGCTTTCAGGCGTGTTGCCGTACCCAGCGAATCAAGCCTAATGTCGAGTTGTCTGCCGGTATGGGGGGGGGAGGTTCGCCACAGGAGTGATGCGTTTCGATCAGGGGGAGCAGATGGGCGGCCAGTTGTTTTCCATATTCGACCCCCCATTGATCAAACGAATTGATACCCCAGAGGATGCCTTGCACAAAAGTTTTGTGTTCATAAAGGGCAATCAACTGCCCCAGTGTATAGGGTGTGAGGCGAGGTAGCAGCAAGGTGGACGAAGGTTGGTTGCCTGGAAATACCTTAAAGGGGGCGAGTTGGGTGATTTGTTTGTCAGTAAAGCCGTTGCCCCGCATGTCGTTTTGCGCTTCTGCTAATGTTTTTCCACGCATCAAGGCCTCGCTTTGTGCAAAGCAGTTGGCAAGCAATGCGGCTTGGTGATCTGAAATGTGGCAATCCGGATGAACAAAAGCAATGAAGTCGCAGGGGATCAAACGGCCTCCTTGATGCAGGAGTTGGAAGAATGCGTGTTGACCGTTGGTGCCGGTCGCGCCCCAGATGATGGGGGATGTTGCGCAGCCTGTCGATGTTCCGTCACGGCAGACCTGCTTGCCGTTGCTTTCCATTTCGAGTTGCTGGAGGTAATGCGGAAAGTATTCCAGCGATTGGCTGTAAGGCAGTATCGCCAGGTTTTCAGCGCCCAGAAAATTGATATTCCATAAACCCAGCAAGGCCATGGTCGCAGGCAGGTTTTTCTCCACGGGAGCATGGAAAAAATGCTGATCCATTGCGTGCGCACCCGCCAATAGTTCCAGAAAGTGCTGATGTCCAATGGCCAGCATCAAGGGGAGTCCAATAGCTGACCAAAGTGAGAATCGTCCGCCGACCCAGTCCCAGAATTCAAACATATTGCATGGGTCGATACCGAATGCAGCGACGGCATCGTGATGGCTTGAAATGGCGACAAAATGGTGTGCGACAGCAGATTCTCCCAACGCGCGGGTGAGCCATGAGCGCGCCAGACGAGCGTTGGCCAGCGTTTCGTGTGTTGTGAAGGATTTGCTGGATACGATGAATAATGTGGACTTTGGATCAAGGGGCGCCAATGTGGTGACGATATGTGCGGCATCCAGGTTGGATACGAAATGCACACGGACATGAGGCTGATGATGGGCAGTGAGTGCCTGGGTTGCCATGCGTGGCCCAAGATCGGAGCCTCCAATACCAATGTTGACGATGTCGCGAATGAGCTCACCCGTAGCACCTCGTCGAGTTCCTGTATGAATTGCTGTACAGAACTGACGCATTTTTTCGAGCACGGTGGCGACCTCGGCGCGTGGTTGAGGTTCGCGCAAGGCCGTATGAAGTACAGCACGATGTTCGCTGGTGTTGATGGCATCACCCGTGCGCAAACGGTGTATCCAGCCGGGCAGGTCAGCTTCGTGCCAGAGTTGGCGCAGAGCGAACAGGATGTCGTGATCCACACGTTGTTTTGAATAATCGAGTAGCAATCCATCCTGTTGCAATGAAAACTCGTCAAAACGTGTCGGATGCGTGGCGAATCTGTCGCGCAGGGAAGGCGCATTTCCTTGACGCTCGGGCAAAGAGAGATCGGAAAGCTGTTTCCAGGCAGATGATGAAAGTAAGGGATTCATGACCCGGAATTATGCGACAGACTGGATAAAATAGGCATCTTTCTACCGTGTGTATTAAGTGATGTTGCCATCTCATGAATGTTGAGTCTGACGATTCTTTGGGTGATACCCCCCGCCTTACGTATTCATTGCGTGACGACGATGCGTATTGGTTTCGCGAAGGGCGCCACTGCCGCAGTTACCAGTTTCTGGGGGCAGCGTGTGAGCTTCATCCCGTGAAAACAGGAGATGAGGAAATCCGTTGGGTTGCAGGTATCCGTTTTCGTGTCTGGATGCCGCATGCCAAGCGGGTTCGGGTGGCCGGTTCTTTCAATCAGTGGGATGGACGTAGACACGAAATGCACTCCGCAGGCGAAACCGGATCAGGGTTTTGGGAGTTGTTCATTCCGGAGCTTGTTTCGGGTGTTCATTATCGATACGACGTTTGTCGATCATCAAATGATGAATGGATTCGAGTGGAGGATCCTGCAACGCAGTATCGAGATACTTCCATGGCGGGGGCAAGCCGTGTCCTGCCCGAGTCGGTGCATGTCTGGAAGGATGGGGCATGGTTAGGCAGACGTGCCATGTCAAATACGATGACGATGGGCAAGCCACAGAGCATCTATGAGTTGTCACTGACAGACTTGAATGAAGGATATCGTTCTTTGGCCGATCGATTGATTGCACGTGCGGTCGAGCAAAAGAGCACACATGTGCTCATCCCCGCCCCGATGGAGCCAAATTATTTTGCATTGAGTGCTCGTGAAGGTTGCCCTGATGACCTCCGTTTTTTCATCAATGCCTGCCACGTTGCGAATCTGGGCGTCATTGTCGACTGGAAACCCTGTTCTGTAGTGACATTTCTCGATCAGTCTGTGGATTGTGTGTACGAAGGTGAGCTAAGCAGTTTGTTGCTGTCGAGTGCCTGTTATTGGCTGGAAGAGTTTCATGTTGATGGTTTGCGCACCCTTGTTCAGGATAAATCTCAAGCCGGGATAAATACATCAACATTGCCGCTTTCTCGTTGTCTTGCATTGCTGGAAACGGTGGTGCATCGCGATTATCCGGGTGTGCTTTTATTGGGCAATGTATCGAATGTAGTAAACACAGCAGAGTAAAATGAGTCCCCATGTCTGACCCCAAATTTGTTCATCTCCGGCTTCATAGCGAATATTCGATTACCAACGGCATTGTTCGTATCGACGATGTGATTGCGCGTGCTCTTGCCGATGGGATGCCAGCATTGGCCATCACGGATCAGGCCAATTTGTTTGGCATGGTCAAGTTTTACACGGCGGCACGCAGTGCGGGTATCAAGCCGATTATCGGTTGCGATGCATGGGTCAGTACAGGGGAGGCAGGGCGCACGGAAGGCCATGAAGAAGCGACGCGTGTACTATTGCTCGTCAAGAATCGCGCTGGCTATCTTCGTTTATGCGAACTTGTGAGCGAAGCTTATCTGGCGCCGCGCCGACGAGGGCGCGCCGAAATCAGTCGTGATGCCTTGGCTCAAGGTGATAACTCAGGGCTGATTGCCTTGTCAGGGGCGCAATCCGGTGAGATAGGGCAACTGCTGCTAGCGGGCAAGATCGAGCAGGCGGAGCGCCAGGCTCAGGCGTGGTCTGCCCTGTTTCCGGGAAATTTTTATATCGAGATTCAGCGTTACGGACAGCCGCAAGCTGAGGTGCTGGTGTCATCCAGCGCAGCGTTGGCAGCACGATTGAATTTGCCTCTGGTGGCAACGCATCCGGTGCAATTCATGGATCGCGAAGATTTCAAGGCACATGAAGCGCGCGTTTGTATTGCAGAAGGCTATACCCTGACGGATCCGCGTCGACCTCAGCATTACACGGAACAGCAGTATTTCAAGTCTCAGGATGAAATGCTGGCGTTGTTTGCTGATCTTCCTGAAGCCCTGGCCAATGCGGTTGAAATCGCACGTCGTTGCAGCCTTAGTGTTCAACTGGGTAAAAGTCGCTTGCCGCAGTTTCCGATTCCGGCGGGGCTGAGTGATGATGAATATCTCGATCAGCAGGCGCATGAAGGACTGGAACGCCGTCTGGCGCAGCTTTTTCCCGAGACGACTGTGCGGGATGAAAAACGCCCCCAGTATCTGGAACGTCTGGCGTTTGAGATCAACACCATTCAGCAAATGGGCTTCCCGGGCTACTTTTTGATTGTGGCGGACTTCATCAACTGGGCAAAACAAAATGGTGTTCCTGTGGGACCCGGGCGTGGCTCAGGCGCGGGTTCATTGGTCGCTTACGCCATCGGGATTACGGATCTGGATCCCCTTGCGTATGACTTGCTGTTTGAACGATTCCTGAATCCGGAACGCGTGTCGATGCCAGACTTTGATATCGACTTTTGTCAGGATGGTCGGGATCGTGTTATCGAATACGTCAAGAAAAAATATGGTGCTCATGCGGTTTCGCAGATCGCCACGTTTGGCACCATGGCCACCAAAGCCGTCATTCGTGATGTGGGACGTGTACTCAATCTCCCCTTCAATTTTGTCGACCAGTTTGCCAAGCTGATTCCTAACGAATTGGGCATCTCGCTGAAGGATGCGCGTGAGAAGGAGCCTGCGATCAATGATCGCATCGAACAAGAAGAGGAAATCAGGGAGTTGTGGGCGCTGGCCGAGCGTCTTGAGGGGCTCACGCGTAATGTCGGTATGCATGCCGGTGGTGTGTTGATTGCTCCGGGGAAGCTGACAGATTTTTGTCCGCTGTATTCGGCGCAAGGTGAAGTCGATGGTGTGACGCAAAGTGTGGTCAGTCAGTTTGACAAAGATGATGTGGAAAAAGCGGGGCTGGTCAAATTCGACTTTCTGGGGTTACGCACCCTCACCATTCTCGACGAGGCCGTGACTTGGGTGCGCAAGCTGAATCCGGAAATGAAGGATTTTTGTCTTGAGTCGATTCCGCTTGATGACAAGGCGACTTACGCCCTGTTTGCCGAAGGGAATACCACGGCCGTTTTTCAATCTGAATCGCGCTCGGCCAAAGATCTGGAAAAACGACTCAAGGGCGATACTTTCGAGGACATCATCGCGCTGATGGCACTCAACCGTCCGGGACCGCTGGGTTCAGGCATGGTGGACGACTTCATCAACCGCAAACATGGACGCGCCAAGGCCGAATATTTTCACCCTGATCTGGAACCCGTACTCAAGCCGACGTATGGCGTCATCGTGTATCAGGAGCAGGTGATGCTGGTGGCCCAAGTGCTGGCGGGCTATACGCTGGGCGGTGCCGATATGTTGCGCCGTGCGATGGGCAAGAAAAAAGCGGAAGAAATGGCGCAGCAACGCGCTATTTTTACCGAAGGTGCTGCGCGACGGGGTGTGGCCGAGGCATTGGCGACGCAGTTATTCGATCTGATGGAAAAGTTTGCCGAGTACGGATTCAACAAGTCGCACTCGGCGGCGTATGCCTTGGTGGCTTTTCAGACAGGATGGCTCAAGCATTATCATGCCGCCGCTTTCATGGCCGCCACCTTGTCTTCTGAAATGGCGGATACCGATAAGGTGCAGTTGTTCTATCAGGATACCTTGCTCAATGGGTTGAGTTTCTTGCCGCCAGATATCAACCAGAGCGGGATACGCTTTGAGCCGATGGATACGCGAACGATCCGCTATGGCCTGGGCGCCATCAAGGGCACGGGTGAGGCTGCACTGGGTGCGATTTTGCGGGCGCGAGAGTCTGGCGTGTTTCTGGATTTGTTCGATTTCTGTCGCCGCATCGACCGGCGTGTCGTGAATCGTCGCGTCATTGAAGCATTAATTCGTGCGGGTGCATTCGATCGCATGGAGGGTGAAACCCAGAACACGACTGCAATCGATGATCATCCACATTGTCCGCACCGTGCACGATTGCTGGCATCGGTCGGCGTGGCACTGGATGCGGCAGAGCAGGCCGAGCGTCATGCCATGCAGGATAGCCTGTTCGGAGAGGATCATCCTCTGGGAGCCGACAATCCTCACTATGTGGACACGCAGCGATGGAATGAGCGTGAATTGCTGCTCAATGAAAAAATGGCACTGGGCTTTTTCTTTTCAGGCCATCCCTTCAATACCTATCGTGATGAGCTGTCTGCCTTTGTTCGCAAGAGCCTGGGGCAACTGGACGTCACGCCTAGTACGTCAAAAAATGCTGGAAATGGTGCGCAGCGTGAATTGACCTTGCTGGCGGGGATCGTGGTTTCAACGCGTACCCAGATGACCCGGCGCGGCAAGATGGCCATTGTGACGATGGATGATGGTACGGCACAAATCGAGGTGGTTGTTTTTAACGAAATTTTTGAAGCCGAACGAAACAAGATTCGTGAAGATGAAATCCTGTTGATCGAAGGTAAAGTGGCGCGCGATGATTTCAGTGGCGGCTTGCGTGTTTCTGCCGAGCGACTGCTGACCTTGGGTGAAGCCCGCAGCCGATTCGCGCGCGAGCTGCGTCTTTCGATGAATGGCCATTCCAATGCGGAGAAATTACGCACCTTGCTCGCTCCTTTTCGTACCAGCAGTGCCGAAAGCTGTCCGGTACGCATTGCGTATCGCAATGATGAAGCCGAGGTTTTGCTCGGCTTGCCGGATGCTTGGCGCGTGCGTCTGGACGATGCGCTCCTGACGGGACTTCATGACTGGCTTTCATCGGAAAACGTCAAGGTGCTGTACGCATGAAAATGAGTGAGCTGAAACTGATTACCGCCTCCTTGCTGGACGAAGTGAGTCACACGGCACAGACGAGTCCGCGTCGTCGTAAGAACCATAATTTCCATTCAGCGGATGATGCGCATTGTCATCGTCTGCTCAATGCCATCGAGCCAGACTCCTATGTCGCACCGCATCGGCATTTGGATCTTCAGAAGGCTGAGACCATGCTGGTTTTGCGCGGTCGATTGGGATTGGTGATTTTCAATGACGAAGGACAGGTGCAACAGTCTGCGGTTTTGAGCGCGGGAGGGGGTTGCTGCGGCGTCGATATTCCTTGTGGCGTCTGGCACACCGTACTGGGACTGGAGTCGGGCACGGTATTTTTTGAAGCCAAAGCCGGCCCCTATGTGCCCTTGCAGCCTCAGGAACGCGCGCCCTGGGCGCCGCTGGAAGGTGATCCGGATACCATCACTTATCTGGCGGGCTTGCGGGCACTGTTCATTTCAGTTTGAACCGCAGCAACGGGCGGAACGGGAACCATCGCTTTCCAGACTATCTTTTGCGCCAAGTTTGCGTAGCGCAATTTCCAGCGGACAGAAGCGGGTAAAGCCGCTTTGAAACAGATTGAAACCCACGAAGAGCGTAAACCACAGCCAGTTTTGGCTGACAAAGATCGGGCTGCCGGTAACGCCTAGGGCGAGCGAAAGCATGATGAAGCTGCCGGCGAAGATGCGGATGAGTTGATTGACGGTCATGTTGGAGTCTCCTGAGTGTTGGATTGATGTTGCGGAATAAGCGTGTCGAGGCGATGGCGCATGGCAACGTAATAAAGTACTGGAATGACCACCAGCGTGAGCAGGGTCGACACCAGAATGCCGAAGATCAGCGCGAGTGCCAGGCCGTTGAAGATTGGGTCGTCGAGAATGAAGAGCGCACCCAGCATGGCGGCGAGTCCGGTGAGTGCGATGGGTTTGGCGCGCACGATGGCGGATTGCACGACCGCTTCGGCAAAGTCCATGCCGTTGGCGACCTGTTGATTGATGAAGTCGACCAGCAGGATAGAGTTACGCACGATGATGCCCGCCAGCGCGATCATGCCGATCATCGAGGTCGCAGTGAATTGACTGCCGGCAATGGCATGACCGGGCAGCACGCCGATAATGGTGAGCGGGATGGGTGCCATGATGATCAGCGGCGTGAGATAGCTTTTGAACTCGGCGACCAGCAACAGATAGATCAAGATGAGTCCCACCGCATAGGCTGCGCCCATGTCGCGGAAGGTTTCGTAAGTGATTTGCCATTCGCCATCCCATTTCAGACTGTAACCGGCATATGGATCAGCCGGCGCGTGAATGAAATATTCAGTCAAATGCCCGCCGCCGGGAATGTCGTCCAGACTCATTTTCTGCAGACGTGCGCGGATATCGAACATGCCATAGAGTGGCGAATCGAGATGGCCGCCCATGTCGCCGGTGACGTAGACCACGGGTAGCAGATCCTTGTGGAAGATGGCTTGCTCGCGCTGAGTTGTGCGCGTATCGACCAACTCGGAAATGGGGATGAGTGCGCCGCCATATTGAGGTAGGGCACGCACGCGCAGGCGCAGCAGATTTTCGATAGCATCTTTTTGCGAGGCGGGCAGGGTGATGCGTACCGGAATTTCGTATTTGGCATCGGCATCATGCACCGGCGTGACATCTTCGCCCGCTAAGGCAATGCGCATGGTGTCGACGATGTCGCGCTGCGCAACGCCGAGCAATGCAGCTTTGGCTTGGTTGACGTGGAGCACAATTTTGTCGGCGGGCGCGCTGCTACTATCGTCAACGCCGACAATGTCAGCGGTTGCCGCAAACTCCGCGCGGACTTTTTTGGCCAGCGCGATCTGTCCGGCATAATCTGGCCCGTAAATTTCAGCAACAATCGGCGAGAGCACCGGTGGCCCCGGTGGTACTTCAACCACTTTGGCATTGCCGCCATGACGCGCCGCAATCGCCATGACCTCATTGCGCACTGCGACGGCAATCGCGTGGCTGGAGCGTTGCCGATGATGTTTGTCGACCAGATTGACCTGGACATCGCCCAGCTCCGCGCTGGCGCGCAGATAGTATTGGCGCACCAGTCCATTGAAATTGATCGGGCTGGCGGTTCCTGCATAGGCTTGCCAGTCATGAACTTCTTCCACTGTCGCCAGATGCCCGCCGATTTCGCGCAACACCTGCGCGGTATCTTCAAGCGGCGTGCCGACCGGCATATCGAGAACCACCTGAAATTCGCTCTTGTTGTCAAAGGGCAGCATTTTCAGGACGACCAGTTGCACGACCGCCAGCGAGACGGACAAGGCAATCGCGGCAAACACGCCCACCCACAAGCCCAAACGTGCCCGTGCGCCCCGCTGCTCATCAAGAAAGCGCGGCAGGATGCGGCGGAATAGACGATGGATTAATCCAGCTTCGGGTGAGTTTTCATGCGCAGTATTTGCTTGAGGCCGCATGAACTTCAGGGCCAGCCACGGGGTGATGACGAAGGCGATGATCAGCGAAATAAACATGCCCATCGAAGCATTGATGGGAATCGGGCTCATGTAAGGCCCCATCAGGCCGGATACAAAAGCCATCGGCAAGAGCGCGGCGATGACGGTGAAGGTCGCCAGGATGGTGGGGCCGCCGACTTCATTGACCGCCTTGGGGATGATCTGCCAGAGCGGTAGCTCCGGTGTGAGTTGTTGATGGCGATGGATGTTTTCGACGACGACGATGGCATCGTCAACGAGGATGCCGATCGAAAAGATCAAGGCGAACAGTGATACGCGATTGAGCGTGAATCCCCATGCCCATGAGGCAAATAACGTCGTCGCCAACGTGAGTGTGACGGCCAGACCGACAATGAGGGCTTCACGTCGCCCCAAGGCAAACAGCACCAGCAGGACGACGAAAGCCGTGGCAAAAATCAGTTTGCCGATTAGCTTTTCGGCTTTTTCGGTAGCGGTCGCGCCATAGTTGCGCGTGACGCTGAACTCCACGCCATCAGGGATCACTGTGCCCTTGAGTGCCGTCGCGCGGGCGATGACTGCGCTGGCGACATCGGCCGCATTCACGCCGGGCTTTTTGGAAATGGAGAGGGTCACGGCAGGGAGTTCGCCGTGGGTTTTGTCGGCGTACCAGACATAACGTGCAGGCTGATCGGCGCCATCAATGATCTCGGCGACATCCGCCATAAAGACTGGTTTGTCGCCATGCACGCCGACGACCAGTCGGCGGACATCCTGCGCCGATTCGATATAGGTTCCGGTTTGAACCAGGATTTCTTTGTTGTTACTGACCAGATTCCCGGAGGGCTGCGAGGCATTGGAAAGCTGGAGTGCAGCGCGGATGTCTTGTGCCGTGATGCCGTGCGCATTCATGCGCTCCGCATCAATGGCGATGCGGATCACATGCCCCGGCCCGCCGATCGTGGTGACATCGCGAGTGCCGGCAATGCGTTTCAATTCGATTTCGGTGGCGCGCGCCACTTGTTGCAAATCAAAGGCCGTGGTCTCGGCTTGCTGGCTCCAAAGGGTCAGGCTGACGATGGGGACGTCATCAATGCCTTTGGGTTTGACGATGGGTTCCAGCACGCCAAGTTGTGACGAGAGCCAGTCCCGGTGCGAATGGATGGTGTCGTAAAGGCGCACCAATGCTTGAGTCTGATCCTCGCCCACCTTGAATTGCACGGTGATGATCGCCATGCCGGGACGCGAAACGGAATACACGTGATCAATGCCGCTGATGCGCGAAAGCACTTGCTCTGCGGGGCGCGCCACCAGTGACTCCACGTCTTTGGCGGAAGCCCCGGGAAATGGCACCAGTACATTGGCCATGGTGACATTGATCTGCGGCTCTTCTTCGCGGGGCGTAATCAGCACCGCAAAAATGCCGAACAACAGGGTGACCAGTGCAATCAGCGGCGTCATGGAGTGACGCTGAAAGGTGGCGGCGATACGGCCTGAAATATTCATGGTCAGCGGCGTTGGCGAAGGTCAGCAAAGGTCAGCGAGTGGCGGCATTTGTGGTCATGAAACTGGCTTTGAGCGGATCGAGAACGACTTTTTCACCCGCTTTGAGGCCGGCCAGGATTTCTGTCTGACCTGCGGCAGCCGCTTCCCCGAGACGCACCTGGCGCAAGCGCGGTTTGCCTTGCTCATCGAGCACATACAGCCCGGTCAATTCACCTCGGCGGATGATGGAGGTCGTCGGAACGAGCAGCTTTTGCGTGCTGCCGATGACGAAATGTGCGCGGGCAAACAATCCCGGAACGATGGCTGCGGACAGGCCATCGGGTAAATACAGCCGTACCCGCACCGCATGACTGACGGGGTCGATGGTAGGCAGCACTTCGATACGCTTGGCTTCCAGCCACTCGGGGTGACCGGGAAACTCGATTTTGCCGCGCAATGCCTGCCGCACGTCCGCCAGTTTGTACTGCGGAATACTGGCCACCACGCGCATATCGCCGGGTTCAAATAGGCTGATGAGCGGACGGCCGGGGTTGGCCATTTCTCCGGCTTCTGCAAAGCGTTGCGCAATCACGCCGGCGAATGGTGCGACGATCACCGCATGACTGCTGGTGGCACCGGCACGTGCGGCATTGGCTGCGGCACTGCGGTTATCGGCCTCGGCCTTATCGAGCGCGGCCTGGCTGACAAATTTTTGTGCGTAGAGTTCTTTGATGCGTGTCAGATTGGCCTTGGATTGCGTGTATTGCGCCTGTGCGCCGATCAGGGCTTCGGCAGCTTCACGCGTGTCGATACGCATCAACACTTCGCCTGCCTTGACGCGCGCGCCGACATCCACGCGGGCTTCCAGGATGCGCCCGGTGACCTGTGCTGCCAGAGTGGCTTGGCGCACGGCTTCGACCACCGCTTCGGCAGGATAGGTGCGGTCTACCTCGCGTATTGCGGCACTGATTGTGGCGAGCGGCGTGGTTGGGCTGGGCGTGCTGGGCTGGGCTAGGGCGAGTGAGATGCTTAGTCCAACACCACAGGCTATTGCCATGATCCGGCGTGCCGCAGTCGGCGACAGCGACTGAGCGATGCGCTGTGGGCGGGGTATGCGAGGTAAGAAAAGTAGAGTCTTCATGAATATAAGTATATTCTAATATACAAAAACTGCAAGCGATGGTTTTGTTGCTTGACTGCAGGTATTTGCGCTCGTGCCGATAGAATACGCTTTGCTTTTTCGATCAGGATTTCCCTTCATGCGTTTCACTGAAAAACTCGCTGCCGTTTGGCAACAACACAATTCACTGGTGTGTGTGGGGCTGGATCCCGATCTCGATCGGTTGCCGGAGCATCTGCCAAAAAATGCAGAAGGCATCTACACTTTTTGCCGTGCCATCATCGATGCGACGCACGATCTAGTGTGCGCGTACAAACCGCAAATCGCCTATTTCGCAGCGCATCAGGCGGAAGGGGCGTTGCAGGCGGTGATCGCCTACATCCAGAAAAATTATCCGGCTGTTCCGGTGATCCTGGATTCAAAACGCGGCGATATTGGCAGCACGGCCGAGCAATATGTTAGCGAGGCATTTGATCGTTATGGTGCTGATGCGGTGACCATCAATCCCTATATGGGCTATGACACCGCCGAGCCATTCTTGCGCCATGCGGATAAAGGCGTGGTGATTCTTTGTCGCACATCCAATCCGGGGGCGGCTGATTTTCAGGATATGGATGTGGGCGGTCGCCCTTTATTTGCAGCAGTCGCTGAACGTGTGGCGCAACACTGGAACCACAACGGCAACTGCATGCTGGTGGTCGGGGCAACCTGGCCAGAGCAGATGGCGCGGGTGCGCGCACTGGTGGGGGATATGCCTTTCCTCGTGCCGGGTGTAGGGGCGCAAGGGGGCGATGTGGAAAAGCTGGTACGTGCCGGGCGTACAGCGAATGGCACAGGGCTGGTCATCAATTCTTCACGCGGCATTTTGTATGCCAGCAAGGGCAAGGATTTTGCCGAGGCCGCGCGTGCAGAAACGATCAAGCTGCGCGATCAGATCAATTTGTATCGCTGAATAGAAAATTGAAAAAATGCGGCGATTGCTCGCATTTTTTTGCTGCCGGAATCCGGATGGAATGGGTTCGTGGAAAACAGTTCGTGGAAAATAGGAGTCAATTCCAATGAAGGTATGAGTCTGAACGAACGGTTTTGAATTGCATATTTC
>CAYTHB010000050.1:0-19530 GCA_964437515.1 uncultured Sterolibacterium sp.
CCGGCGAGAGCGGCGGCACATACCAGACCATCGGCAGGGTGCGGAACTCGGGGTGTATCGGGAAGGCAATCTTCCATTCCATCGCCATTTTCCAGATGGGCGACTTGCGTGCGGCTTCGATCCAGTCTTCCGGCACGCCATCGCGACGCGCCGCCTTGATGACCTGCGGATCGTTCGGGTCGAGGAAGATGCTGCGATGGGCTTCGTAGAGATCCTGTACGTTCGGCATCGAGGCGAGTTCTTCGATACGGTCGGCGTCATACAGCATGATGCCGTTGTAACGAATACGACCGACGCAGGACTCGGAACAGACGGTGGGCATGCCGGATTCGACACGCGGATAGCAACCGATACACTTCTCGGCCTTGCCCGATTCCCAGTTGTAATACACCTTCTTGTACGGGCAGGACGACACACACTGCCGCCAGCCACGGCACTTGTCTTGGTCGACCAGCACGATGCCATCTTCTTCGCGTTTGTAGATCGAGCCGGACGGGCAAGCCGCGACACAGGCCGGATTCAGACAGTGGTTACACATACGCGGCAGGTACATGTGGAAGGTGTTTTCGAATTGCGAGTAAATCTGCTTTTCGAGCGACTTCATGTTGACGTCTTTGGCGCGCTTGTCGTACTCGCCGGCCAGATCGTCTTCCCAATTCGGGCCCCAACGCACCTTGTCCATTTTCTCGCCAGTGATCTGCGACACCGGACGGGCGGTCGGCGCAGCTTCGGAGAGCGGTGCATTCTGCAAACGCGCGTAGTCGAAGGTAAACGGCTCGTAGTAGTCGTCGATCTCCGGCATGTCGGGGTTGGAGAAGATGTTGAGCAGGCGTGAGAGCTTGCTGCCGGACTTCAGTTGCAGCTTGCCATCGACCAACTCCCAGCCACCATTCCAGATGTCCTGGTTTTCCCAGTTCTTCGGATAGCCGATGCCGGGTTTGGATTCGACGTTGTTAAACCAGGCGTATTCCACGCCCTTGCGGTTGGTCCAGACGTTCTTGCACGTCACGGAACAGGTGTGGCAGCCAATGCACTTGTCGAGGTTGAAGACAAGGGCAAATTGTGCGCGAACTTTCATGCGATTCTCCTTACGGAATGTGCGGAATGTGCGGTATTCAATCGGAGAGAGCCGTTGCACCCTCTCCGCTTTCATTCATCTCGATCTTAACGCGGCCCCACGCCCGGCGGGTTCAGCTTGCCTTCGCGTTCGGGGGTCAGCGGACGTTCGAGCCAATCCACATCCTTGTCCTCGATCTTGTGAACCACGACAAACTCGTCACGCTGCGTACCGACCGTGCCATAGTAGTTAAAGCCGTAAGCCAGCTGGGCATAGCCACCGACCATATTGGTCGGCTTGACCACCACGCGTGTGACGGAGTTGAGAATACCGCCGCGCTTGCCGGTGGTCGGCGAGCCGGGGACGTTCACAATCTTCTCCTGTGCGTGATACATCAACGCCATGCCACGCGGCACACGCTGCGATACCACGACACGCGCCACCGTTGCACCGTTACCATTCACGGCTTCCACCCAGTCGTTGTCTTCCAAGCCGATGCTCTTGGCATCATCCTCGGCGATCCAGAAATACGGGCCGCCACGGAACAGATTGAGCATACGCAGGTTGTCCTGATAACTGGAGTGGATACCCCACTTCGAGTGCGGTGTGATCCAGTTGAGCACCAGATGCGGCTTGGCCTTCACCGAAGCCGGCGCGGCTTCTACGGCCTTCATGTCCAGACCCGGGCGGAAAGCACAGAAGCCTTCGCCGAAGTCCAGCATCCACTCGTGATCCTGATAGAACTGGGCACGGCCCGTCAGGGTGCGGAAGGGAATGTGCTCGTGGATGTTGGTGTAGCCTGCGGTGTAGGACACGGTTTCCGACTCGATCCCCGACCAGGTCGGTGCGGTGATGATCTTGCGCGGCTGTGCTTGGATGTCACGGAAGGTAATCTTGTCTTCATGACGGCCAGCATACAGGTGGTGATGGTCGATGCCCGTCTTGACCGACAGTGCCGACCACGACTTGTGCGCAACTTCACCGTTGGTTTCCGGTGCCATACGCAGCACGGCATCACACGCAGCGATATCCGCGGCAATGCTCGGCAAGCCCTTGGAAACGCCATCCTCAAGAATTTCGCCGTTGAGCGACTTGAGCTCGTTGAGCTCCTGATCGGTGTTCCAGTCGATCCCCTTGACGTTGTTGCCCAGCTTGCTCATCAACGGGCCGATGGCCTGGAACTTCTTCAGCGTATTCGGGTAATCGCGCGATACCACCTTGAGCAGCGGCAAGGTCTTGCCCGGAATCGGCTCACACTCGCCCTTCTTCCAGTCCTTCACGCCGATTGCCTGTGCCAGCTCGAAGGGGGAGTCATGCTGCATCGGCAGGGCGACGACATCCTTCTTCGTACCCAGATGCTTTTCTGCCAGCTTGGAGAAGGCCTTGGCAATGTTCTGGAAAATCTGCCAGTCAGACTTCGATTCCCAGCCGGGGCTGACAGCCTCGGACAGCGGATGCACGAAGGGGTGCATGTCGGTGGTGTTGAGATCGTGCTTTTCGTACCAGGTCGCCGTCGGCAGGATGATGTCGGAATACGCACCCGTCGAGTTCAGACGGAAGTTGATATCCACCATCAGATCGAGCTTGGCGGTCGGGCCATTCTCGTGCCACTTGATTTCCTTGCAGGCACGACCTTCCACGCCTTCTTGCAGCACGCCATTCTGCGCGCCAATCAGGTGCTTGAGGAAGTATTCGTGACCCTTGGCCGAACAACCCAGCAGATTGGAACGCCAGACGAACAGGTTACGCACGAAGTTTTCCGGTGCGTCCACGTCTTCCGAGGCGAAGTACAGCTTGCCGGACTTCAACTGCTCGACCATGTGCTTGGCTACACCCGCCTCATCCGTCGCCCCGGCCTTTTCAGCTTCGGTCACGATGTCGATCGGGTTCTTGTTGAAGTGCGGAGCCGAAGGCAACCAGCCCAGACGCTGCGAAACGACGTTGTAGTCAGCGAGCTGATAGCCCTTGTACTTGCTCTTGGCATTGTCGGCGAGCAGGCCGTCGGCCGACACCTTTTCGTAACGCCACTGGTCGGTCTGGAAGTACCAGAAAGTCGTCGAGTTCATGTGACGCGGCGGACGATGCCAGTCGGTGGCGAAGGCAATCGGTGCCCAGCCAGCCTGCGGACGCAGCTTTTCCTGACCCACATAGTGTGCCCAGCCACCGCCGGTCTGACCGACGCAGCCGCACATGTGCAGCAGGTTCATGATCGCGCGATACGACAGATCGTTGTGATACCAGTGGTTGATTGCCGCACCCATGATGACCATGGACTTGCCCTTGGTCTTCGAGGCGTTCTCGGCAAACTCGCGGCCGGTGCGGATCAAATCGGCGCGCTTCACGCCGGTGACCTTCTCCGCCCATGCCGGGGTGTAAGCAACCTTGTCGTCCTCGTAGGAGTCCGTCACGTTACCGCCACCCAGACCGCGGTCAATGCCGTACTGCGCGACTTGCAAGTCATACACCGAGGAGACCAGCGCATCTTCGCCATTCGCCAGCTTGAGCTTGCGTACCGGCACGTTGCGATAGAGCAGCCCCGGCTCGCCCGCATTGAAGTGCGGGAAGCCGACGGAAACCACGTCGTCACGGCTGTCGATACAGGTCAGTTCAGCGAGAATTTCTTCTTGATTGGCCGCATTCTTCGGCAGCAGATTCCACTTGCCATCTTCGCCCCAACGGAAGCCCACGGAACCATTCGGTGCGACGTAAGCCTTGGTCTTTTCGTCATAAACGATGGTCTTCCACTCCGGGTTGTTGCTCTCGCCCAGATTGCCGGCGAAATCCGAAGCGCGCAGCGTGCGGTCGCTGGCATAACCATCACCCGCCTTACGCAGCAATACCTGCATCGGCAGATCGGTGTACTTGCGGATGTATTCTTGGAAATACGGGTCTTGACGCTTGACGTGGAATTCCTTCAGTGCGACGTGACCCATGGCGAGGAAGGCCGCCGAGTCAGTGCCCTGCTTGACCGGCATCCAGAGGTCGGCGAACTTCACGAATTCGGCATAGTCCGGTGCCATCGAGACCACCTTCGCGCCCTTGTAGCGCACTTCGGTGGCGAAGTGGGCATCCGGAGTACGGGTCATCGGCAGGTTCGCACCGCAGATGATGAGATAGGTCGAGTTGTACCAGTCGGCCGCTTCCGGCACGTCGGTCTGCTCACCCCAGGTCTGCGGGCTGGCTGCGGGCAGATCGCAATACCAGTCGTAGAACGAACCGCAGGCTCCACCAATCAGCGACAGGTAGCGCGAACCGGCGGCATAGGAAAGCATGGACATCGCGGGAATCGGCGAGAAACCGTAAATGCGATCCGGACCCCATTTTTTGATGGTATAGACGTTGGCGGCAGCAGCGATTTCCGTCACTTCATCCCAGTCGGTACGCACAAAACCACCCAGACCGCGCACGGCGGTGTACTGAATCCGCTTGGCGGGATCGTTCTGGATGGCTTCCCAGGCTTCGACTGGATCCTTGCCGCTCTTGCGTTCAGCGCGATACAGGTCAAGCAGACGACCACGTACCAGCGGATGCTTGATGCGGTGCGGGCTGTAGAGATACCAGGAGAACGAAGCACCGCGCTGACAGCCACGCGGTTCGTGGTTGGGCAGATCGTCGCGCGTGCGCGGATAGTCGGTCTGCTGCATTTCGAAGGCAACAAGGCCATTCTTGACGAAAATTTTCCACGAGCAGCCGCCCGTGCAGTTCACACCGTGCGTCGAACGCACGATCTTGTCATGACGCCAGCGATTGCGATAGGCGTCTTCCCACTTGCGGTCTTCGTTGGTCACGATACCGTGGCCACCGGAGAACGTGCTTTGAACACGCTCGAAAAACTTCAGTCGGTCAAGAAAATGACTCATCTCTTGTTGCTCCTCTTGTGTAACGGAGACCACATGGTTGCAGGCTCCAGGGTGAAACAGTCAGCCAATGACGGCCGGGGAAATAAAACAGTTGCTACGTTACGAAATCAGGGATTCTTGATATAGGCATCCTTGCGCAGGTAAAACCACCAGTTGACAACTACACAGACGGCATAGAACACGGCAAAGCCATACATCGCATTTTCTGGCGTACCGGCCTTGATTTCCGCACCGATGATGACCGGGGCGATGAAGGAGCCGTAAGCACCGACAGCGGAAGTCCAGCCCAGTACCGGACCACGCTGATCCTGGTCAAACACCACGCCCACGGTACGGAAGGTCGAACCGTTACCAATACCGGACGCGGCAAACAGAATCACGAACATGACCATGAAGGTGAAGAAGTATTGCTCGGGCGTGGCGGAATGATACGCTTCATACATCACTTGACCTGTGGCAATCGAGGCCACCACGAGTACGACGGAGATCACCTGAGTGACGATGGAGCCACCTACTTTATCGGAAATCCAGCCGCCCACCGGACGAATCAGCGCGCCGACAAAGGGGCCGATCCAGGCATACATCAGGGCAAACGGGGCATGCGGATTCTTGGCGTGCGTCCAGACCTGGGTGACGGGATCTTGCACATGGGTATTGCCGAAGATCACGGTGATCGACAGGGGCAGCGCCATCGAGAAACCGATGAAGGAACCGAAGGTCACGACATACAGCGCAGTCATCGACCAGGTGTGCTTGTTCTTGAAAATCGAGAACTGCTTGGTCAGGTTGGTTTTCATTTCACCCGTGGCGGTGAGCTTCATGGCAAACAGCGTGCCGAACATCACCCCCACCAGCATGAGCCACATGCCATTGCCAGAAAGCACGCCGATGCCGCTCGGTGCAGGCAGGTAGAGGTACAGAGCAACAGCAGAAATCACCAGTGCCAGCGCGTAAAAGAAAACAATTTTGAATAGCGCGGAAGCGGTCGAGCCGATATTGTGCGAGACGGTCAGCAGATTGTTCATGCCAAACCAGCCCAACACGGCCAGGGGCACTAGCAATAGCAGCCAGACATAGCCCGCGTTTTGTGTGTAGACCAGCGTTCCTGCCGTGATCTTGCCCACCAGGGAAGCCGAATCTTTTGCCAGCGGAATAGGGTCGCCGCCGAGAGCACCGAAAATGCCTGCGCCGATTACCAGCGGAATCAGGATTTGCATGGTGGTGACACCGAAGTTGCCCAGGCCAGCATTCAGACCCAGCGCGGTGCCTTGCAGACGCTTGGGAAAGAAGGTGCTGATATTGGACATCGAGCAGGCAAAGTTGCCACCACCAATGCCGGAGAGCAGCGCGCAGAGCTGGAAGAACCACAGCGGTGTGGTTTTGTCCTGCAGCGCAATGCCGGTCAGTACGGCGGGAACCATCAGCAGAGCCGTCGTCAGCCAAACCGTGTTGCGGCCACCACAGATGCGGATGAAGAAGGAGGCCGGAATCCGCAGGGTGGCACCCGAAAGGCCGGAGATTGCGGCGATGGTGAACAATTCATCGGGCTTGAACGGGAAGCCCGCATTGGTCATCAATACGGTGATGATGCCCCACATCAGCCAGACGGCGAAGCCGCACAGCAGGCTGGGGATGGAAATCCACAGATTGCGATTGGCGATGCTGCGACCGGTGGTTTCCCAGAAGGTTTGATCCTCAGGCCGCCAGTCGGCGATGTCGCAACTTGATGTCACGCGCGGCGCGTCACCGGCGGGCATATTCGCTTCACGCCCCAGTGGGGCTGTTGCGTTACTCATGCTTTTCTCCTGATGGGTTGATTTCATGGTGTACTTCAATCAAGCAGCCAAATGTTGCCTAGTCATGGTGTCCATGCTGCGGACTTCCGTCCAGTACATCCAGATCAGCGAGACCCAGACCACGCCATACATCAGCATGAAGCAGCTGGAACGCACGCCCGTCCAATCGACCAGTGCGCCGAACATGATCGGCAACAGAAAACCACCCATACCACCGGCCAGTCCGACGATGCCGGAAATGACACCGATATTCTTGGGATAGTCATCGGAGATGTATTTGAATACGGAAGCCTTGCCAATCGCCCAGGCGATGCCCATGCCAAACATCAGCGCGGTAAACACCCAGACATTGAGGCCGATATGGAAACTTTGTGGGCCCGAAACGGTTTGTACGACCAGATCCGTTTGGGGGTAGGACAGGATGAACAGGCAGATCCACGAGAACCACAGCACCCACCAAGTCACCTTGTGCGCACCGAACTTGTCGGAAAAATAGCCGCCCAAGGCACGCAACACCCCACCTGGCAGCGAGAAACAGGCGGCAAGGAAGGCGGCATCCTTGATGTCGAAACCGTATTCGGCGACGTAATACTTGGTCATCCAGAGTGATAGCGCGACATAGCCTCCGAAGACGATGGAGTAATACTGGCAGTATTTCCAGACTTTCGGATCTTTCAATGCAGAGAGTTGCTCGGCGACCGTGACATTGGAACCTGTCTTGTGAGAGGGGTCGTCAAAAGTAAATAGCCAGAATAGGACGAGTGTGCCGAGCATGATGGCGGCGTAGACCGTGGGCACGTACTGCCAGCCATAGGCCAGCACCAGCGAAGGCGCGACCAGTTTGGTCACAGCCGCCCCGGAGTTGCCCGCACCGAAGATACCCATGGCCAATCCCTGCTGATTTTTCGGGAACCAGCGTGCGCAGTAGGCAATGCCGACTGTGAATGAGCCGCCTGCCACCCCAACGAACAGTCCCATGACCAGAAAATGCCAGAACTCGGTGCCATATTGAATCAGGTAAATCGGTACGATGGTCGATGCCATCAGAATGGCAAAAATGGAGCGGCCACCAAAACGGTCGGTCAACATGCCCAGCGGCAGACGGATCAGCGAGCCGGTCAGCACCGGCATGGCCACTAGCAGGCCGAACTGGGTTTCATTGAGGCTCAAGGCTTTTTTGATTGGGATGCCGATGACGGCAAACATCATCCAGACCATAAAACACACGGTGAATGCGATGGTACTCATGGCGACGACTGACCACTGTTTCGTCTTTTGCGATGCCACGACGTTCCCCTTTACCAAAGTTAAAAACCTTTTGAATCTGGCCTGCATCTGCTGCAGGCTTCAAGTGCGTCTTGATCTGGTTTTTCCGATGTTCGAAGTCTAGGTAGTGAGCACTCGAATCACCATCCGTCACAGGTCTGTCCATGGGAAATCATTGGTAGGGGGCGGCACTCGGTCAAATGAACTAGTCTGACGCCAACGACTAGTACTTTCGAACTAGTCACCGCCAGGCGGAGTCAGCCTTCGGACAAACGGGCTTACAATGTACGCACACAATCTTTCCTTGATAAACAAGTGCATGAACTCAAATACCTCCCAAAATATCGTTCAGGAATTCGATGTCATCGTCGTCGGTGCCGGGCCGGCGGGGGCAACGACGGCCTATTACCTTGCCCATGAGTCACGTCAGCAGGGCAAGCCCTTGCAGGTGGGGCTACTCGACAAGGCGCGCTTTCCTCGTGACAAGTATTGCGGCGATGCGTGGTGCGCACCCGCCCTCGACATTCTTGAAGACATGGGCGTGCTGCAAGCGATTATTGCGGAGGGGCTGTATCAGGACACCACGTCGGGGGGCTTCGTCTCACCCAGTGGCGAGAATTACATGACCCATGAAGGCGGGGATGCGACCGTCATCAAGGAAAACCGTACCTTTGCCATCAAACGCATGATTTGCGACGAACGCATTGCACGTCGTGCAGCGACAGCAGGAGCCACCCTGCTTGAAGAAGCGAATGTCAGTGCGGCTGAGCTGCAATCGGATGGCCACTGGCAGGTACGTCTGACGGATGAACGTGTATTACGTTGCCGAATGCTGATTGCCGCCGATGGTGCCACCAGCAAACTGGCGCGTGCTCTGGGCGTGGTGAGTGATGCCCCCAGTGCTGCCGCTGCACGTCAATATGTCAAAGGGGGCACACATAATTTCAAGGCGGGCGGGGTACTGTTGTTTCCAGAATATGTGTTGCCAGGTTATGTCGCGCTTTTTCGTCATTACAACGATGACATCGATCTCGGGGCGTACATCATTCCCGGTGGTGCCGCACGTGTTGAAGATGCGGCGCGCATTTACGAAGACCGGATTTACAACGACCCTTTCATCCAGCGCGTCCTCGGGCCGCGCGTTGAATTTCTGGAGCCGGTGCGGACGGCTTCGCTGCGCATGGGCGGTGTGGAGCGCAGCACCATGCAGCAGTTCATGGCCGTGGGCGATGCGGCCGGACAGACCGACCCATTGACGGGTGAGGGTATTCATACTGCCATGATCGGTGGCCGATTGGCAGCACGTCGCGTGATTGAAATGTTTGCTGCCAATACCTTTGATGCCACGGCAACGGCCATTTATCACCAACGCTGGATGGCCGCGTTTGGTAAGGATTTTGCCTCTTCCGCCCTCTCGGCACGCATGTCTTATCGTTTCCCCTTTTTCCTCGATGCTGCTGCCAGTCTGGCAGAACGGGTGGGCGATCGTTTCATGAACGAGTTTGGCGCCATCATGACCGGTGTCAAGCCCAAATCGACTTATGCGCGTCCTGACATTGCCCTGCCTTTGACTTGGGAAGTGGGGAAACAATTTTTTCGGCAAAAACTGATGCAACGTCCTTCAGGCGAAGCGGCCTATCGTTTGCGTGCGGAAGAAAATTCGACACGCAGCAGTTCTTTCTCGGTCGTTTGTCTGCGTGACCCTCAAATTTCTGCGCGCTCAGTGCAGGAGATATGGGAGCAGAAACACCGGACGAATCCTGTCGATGAATTATTCCAGTTTGCAAGCGACGCGCCTGACGCTCATCCCATCCTGATTCTGTATGGTTCTGAATACGGTTACTGCAAAAGTGTTGCGCTGCGTCTGGCAGAAGAGCTTTCGGACGTGAATATCAATGGCAATCCCTTGTCACCGCGTGTGCTTGATCTGGATGCGCATACGCTCATCGACTGGTCACGCGAGTCGCTGGTTTTTGTGGTGTGCGCCACTGCGGGGGATGGTGAGTTGCCAGAAAATGCGCATGCGTTTGCAGAGCGGCTGGAAACGGAGTCGGCACAGACTCTTCAGCAAACGAATTACGCTTTACTTGCGTGCGGTGACAGTGCGTATCCCAATTTCTGTCGGGCGGGACACAGCTTGCATACCTTGCTGAGTCAGGCGGGTGCGCGTGCTCTTTTGCCTGTGCATGAGGTCGATCAGGAAAATGAAGATCAGGTGGGTGACTGGTTTGATGCCTTGCATGGTTTGTTGAGTGAATCCAGGTTGTTGACTACGCCCATCTCACAAAACGAGGTGGGTGACTATCTGCATGAAGCCGCAAGTGCGCACTACGCAGCGCATGAAAATTCGGCGCAACAGATTTCCCGTAAGCATCCCTGTCGCGCGCGTGTCGCATCCCGCTGCTTGCTCACCCATGCACCCGCAGAGAATTTGCAGGAAACGGTTTCCTTGCAACTGGATTTGAATCATTTTCCCGATCCTCGCCGCATGGACTGGCAGCCCGGAGATGCCCTCGGCGTATGGGCGCACAATGCACCATCGCTGGTTTCACGTCTTCTCGATTTAATGGCGTTGGATGGAGACCTCCAGGTGACACTGGGAGCTGACACCTTGCGCTTCGAGGATGCGCTGCGAGTGCGTCTGGATATCAAATCCTTGAATCGTGCACGTGTTGAAAAGTTTGTTGCACAGATTGACGACGAAGCAGAACGGGCACATTGGCAAGAGATTGCGGCCGCATTGAAACTAGAACATGCGGATGTTGAGGCAGTCTATGCCCAAGGACGTGAGCTGCTCGATCTGCTCGAAGATTTTCCCGTGACAGCGCAAGCTCTGGGTGTCGAAGCGTGGCTCAAATTGTTATCGACCTTACAGCCGCGTTTTTATTCGATTGCGTCTTCGCCACTTGTGGATGCAGATCGAATCACGCTGTGTGTTGCTCATGTCCAATATGTGACGCAGGGCAGACAACGAACCGGGCTGGCATCGGGTTATCTATCTGCTCAGCTGGAAATCGGTGATGAATGTGATGTGTTTCTTCAAGCGAATAAACGCTTTCGCCCCATCCGTCTGGATGCGCCGGTGGGTTGTGTGATGATCGGTCCGGGAACGGGAGTCGCACCCTTTCGTGGCTTCGTTCAGCATCTTGTCAGGCAAGCTGAAAATCAGGGAAATCGGTTGGCAGAGATTTGGCCTGAAGGCGACGTACCCTTGCTGTTTTTTGGTTGCCGCCATCCGGATCATGATTTTCTCTATCGTGAGGAATGGGAATCGTTGGCAGGTGCGGGCGATATTCGGTTGTTAACTGCGTTTTCACGACAGCATTCCGAAAAAGTCTATGTGCAGCATCGCTTGCGTGAGGAAGCCGCATTGATCTGGCGTCGGTTTGAACGTGGAGCCAGCTTCTATATTTGCGGCGATGCCACCCATATGGCCGGTGATGTCGAACAGGCTTTGCTGGAGATCATCAGCCAGCAATCGGGGCGCAGCCCGGATGAAGCGCGCGCCTATCTCGATGCCGTGGCACACGAAGGACGCTATCACAAGGATGTCTGGGCATAATCGACAGGGTAAAATCCTCGGATGAATCTGATGTCATTTCTTGCTGTCGGTCTGGGTGCTGCGCTCGGTGCATGGCTACGTTGGGGGCTGGGCGTGCTGCTGAATCCTTTGTTTCCAACCTTGCCGTTGGGAACCTTGGCCGCCAATCTGGTCGGGGGCTTTCTCGTGGGTATGGCGGTAACGGTGTTTCATATCAATATCGATCTGACACCCGAGCTCAAGCTGTTCGTGATCACGGGCTTTCTCGGCGGGCTGACGACGTTTTCCACTTTTTCTGCTGAAGTCGTGGGGCTGATTCAGCGTGCTGAGTATGCTTGGGCGTTCGGCGCTGCCGCGTTGCATCTGGGCGGCTCGCTGGTTCTGACCGGTCTGGGCATTTATACCGTTCTCCAATTAGCCAAGTGAAGTTCGATCCCGTTGCGCGTCTGGCTGCGCGGCCAGCTATTGACTATGACGAATTGCTGCCCGTCAACCAGCGGCGCGAGGAAATTGCGCGCGCCATTTTGCAACATCAGGTGGTGGTGGTGTGTGGCGAAACCGGCTCGGGTAAAACCACTCAGTTGCCTAAGCTCTGTCTCGAACTCGGGCGCGGCAGTGCCGGGCTGATCGGCCATACTCAGCCACGGCGTATCGCTGCGCGCGCCACCGCTGCGCGGATTGCGCAAGAGCTGAAATCAGAACTGGGACGTTATGTCGGCTACAAGATTCGGTTTACCGATCGCATCTCCAGCGATACCTATATCAAGCTGATGACCGATGGCATCCTGCTGGCGGAAACTCAGGGCGATCCCTTGTTGCGCCAGTACGATACGCTCATCATTGATGAAGCGCATGAGCGCAGTCTCAATATCGACTTTTTGCTGGGCTACCTGAAACAACTGTTATCACGTCGCCCTGAACTTAAGGTCATCGTCACCTCGGCGACACTGGATGCGGAGCGTTTTGCTCAGCATTTCAAGGTTGCCGATCAGCCCGCGCCGGTGATTGAGGTTTCGGGGCGGCTGTATCCCATCGAGATGCGCTGGCGACCCTTGCAAGATGGCAGCAGTGCCGACAAGGAGCGTGATCTCAACGATGCGATCGTCGATGCCGTGGATGAGGTGCAACGCGTCGGTGCGGGCGATGTGCTGGTGTTTCTTCCCGGCGAACGTGAAATCCGCGAGGCGGCCGAGGCCTTGCGTAAGCATGGCTTGCGCCGTGCTGGAATACAGCAGACCGAAATCCTCCCCTTGTTCGCCCGTCAATCGGCGCAGGAACAGGCGCGCATCTTCGCCTCGCATCAAGGGCGGCGCGTGGTGCTGGCGACCAATGTGGCGGAAACTTCGCTCACCGTGCCGGGCATCCGCTATGTCGTCGATGCAGGATTGGCGCGGATCAAACGCTATAGCCATCGCAACAAGGTCGAGCAGTTGCTGGTCGAGCCGATTTCGCAGGCGGCAGCGCGGCAGCGTGCCGGGCGTTGCGGGCGGGTGGCGAGTGGCGTTTGCCTGCGCTTGTATGACGAAGAAGACTTCAATCGCCGCCCTGCATATACCGATCCGGAAATTCTGCGCTCCTCATTGGCCGGGGTGATCTTGCGCATGAAGTCGCTGCATCTGGGCGATGTCGAAGACTTCCCATTCCTACAAGCGCCGTTGCCGAAGATGGTGAGCGATGGCTATCAGTTACTGGGTGAGTTGGGTGCGGTCGATGAGCAGCGCAATCTCACTAAAGTTGGGCGTGAGCTGGCCAAACTGCCGCTCGATCCGAAGATTGGTCGCATGATCCTGGCGGGGCGCGATCTGGGTGCGCTCACCGAGGTGCTGGTGATTGCCGCTGCATTGTCGATTCCCGACCCACGTGAACGCCCGCAAGAACGCGCGGGTAGTGCCGATCAGGCGCATGCGCGCTGGAAAGATGAACGCTCGGAATTCATCAGCTGGCTCAAGTTGTGGCAAGCAACGGACGAGGTGTGGAAACACGAATCCTCGTCGAAACAGAAAGCCTGGTGCAAGCAGAATTTCATCTCGTGGATGCGCCTGCGCGAATGGCGCGATATTCATGGGCAGTTGCACGCGCTGTGCAATGAACATGGTTGGCGCGAGAATACCCTGCCCGCCAGTTATGAGGCACTGCATAACGCGCTGCTCACCGGCTTGCTGGGCAATCTCGGTTTAAAAAACGAAGAGGATGGACATTATCTCGGGGCGCGCGGAATCAAGTTTCATCTGCATCCGGGTTCGTCTTTAGTAAAAAAAGCCGGACGCTGGATCGTCGCGGCAGAACTGGTGGAAACCTCACGTCTGTTTGCGCGCTGCGTGGCGAAAATCGAACCGGAATGGCTGGAGCGCACGGGCGCGCATCTCGTGCGTAAGCATGTGTATGAGCCGCACTGGGAAAAAAACTCTGGGCAGGTGGTGGCGTGGGAGCGGGCGACGCTGCATGGTTTGCTGCTCTATGCCAAACGCCGCGTGAGCTTTGGTAGGCCGGGGCAATCCACACCGGCAGAAATGAAACTGGCGCGTGAGTTGTTCATCCGCGATGCGCTGGTGAGTGGTGAGGTGCATGAAGACTATGTGCGGCGCGCAAAGTTCTTGCAACATAACCGCAAGCTGGTGCGCGATATTGAAGCACTGGAGCACAAATCACGTCGCCCCGATGTGCTGGTCGATGAAACGCTGATCGAGGCGTTTTATGACAGCAAGCTGCCTGTCGATGCGGTGACGCTGGCGGCCTTCGATGCTTGGCGCAAGGGGGCTGAGGCACAAAACGCCAGGCTGTTGTTCCTTGAACGCGAGCAGTTGATGCGGCATGAGGCAGCAGGCATTACCACGGATGCCTTTCCGCCACAGCTCGAATGCCATGGCCGCTCCTTGCGCTTGAGCTATCACCATGACCCGGGCGCGGCCGACGATGGCGTGACCTTGTCCATCCCCTTGTTGCAGCTGAATCAGGTGCCGCTGCAGCGTTGTGAATGGCTGGTGCCGGGGCTGCTGGAAGAAAAAGTGCGGCAACTGTTGAAGACCCTGCCGCAGCGTTATCGTCAGCGTTTGATGCCACTGGATGGCTTTGCCGCAGAATTCTGCGCGTGTGATCATGATCGTGAAGAACCTTTGCTGCGCGCACTGACGCGTGCTGTGGAGGAAAAGCTGATGATGAAACTGCCGCTCGATGCATTTCGTATGGGCGAGTTGCGCGCCCATCTGTTCATGAATTTCCGTTTGCTCGATGAGCATGGCGGCACGCTGGCGCTCTCGCGTTCACTGGCGGAATTGCGCGCCCAGTATGGCGGACGGGTGGAGCAGCAATTCGCACAGGCCAATGCGGCCAGTGCGTTCTTGGAGAATACGGATGAGGATGCCGATAGCTCCACACAAAGTGCAGAGTTGGTGGGGCTGACGCACTGGAGTTTTGGTGATTTACCCGAGTTGATGGAAGTTGTGGTGGGTGGGCGCAAGGTGATCGGTTTTCCGGCGCTGGTGGATGAAGAAACCAGTGTTGCTTTACGCGTATTCGATACGCCGGAAAAGGCGCAAGCCCAACATCGCGCCGGTTTGCGTCGCCTGTTTTTGCTTAATGCACGCGAGCAAATGAAACAACTGGAAAAGACTTTATTTGCCACACCGGTTTTTCGGGACATGGCGATGCAATTCATGACGCAGGGTGAGGAGTCTGCTTTGCGTGCGCAGATCGTCGCCGTGACTTTGGAACGTACCTGTTTGCTCTCCCCCTTGCCGCAGAATGCGGCTGAGTTTGAAGCGCGCCTGAAAGAAGCCAAACCGCGCATTGGTCTGGTCGGGCAGGAGGTTTTGCGACTGGTGGGCAGCATCGTCAGCGATTACACAGCCTTGCAAAAGAAGCTCGCGAGCTTTGCCAAAACTCAGGCAGCGGTGGTGAGTGACATCACCCAGCAATGCACCGCACTGCTCGCCAAAGATTTCATTTTGCACACGCCTTACGAGCGACTCCAGCAGTATCCGCGCTACTTCAAGGGGGCGATGATGCGTCTGGATAAACTCCGCAACGATCCGGCGCGCGATGCGCGACTCATGGCCGACTGGCAGAGTCTGGCAAAACCCTGGGAGCGCGAACGTCTGGCATGCCTGAAGGCAGGAACGACGGATGTGTTTTTCGATGAATTTCGCTGGCTGCTGGAAGAATTACGCATCGCACTGTATGCGCAGGAGTTACGCACGCCGTCGCCGGTGTCGGTCAAACGCCTGCAAAAAATGTGGGAGAGCCGCAGTCGCTCTCATGGATGAGGAGGCAGGGGTATGAGTACACTCAATATCGGCGCGCTGATCATTGGTGATGAAATCATCCGCGGCAAGCGGCATGACAAGCACTTCGATCATTTGGTGGCAACGCTGGCCACGCGCGGTTTGCACCTCGCCTGGAGCATGGTGTTGGGCGATAACCGGCAACGCTTGACGGAGACTTTGCGGCGCACACTAGCCAGCCATGACGTGGTTTTCAGCTTTGGCGGTATCGGCATTACCCCTGACGATCATACCCGCCATGCAGCGGCGGCCGCCGCGGGCGTGGCCTTACAACTGCACGTCGATGCCGAGCGGGAAATTCGTGCGCGTTGCATCGAACAGCAGGTGGACGTGACAGCGCAACGCCTGCAACTGGGTGAGTTTCCCGTGGGCAGCCGCATCGTGCCCAATCCCGTCAATCGCATGCCCGGCTTCTCATTGCATGACCACCATTTTTACCCCGGCTTCCCGCAAATGGCCTGGCCGATGCTGGAATGGACGCTCGATACTTATTACTCAGCCCATTTCCATAAAGTGAGCGAGACTGAAGCGGCCATCATCGTCTGGGAAGGCAGTGAAGGAAGATTGCTGGGCTTGATGCAGACGGTCGAAGCGCGTTATCCGGACTTGATCGTATTCAGTCTGCCGTCGCTCGGTGATGCACAAACTCAACGTCGCCCCCATATCGAACTGGGCGCGCGCGGCGCACCAGCACAGGTCGCTGCGGCGATGGAAGAACTCCGTGCAGGAGTCACGCAACAAGGGTATGTGTGGGAAGTGCTGTAATTGCAAATTTGCAAAGAATCCATCTCATTCAAAATTTATTAGCATTCCGTCATTCCCGTTTTCAACTGAAAGCACGCCATGACACGACGCATTTTGGTAGCCGTTTCCGGACTTTCTCCGCAAATCTTGACGGAGACGCTGTATGCCCTTGCCGTTCAGAAGAAGGAGAAGGACAAGTGGATTCCCGATGAGATCCACCTGATCACCACCCTCAGAGGCAAAGAGCATGCTGCCTTGAATCTGCTCTCTGGCAAAGGCTGGTTTCATCAACTGTGCCGTGACTACCAGTTACCCGCAATCACGTTTGATGCTGAAAAGAACATTCATCTGATTAAGGACACGGCCGGTCAGGCGCTGGAAGACATCCGGACGCCACAGGACAACGAGGCCGCGGCCGACACCATCACCGAGCGAATCAGGTTACTGACCCAGGATGAAAACACCGAGGTCCATGTCTCCATTGCAGGTGGACGCAAAACCATGGGCTATTACGCCGGCTATGCCCTTTCGCTCTTTGGTCGTGACCAGGATCGGCTGTCACATGTACTGGTTTCCGCACCCTATGAAGGGCACAGGGAATTTTTTTATCCCACACCTTATGAGCACGTTATCCATACAGATGGCCCGGAAAAACGCACCCTTGATTGTCAAAACGCCAAGGTATGGCTGGCGGATATTCCATTTGTGAGACTGCGCGATGGCGTTCAGGCACCGCTGACCAGTGGGCGGGTATCGTTTTCACAAACGGTACGTTCTGTCCTGCGTCCTGTATCGCCAGAGCTGCACTTCATTCCGGCGAAAAAGACCGTGATTTTTGGCGACAAGGCGGTCAAGTTGTCGGATGCAAGCTATCTGCTGTATGCATGGATGGCGCGCCGCTGCAAGCAGAGACTAGGTGATCTTCTGTTACCGAAAAATGATGTTGTGTCTTCCGAGATGCTGATGCAGGAAATAAGCTTTCTTGATCCGAAATCTGATTCCGTTGGAAAACTCGATGACATTAAAAAAGTCATCAAGTATGGAGTGGATGATCGTTGGTTTTCCACCAACAAATCACGTTTGGATAAAAAACTGGTGCAAGAGTTTGGGGTGCGCCTTGCCGAGCCATATCTGATTAAATCGATTTTTGTCAAATCAGGTGAGAAGAAGAAACAGGCAACCTATACATTGCAGCTGGATCCGAGCAAGATTCACTTTTAGTCACTAACAATTTCAATCGGGTTGAACTTTGTCAAGACCCATCCACGTCAGGATTTCGGTTTTCAAATTACGCAAGCCATTTTGTTCAATGACCTGGATACCGTAGTTTACGGCACGTCGTCTGGCTTTGTCGTCCAGCTTCTTGGCAGAAATCAGCAGGGATTTTCCAAACAGGCCACGCGCATGGGTACCCAATGCATCCAGTTTGTTGAAGATCTCCTGCTTTGCCGCTGCGCCTCCCCATTCGATGGTTTTGCATTCGGCAATCAAAAGACGATTTCCATGCAGAATGACAAGATCGAGCTCGTTATCTGGCTCGGAGGAGGGTTGTTTTTTAGCGTCAAGAGAAGTAACGGTGACATTTGCTTTGTAATCGTCCGGCTTGCAATCACGAGCGATTGCCCAGCACCATTCTTCAATCCATCCACCTGTCAAGAAGTCGAAAGCTTCTGCGCTGGCAAAGGCGTACCCGTCATTAACCGGGGTCAGCATACTTGCATTCAGGAGGCATCCCACCATATGCTGGTCTTTGCCTTGTGCCTTAAGTCCGGCGATCTTCATGGTTGGCAGGCGCTTGTTGAGCAAGCTTTGTTTTTTGGCAATTGGCTCAAAACGTCCTAGTTTTGGACCAAAAATTTCCTTCAAGAATTTTTGCCCCGATTCATTCATCTTGCTCAGCGCATGACCCTCATACCCCGAGAGCATTTCGGATACAGAGAAACGTTGATTAATCGATTTTCCATAAGCGTGATGATCACTCTGGGCACTCAGCAATGCATAGCCCTGGCAATGCAGATAATCCCCGATTTTCTTAATCTGGCTGCCAATCGGTTCGACTTCACGCGGATGCATGTCCATGGACCGTATCTAGGAACCGTTCTGGGAATCGGTATAGATCACCTCAAAACCCTGGAATTCCAGAAAAAATGCCGAAGACATGATCTTGGTGCCGCCTGTGGCATTGATCGTCAGATGCAGCCCCGGGTGTTTGGTGTGCAATACGTTACGCAACGAACTGGCCTCGATGCGGGCAACGGCAAAATCGGTACTGGCAGCGTCGTCAATTTTGTGACATGTGACTTTGTCCGAGCCATAGCCAAAACGGGTCAGCGCGCGCGTCAGCCGTTCAAGCCCGGTTTTCATTGCCGAGGTGTAGATCAGCTCCACATGGCAGGGTTTGCGTTTGAGTATCGGCAGCAGATTCGCCATGTATTGATCGGACACCAGACACACATGCACGCTCGCGCCGGGTTCAGGAAGCGGCTGTTCGCTTCCCACGGCAATCATGTCGTCACTGGCCGGCAACACCAAAAACTCGCGGCAGCTCGCGCCACAGGCATCCATTTGCGCAGCGGTCAGTTCAGTTCCGCGCAACTCGGCAGGCACCTGCATGCTGATGTGCAGGTAGTGCGCGCCACGCGCACAGATTTCGGCCACCAGATGCACCGGCAGTGTCCCGATCACATAATCACCCAATGCCACGGTTTCGGCATGGATTTCGCTGACTGTACGCACCTGGCTGTTGGCGTCGTCAAGCACACCATGTTGCTTTGCCCAATCCACGGCACCTGTGTGACGCGATACAAACCAAGTTGTTGTCATGCTGAATCCTTTGCGATAAAAACACGATCATTATGCAGCAGGGAAACGATAAGCTGGAATACACATAGCCACGATCAATAACAGAGAAAATTCCCATGAGACAAACGAATACCTGAATCCGTGGCCATTAAAGCCAAAACCTCTCCTGTGACCATCCAGCATG